>JANLQP010000234.1:0-27015 GCA_031367895.1 Hyphomicrobiales bacterium
GAGCGGGCTGGCTGCTGCAACTCTCGCGTGCGTCGAAGCCAAGCTCAACGCAGCGTGGCCGGCCAGCCTTCAAAGGCCTGCTTCGTACCGTGATGGACCCGCCGTGCGCGGGGTCCCAGGTCTGGGACCCCAGTGGGACCCCGGAGCCATGAACGCGAAAAAGCCGCCCGAAGGCGGCTCTTAATTTGTCAGTGTTTTCAGTGGCTTGTAATGGTTGCGGGGGCTGGATTTGAACCAACGACCTTCAGGTTATGAGTGAGAGCGTCGTGCCACGCAAACTATGCGCCGAACGAAAGCCGGACGTGCCCTCGCGCTCGGCAATCACCCGCCACCGACCGGGGTACACCGTTCGTTCTCTCGTTTCAGTCGGGCTGCAGGACGGAGTGCGTTAGGGGCGACTCCTCTCGGTCCTGGTTTTGTGGCTGGCATGGCATTCGCGTCGTTTCGCCGCTATCGGCGACGAAAATTCAACACACTTGGGCAGGCGAGGGGAGTGTTTGTGGGGTAAAATATATTATATTTCAATGAATTGGCGCGCTCTACGGGAGTCGAACCCGTCTCTCCAGCGTGAAAGGCTAGCGTCCTAACCGATAGACGAAGAGCGCAACCGGACGGCACCACATTGCGGCACCAACCACATAACCCCGGCACGGCGCGCGAAGCGCTCCCAACCGGATGCATGGAGCGGTCTCATAGCAGCTTGGCTCCGGCACTGCAAACAGACAAACGCGGGGCATTTGTGCCCATCGGAAGATCGCGCGCAGCCAAATTGTCGATCCGGCATCGCAAAGTTATCCCCCATGACCCGGGCGCAGCTTACTTTGTGCCATGCCATCCCGGTCTCGGGGGTTCCAGGCTCGAGCTGGGATCTTGGAATGGGAGGGCAGCACACCCGATAGGCCCGCGACCTCAGAAACCGCGGGAACGACGCCCGACCGGGAAAACCCGGAGCAAAAGTCCGCCGTGGGATCAGCGGCGGACAAGGCGATCGGACCGTCGGAAAACGGGGCCCACCCCGGTTGTGTGCAGTGGCGCGACGGGGTCGATCCACCGCAGAAATCCGGATTGCGTGCAACGGCCCCGTCGCGCCGCTCCCCCGAGTATGTTTTCTACCAACCGTTGAGTTGCAGTTACAATTTCACGCCATTTTCCTCTTGGCTGCCAGCACACGGCCGGCGACTGCGTCGAGCTTGGCGAGGAGGGCCGGGTCGCGCGCTTCGGGCGGTGTGATGATGGCGACGTCGAGTGCGCGGTCGGAGCCGATCGGGCAATTCGGATGCAAGCGCGGGAACGTTCGGGCGAGCCGTGTCACCAGCCGCTGCGCCGTGGCGACGTTGGCCTTCAGCACCTTGATGACGGCGGCAACGTCGACTTCAGCGTGGTCCGCGTGCCAGCAGTCGTAATCAGTAACCATGGCGACGGTCGCGTAGCAGATCTCGGCTTCGCGGGCGAGCTTGGCTTCCGGCATGTTGGTCATGCCGATCACATCGCAGCCCCACTGCCGATAGAGGTTCGACTCAGCGCGCGTCGAGAACTGCGGCCCCTCCATGACGATATAAGTGCCGCCGCGCGTCATTGCGATATTTTCGGCTGCGGCTGCTTTGGCGATCTCGTCGGCGAGCGCCGGACTGACCGGATCGGCCAGCGAAACGTGGGCAACGCAGCCCGTGCCGAAGAAACTTTTTTCACGCGCGAACGTACGATCGATGAACTGGTCGACCAGCACGAAATGGCCGGGCGGATACTCTTCCTTGAGCGAGCCGCAGGCCGAGACCGAGACGAGATCTGTCACGCCGGCGCGCTTCATCGCGTCGATGTTGGCGCGGTAGTTGATGGCGGACGGCGGAATGCGGTGGCCGCGTCCATGCCGCGGCAGGAAGCGGATCGGCAGTCCATCCACCTCCGCGAACAGAATGTCGTCGGAGGGCTTGCCCCAGGGCGACGCAACACTCACCCAGCGCGGCTGTTCGAATGCCGGCAGATCGTAGAGCCCGCTGCCGCCGATGATGCCGAGAACCGTTTTGGTCATGCTGCTTGCCTCGCATTGGGCCAATGTCGGGCCAATGTGCGGCGCACCATACCGCGCGCACCCGGCCTGTAAAGCGGCGTGGCCCGCCGGGTCGGATCAGCCGACGGCGCCCGGCATCCGGATTGCAGTGCTGCACGTGTCACCGCGCTGAAGTCCAAGTCCGATTGCCACAGCGATCCGCTACCGCACCAAAGCCGAACGTCGTTTGGTTTTGGAACAGAACGTAGGGATCGAACCGGCAACGGCTGGAGAGCCAACGCGGACCTGCAGCCCGGAGGTCGCCATGGTTCGCCTGCCCCGCACATTGACGGCAGCACTTCGCGTTCCCGCCGCGGCGCTGGCGCTGTTTGCCATGTCCGTTGCCGCCGAGGCCCAGCAGATTCAGCGCCACCCCCGCCAGCAGCAAGCCCAGCCGGCGGCCGCGACCGGCGCCCCGACGATCACGCGGCCCACGGCGCCGACCGCCGCCGAGCACGTGACACAACTTGCTGCCGAAGGAAATTCCAAACTGCTCTGCGAGGCCGTGCCGGACCGCGTCTTCGTCCGCCACGACCTTGGCACGGCTTGCGTCGCCTACTACGCCACCCCTCGCCGTGCGCAAGACGGCCCGGCCGTGATCTACTTCGAGGGTGATGTTCCGGCAGCCGACGCCCTGAAACCCAACTATGCGCCGAAATACCTCGCCAACATGCGCCAGGTGTTCAGCCACCTCGCCGAGCGCCACGGCGTCCGCTTCGTGTTCATTGCCAGGCCTGGCCTGTTCGGCTCGTCCGGCAATCACGCATCGCGCCGCTCAGCCGGCGAAATGCTGACCATGAACGCCGCCGTCGATGCCGTGAAGGCGCGGTTGAAAATCGACGACATCGTGCTGGCTGGCCAGTCCGGTGGCTCGACGGTCGGCGCGGCGCTGCTGACGCTCGGTCGTCGTGATGTCTCGTGCGTGGTGCTTGGATCCGGACTGCTCTCCGTCGTCGAGATCGAGCATGCACACCGCGTTCGCGAGCGCCTGACTGACATCAAGCCGGCGTTGCTGCAGGTCCTCTTGTTCGACCCGACCGACCGCCTCGACTGGATCGAGCGCCGCCAGGGTCGCCGCATCTTCGTTCTCGGTGACCCGACCGATACACGCACGCCCTTCCCGCAGCAGCGCCGGTTCGCCGAGCGGGTGCGGGCACTTGGCCACCATGCGACCGCGATCGAGGTTTCTGGTGAGGGTGAGCTGATGCACGGCGTTGCACATCACACGCTACCGGCGGCGGCGATGTGTGCGCGCGGCGCCGAGGACAAAGCGATCCAGCAGGCGGTGGCGCCGCGGCAACGGCCAGCGAGGCCGACGGTTGCGTCGCGGGGGCGTTGAGGGACGACGGCAACAACGAGGCGCGCTACAGGCACCCATGCAAAAAGCCCGCGGGTCAGCCGCGGGCTTTGTGTTTCTCAAACGGTTGATCCGTCAATGCAGGCTCGACCAGAGTCGCTTTTTTGCGAAGTACAGCAGCAGCGTGGTGATGAGCAGATACAGCATCACCTTCCAGCCCATCGACTTGCGTTCTTCGAGCTTCGGATCGCCAGCCCACATCAGGAATGCGGTCACGTCCTTGGCATACTGCTCGATCGTCGCCGGTGTGCCTGAGTCCTGGTACTTGACCATGCCCGCTATCAGAGGCGGCAACATCGCGATCTGGTTGCCAGGGAAAGCCTTGTTGTAGTTCATGCCATCGGCAAGCTTGAACGGCTTGCCGTCCTTGTCCGTCGCGGGTGGCTTTTCGCCGTCTTTCGGGTATCCGGTCAACAGAGCATAGGTGTAGTCCGCACCGCCTTCCTGATAGCCATTCGCGATATCGCCGAGCATGCGGAAGGGATGCGCCCAAAGCGTGCCGGTGTACTCCACCGACCGTGCCTTGGTGATCAGCGACAGATCCGGCGGCAGCGCACCATTTTGCGCGGCCCGGGCAGCCTTTTCATTGTCATAGGGTCCAAGGATCGGGTCCGACAGCCTCGCCGGGCGCTTGATGATGGCGCCCCTCGACGTTGCGATCAGGCCCTGATCGTTCGGACCGTCGAAGATCTGGTTCGGCCACGAAGCCGCCAATCCCTTCACGGACTCCTCGGGGAATTCAGGCCCGCCTGCCTCGACGAGGTTCCGGAAGTTGACGCGCTTCAAGCCGTGACAGGCAGCGCAGACTTGCTGATAGACCTGAAAACCGCGCTGCAACTGCGCCCGATCGAACTTGCCGCGAACACCGGAAAAGGACCAGTCCTTTTGCCGTTCGATTTGAGGACCGTCGCCGGCGGCCGAAACCGGACCTGCGAGCAGTATCCCGAGCGTGGCAGCGGCAGCGGCTTTGATAACGAGCATTTTTGTCATTGATTGCCTCTGCACCTTAGCGCTTCTCAGGCGTGGAAACGGCACCTGCCGGCACACCACCGGCTCCCTTGCCGAGCACCGCTTCGGTGATCGAGCGCGGCATCGCCGATGGCGTCTCCAGCAAACCGACAAACGGCATGATGAAGATGAAGAACAGGAAGTAGTAGGCCGTGAAGATCCGCGACCAGATCAGGTAGGCACCCTCCGGTGGCTTCGCCCCGAGATAACCAAGCGCGATCACCGACAGGAAGAACAGCACCAGGAACCACTTGAAGATCGGGCGATAGCGA
Organism: Hyphomicrobiales bacterium; assembly: GCA_031367895.1. Taxonomy (GTDB): domain Bacteria; phylum Pseudomonadota; class Alphaproteobacteria; order Rhizobiales; family Hyphomicrobiaceae. The sequence goes on from JANLQP010000234.1 coordinate 4,685, forward strand.
GCCGAACGAACGCGGCTGAGATCGAGCCAGGGTAGGAACAGCAGGATCAGGATCGAGCCGAACATCAGCACGACACCGCCGAGCTTGGACGGCACCGCGCGCAGGATCGCGTAGAACGGCAGGTAGTACCACTCCGGCACGATGTGCGGCGGTGTCGCCAGCGGGTTCGCCTCGACGTAGTTGTCGGCGTGACCGAGATAGTCCGGCGCGTAGAACACGAACCAGGCGAACAGCATCAGGAACACGAACGCCGCGAACAGGTCCTTCATGATCGCGAACGGCGCCATCGGCACGCTGTCCGACTTCGACTTGACCGCGATGCCGGTCGGGTTGTTCTGGCCGACGACATGCAGCGCCCAGATGTGCAGGGCGACGACCCCCGCGATCACGAACGGCAACAGATAGTGCAGTGAGAAGAACCGGTTCAGCGTCGACGTCGAAACGGCGTAGTCGCCGAGCAGCCAGGTTACGATTTTCGTGCCGAGGCCTGGAATGACCGAGTCGAGCGCCGAGAACAGGTTGGTGATGACCGTCGCGCCCCAGAAGCTCATCTGGCCCCACGGCAACGTGTAGCCGAGAAAGCCGGTCGCCATCATCAGCAGGTAGATGATGACGCCGAGAATCCACAGCACCTCGCGCGGGCCTTTGTAGGAACCGTAGTAGAGGCCGCGGGCGATATGAATGTAGACCGCGATAAAGAACATCGAGGCCCCGACCGCATGGATATTGCGGATCAGCCAGCCGTAGTTCACGTCGCGGCGGATGTGCTCAATCGAGTTGAACGCCATCAGGTCATTCGGGATGTAGTGCATCGCCAGGATGACGCCGGTGAGGATCTGGACACCAAGGCAGAGCGTCAGGATGGCGCCGAACGTCCACAGGTAATTCAGGTTGCGCGGCGTCGGAAAGTCGACGAACTGGCCGTGCATCATGCGAACGAGCGGCAACCGCTCGTCCATCCAATGCCCGAAGCGCGAAGACGGCTTGTAGGTCGATTCGTGGTTTGCCATGGGTCGCGCCTCAACCAATCTTGATTTTCGTATCGGACACGAACTCGTACACAGGGACTTCCAAGTTCTTCGGCGCCGGGCCCTTGCGGATTCGGCCGGAGGAGTCGTAGTGCGAGCCGTGGCACGGGCAGAACCAACCGTCGAAGTCGCCTTTCACGTCGGCGACGGTCTGGCCCTTCGGAATGCAGCCGAGGTGGGTGCAGACGCCGACGAGAACCAGCCAGTTCGGCTTCTTGACACGGTTGGCGTCGGTGGCCGGTGCCTTCTCCGGCAGCCCGTCATTGCGCGCGCTCTGGTCTGGAAGATCGGCGATCTTGGTCGCAACGGCCTTCTCGATCTCGGCTTTGGTGCGGTTGCGGATGAACACCGGCTTGCCGCGCCACATGATGGTGATGGCCTGGACTTCCTTGATCGGGGCCAGATCGACTTCGACCGAGGCAAGCGCCTGCGTCGAGGCGTCCGGGTTCATCTGCTGGATCAGTGGCCAGAGCGTCGCGGCGGCGCCGGCTGCAGCCCAGCTCCCCGCTGCAACGGTCAGGAAATCGCGCCGCGTCGTACCGTCATGCCCGCCGCCGCCAGGCCCGGCTTGACCAGCCGTGCCGTGCCCGGCAGATCCATGACCGCCATGGCCCTTGTTATCGTTCTGAGACGCCAAAGCGGCCTCCTTGATCATTCCCCGCACATCGCGAAACGCCATCCAGGCGGCAGCCTCACGGGGAGCCGGCCGCAAGCGAACTTGGTGCGCTCATTCAGGCGTTCTTCAATCTGACGTGATCGAGATCGCCAACGTGAGAATAAGCGCGCACAGCGCTGGTCCGGACAGGACGTTTTGACGCGCGACCCTTTTTGCACCCTTTACGGGGAGGCACAAGGCGCGCCGGGCGGCGATCCGGGAGGCAATTTGGCGCACGCCTGGGCGCGACCAACTGGAGATGCAGCGGCAACAAAACCACCAGCTGCCGGGCTGTCGCTTGCCGGGCTGTCGCTTGCCGGATTGTCGCGAGCGGGACTGGCGCGACCGGACTGGCGCGAACGGCCGCGCCATGCTGTCATGGGGGCCCCTTCGATCGAACTCGCGAGCTGCAACATGGCCACACCCAAGCCGTCGAAGACTGCCGCCGACCAGTCCGCCGTCGCCGCAACCAGGAAGACGCTCGACTACATCGAGAAGGAGAACAAGGCGCTGAACGCCTTCATCGCGATCACGCGCGAAACGGCACTGGCCGAAGCAGCACTCGCCGACGCCAAGGCGGCCGCAGGCGATGCACGCGGCGTACTGCATGGCGTCGCGATTGCGGTGAAGGACATCATCGATCTCGCCGGCGTCGTCTCCGGTTGCGGCTCCCTGACACGCAAACAAGCGCCGCCGGCCGAGCGCGACGCCGCCGCCGTGATGCGGATCCGCGCTGCCGGCGCGATCATTCCCGGCAAGACACACACGGTCGAGTACGCCTTCGGCGGCTATGGCACCAACGTCACGGTGGGCACGCCGAAAAACCCGTGGGATCGCAAGACGCACCGCATTCCCGGCGGCTCGTCCTCCGGCTCCGGCGTCGCGGTCGGTGGCCATCTGGTGCCGGGCGCGCTCGGTACCGACACGGGCGGCTCGGTGCGCATTCCGGCGGCATTGTGTGGCTGCGTCGGTCTGAAGACATCCGTTGGCCGCGTCGGACGCTCGCGCGTGGCGCCGCTCTCGAACACGCTCGACTCGATCGGCCCCATCGCGCAGGACGTAACGATGGCCGCGCGCATGTTCGTGGCCCTGCAGGGCCACGATCCCGACGACCCGACGACGGACGGCATCCGCGCCGCCGACCCGATGCCGGACCTCGAGCGGGGCATTTCCGGCATGCGTTTCGGCCGCATCGCCGACGCCGATATGGCGCTGACGACACCCGAGGTTCGCGCCGATTTCGACGCCGCACTTAAGCTACTCGCCGATCTCGGCGCGCGCATCGATCCGATCAAGCTGCCGGAGTCGCTGGAAACGCTAGGCGCCAAGTGCGGCGACATCATCGCGCCCGAGGCCTACGCCTACTACCGCCACTTCGTCGAAGACCCGAAGTCCGGCCTCGCCGACCCGATCCGCACGCGCATGCTCGGCGGCAAGACCGTCTCGGCGGCGGATTACATCGCCCGCATCGCGGCGCAGCGGCAGGCGATTGCCGGCTTCCATCGCACCTTCGATCGGCTCGACGCGATCCTGTTGCCGACGATCCCGTTCCCGGCGATCGCCGTTGCCGAGGTCGACGAGGCGAAGTCGCCTATGGCCGCGCACACGCGGTGGGTGAACTACCTGAACCTCGCGGCGCTGGCTCTGCCGACGGCACTGTCGAAGGGCGGCCTGCCGATGAGCCTGCAGATCGTCGTGCGTCATCTCGACGATGCACTGGCCCTGCGGATCGGCCGCGCGTTCGAGACGGCACGCCATGCGTTTCCGAAGCCGCCGGGTGCGTTCGCGCAACCACCGGGAAGTGCAAAAGCGTGAGTGGTGGTGCGTAGGGCGCAATAGCCTCTCCTTCAGAGGCGTATTGCGCCGATGAGGCGCGCGAGCGGTGCAATCCGGCGGCAAGAGCGGTCCGCCTGTTGCATCGACGCGCGACGCGACGGTGCTTCAATGGTTGCTGCGGATCGCGTCGCTGCGGATGACGGCAAGCGGCGTCGGGGTCGCGGCATCCTTCGGGTCGAGCGAGACCCAGACGCGCGGGTCGATGTAGGACTGACGCATGACGAACTGGTAGCGCGATTTGCTCCAGGGACGGATCTCGTCATTTTTGTTGTCGAGAATGAAATCACCCTGGGCGATGCGCGCCGTCAGAATTGCATGACCTTCGCCTTTCTCGTCACGAACGACCGTCATCAGCAAGGCGGAAGCCGGCCAGCCGCGCTCGATCAGCATTTTCCGCTTGAGCAGGGCATAATCTTCGCAATCGCCCTTGGTCGTTGGAATGGTCCAGCGCTCGGTCTCGCCGTACAGCTCCATGTCGGTGGCAGGCTCGATCACCTTGTTGATGTGACGATTGATATCGTCGAGCTGTTTCATGCGTGCGGGCGAGGCAACGAAGCGCGCCTCTTCGAGAGGGCCTTGCTGGCATTCGCTCGGAAACACCTCGCAGAAGCGGACAAAACCGTAAGGCGGCAGCGTCGGACCATAGATCCGCATGAACGGATTGGTGCTGTCCTGACCGCGGTGCGGCTTGCTGGTGTTTGCAGCTGCGATATCAGCGCTGAAACAAATACCGATTGCGAATACTGTCACTATTTTGCGCAACATGACGCTACCCCAGGCCCATTCGTTACTTTTACCATCAGACGTCTTGGGAACTCTCAGTGCGCACGTTCGTGTTTTAATTTTTGTTTTTGCGAATTTCGGCAAAAACATTCCATCCGAAGAAAGAATGGATCAACCATTCATTCTCCGCCCGTGCGGGTTGCTCGAACCAATAGCCGCGTTGGCCGGGGTCAGCCGAAGTAGCGGCGCAGTGCCGTTGGCGCCTGAATGTCGATGAACTGCACGCCGATCCCGTGTGCGTGGTAGCGAACGACGCGGCCGCGCAGTTTGCCGAGCAGGACTTCCTCGCCGATCGGCGGACGAGCCTCGGTCGCAATCGACGCGCCGGAAATCGAGACGTCGAGGATCTGGCAGGGCAGTGCGGTATCACCGACTTTGATGCTCGACGAGCCGTTCTTCGGCACGATGCGCTCGTGACGACGCTCGTCGATGCCCTTGAGATGATGCCGGTTGATCAGCCATGTGAGCTGGGCTGCGAGCTTCTCGCGGCGATGCTGGGTGGCTTCGAACTGGAGGGCGAAGCCGCCGTCATAGACCCGGGCAGCTTTGCCTTCGAGGCCGCCGATGTGGTCGAAATACGCGACGATGCGCTCGCCGAGTTCGACTTCGACCGGTGCCATCATGGCGCAGCCCCCGACCGAGATGTCGTAGAGCTTGCAGGGATATTCCTGCTTGTTGGCGCGCATGAAGCGGCCGAGCAGGGTGACGGCGACGCGCTTGTGGCGGCGGCGATCCGGCGTAATGCGGCTGGCGAGCGCTTGCGCGCGGTACGCTTGGGGCGCGGATTGGACGGCCATGGACGATGCACCTTGGCTTGACGGACAGTCACTCACCCACCCGGCCGTGCGATTGCCGACTGGTGTCGGCCCGCCCAAGTCCCGATGGGATTGCAGCCACTATCGGCCAGCGGGTTTAACGATCCCCTAAACGGGCGCACCTTTTTGGAACAATGGTCGGGTGGGGGTTATTCGACCTTGAAGTAGTCGGGCCGGCCCTGCGGCCAGGGATCGCCCCAGCATTGCTGCCCGCCATCGATGGTCAGCACCTCGCCGGTGATGAACTTGCCTGACGGCGCGCCGAGATAGACGCAGCCTTCCGCCACGTCCCAGGCGTCACCGGTTTTGCGCAGCGGGTTGGCATCGAGATACGTCTTGGCGCCTTCCGGCGGATAGTGCGCGAAGCCGGAGGTTTCGAGGCAGCCGGGCGCGATGCAATTGACACGGATGCCATAAGGCGCCCATTCGACGGCGACGCTTTTCGAGGCGTAGATGACGCCGGCTCGCGCCGCCGCCGTATGCGCGATACCCGGCATGCCGCGCCAGACATCAGCCGTGATGTTGATGATGTTGCCGTGCGCTTTGTGCTCGACCCAGGCGCGGGCGGCGGCCTGCATCATGTACCAGGTGCCGTTCAGGTTGTTGTCGATGACCGCGTTCCAGCCCTTCACCTTGAAGTCCAGGGCCGCCTGCGGGAACTGGCCGCCGGCATTGTTCACCAGGACATCGAGGCGGCCGAGCTGCGACCAGACATCGCCGATGAACGCGGCATCTGCCTCGGCATCGCGAATGTTGAAGGTCCGGGACAGGACGCGACCGCCGAACTGCTTGAAGAACACTTCTGCCTTGGCCAGCCGTTCGACGTTGCGGCCCGAAATGGCAACGTCGGCGCCAAGTCTCGCAAAGAGGCAGGCGATCGCCATGCCAAAGCCACTACCGGCACCTGTGACAGCGACGACGCGACCTTTGAACAGGTCGCTCCGATAGACGGTCGGCATCTCAGCCAGCTGCTGCTCGGTGAAGCCAAAGTGCGGTGCGCCTTCGATGGCCATCAGTTCAATCCCTTCGCGTTTCGCTGGTGCGAGAATAGCTCTGGCGGCAGGCGGCCGGCGAGCTGGAAATGCCGGCGTGGTTCGATGGACTAACTAGCCGAAGTGACTTGGGCCACGACTGCAGTATCATGGCTTTTCCTTCTTGGGCTTTTTGCCGTCTTTCACGGCCGGGGCAGCCGCGTGATCGAGGACCGTGACCGAGCCGCGGCTGGGAATACCGCGCCGCAGCCATGCCGGGTCGATCAGAGCTGCCTCGGCGTCTTCGACACCTGATGCCCAGTGTGCCTCGATCGAGCTGCGCGAGAAGTCGTAGTCCTTCGAGAATCCGCCTGCGTGCTTGCCCCGGTAGATGAGATGCACGAACGTCATCGAGCGTTCGCAGGCCTGATTGGTCAGAAACACGAGATCGGAATTGTCGCGCCACTTCGGCGGCAAGGCGGCCATCAGCCGTTGCGCCGCAGCGCCGATTTCCTGTCGCTGCTTCATGACATCGGTGTTGAGCCGCGTCCGGCTCGAATAGCGGATGTCCTTTTCGCGCTCGGAGGCCTCCACCCAGTTTGCCGGCATCGGGCCGCGCGCGCTGAAGAGATCGACCTGGAATGCGACGAGGTCCTCCGCGCCGTCTTCGTCGATCACATGTTGCAAGGGTGTATTCGACACGAGGCCGCCATCCCAATAAGCTTCCCCGTCGATCTCCACCGGCGGCAATCCCGGCGGCAGTGCGCCGCTCGCCATGATGTGCTCGGGGCCGATGCGACCTTTGCGGCTGTCGAAATAGGCGAAGTTGCCGGTGCGAATATTGACGGCGCCGACGCTCAGACGGATGCAGCCGGCCGCGCGTGTGTTGATACGATCGAAATCAACGAGCCGCTCGAGAGTAGCCTTGAGGTCGGCGGTGTCATAGAAGCTGATGTCGGCGCTGCTCGTTGGCGCAAATGGATTGATCATGCGCGGCTTGAAGAAGCCCGGTGCGCCGAACATGATTGTTGTCGCAGCCGCCGTCGGGTTGAAAGCCGTCTCCAGCATTTCCTCGAACATCGGCAGCGGTGTGACGCTCGATGAGACCCGCGACCAAAACTCATGCAGCCGCTCGACGACGCGTTCCGGGGTATTGCCTGCAATGATCGCGCCGTTGATGGCACCAATCGAGATGCCGGCAATCCAATCCGGCCGCAGACCCGCGCGATCCAAAGCCTCGTAAACGCCGCCTTGATAAGAGCCGAGAGCCCCGCCGCCCTGCAGGACCAGCGCTATCGTCTCATGTCGCTGTGGTTTCGAGGAGCGGGGCATCGGGTATCCATCACAACGAGACCTGGAACTCCGTTGACCGCGGCCAACCTTCATTCCACCAACAGTCGGGGGCCGCTGAGTCGAAGATGCGTCATCCCTGCAGCGATCAAAGTTGCGCTTCGATCTCTACCGTTCCGAAAGCGTAATCGATCATGAGCAGGTGAGGTTCAAGCAGTCGTGTGCCGATGAGTGCAATGGGGTCGTCGGCCCGTTTGGGTTGTTGCGGCGCCAATCCGAGGAGCACTTCGATACGATGCTCACGGCCCATCCACGGGATGATTGCGATTGCTTCCTCGACGTGCTGACGCTCCCCGCCAGCAACTTCCGCAGACGATCGCACACCAGTCGATGGCAAACCGAGCGCCCCAGCATCGACAGCAGCCATGAACAATTCGCCATTGAAGCCAGTGTCGACGACGGCAAGAAAATCATTGTCGCGTCCTGGCAGTTCGATACGTACAACGCGTCTGCATCGCTCGTCGACACTTCCAACTACGCTAGGCAACGCCACCCCCAAGGACAGCGCCGCCGCCCACTTCGTGCAGCCAGCCCACCGTCTTTCCTTGCCCGAATTGCTTCTTGAAGGCCACGAGCGCTAAGAGGCGGGTCGATGCTGACACATAATCGCCTGTCAGGAGATCGACGACGATGACCTTGCCCTTGGGTAGGTCGGCAAGCCAGTGATCGCATGCGTCGAGCCATGCGTCAGCTGCGCCTTGGACAATCTTGGCATCATTGCGCAGTCCCTCAAGAATGAGTTGATTGAGGTCGGCCGGAAGTTCGAGGCAATCACCGCTGTAAATACAGAATAGCTGCCCCACGATGTCCTCTGACGGCCAAGCTTCAGCGGTTGCATCCGTCACGTCGACGGACGCCAGCAATGACTCCGCTGTAGTCTCTCCAAAGTCAGCAGACTTTTGCGCAATTGTTTTATCAGGCATGTGTACAGATAGCATATCTACGGCCAGCCGTCATCTCGTGTGCTGTTTCTCACTGTTGAACGGGCGCAACACACATCGGCATTCCCCTCAATTCGCGCCCTCCAGCAAGCGCCGTGCGATCACTTGCGCCTGGATCTCGGCTGCGCCCTCGAAGATGTTGAGAATGCGTGCATCGCAGAGGACGCGCGAAATCGGATACTCGAGCGCGAAACCGTTGCCGCCGTGAATTTGCACGGCGTTGTCGGAGTTGGCCCAGGCGATGCGGGCCGCCAGCAGCTTGGCCATGCCGGCTTCGAGATCGCAGCGGCGGCCCTGGTCCTTCTCGCGCGCCGCGAAATACGTGATCTGCCGCGCCACCATCGTTTCGACCGCCATCATCGCGATCTTGTTGGCGACGCGCGGGAACGCGTAGATCGCCTTGCCGAACTGCTGGCGATCGAGCGCGTACTTCAGTGCCAGATCCAGCGCCGACTGCGCGACGCCGACCGCACGCGCCGCCGTCTGGATGCGCGCACTCTCGAACGTCGCCATCAGCTGCTTGAAGCCCTGGCCTTCGGCGGCGCCGAGCAACTGCGACTCCGGCACCTCGAAGCCGTCGAACGAGATGTCGAACTCCTTCATGCCGCGATAGCCGAGCACCTCGATCTCGCCGCCGGACATGCCGGGCGCCGGGAACGGGTTTTCGTCGGTACCGCGCGACTTCTCCGCCAGGAACATCGAGAGGCCCTTGTAGCCCTTCTCGTTCGGGTTGGTGCGCACCAGCAGCGTCATCATGTCGGCGCGCACGGGATGCGTGATCCACGTTTTCTGGCCGAACACCTTGTAGATGTCGCCATGCTTCACCGCGCGCGTCTTCAACGAGGCCAAATCGGAGCCCGTGTTCGGCTCGGTGAATACGGCGGTCGGCAGGATCTCGCCGGTCGCGATCTTCTTAAGGTACTTGTGCTTCTGCGCCTCGGTGCCGTTCTGCAGGATCAGTTCGCCCGCGATCTCGGAGCGTGTGCCGAGCGAGCCGACGCCGATGTAGCCGCGCGACAATTCCTCCGAGACGACGCACATCGCCTCTTTGCCGAGGCCCATGCCGCCGTAGGCTTCCGGGATCGTCAGCCCGAACACGCCCATGGCGCTCATCTGAGCGATCACGTCGAGCGGGATATACTCGTTTTCGAGGTGCCAGCCATGCGCATGGGGGAGCACCTGCTCCTCGGCGAACTTGCGCATCTCCTCGCGCATCGCCGTGTGGGTCTCGTCCATGCCGGTTTCGCCGAACGTCGTGGCGCCCGGATGCTCGGCGATCAGCACGGCCAAGCGCGCTTTCTTGGCGTCATCGAAAGCCGTTTCGATCAGCGCGGCCACCGAGGATTCCGAGGCGAACCGCTGCACGTCCGGCGTCGGCACGCCCATCTGATGCAGGCGCACGATCTCGCCCTGGTTCATCTGGATGCCGCCGGCGATCTGCGCCAGGTACTCGGAGAAGGCGCCATCCAACAGCAGCCGGTCGATCTCGCCGAGCCGACCCTCGCCGTCGATCCGGCGCGCCCAGCCGAGCATCTGCCGCAACGCCTCGACCGTGGTCGCGAGCCAAGCGAGGCCGTGCAGCGAATGCTGGCCGGCATCCGGGTTGGCGGCCGCAGCCTGCTTGGCGCGCACGCCCGACTTCGCCAGCGCCAGCACCCGTTCGGCGGCGGTGAGAGCAGCGGTGTGGACGTCGAAGCCCTTGCCTCGGGCCGTTTCGTTCGATGCGGTCATGCGCTGCGACTGGCTCACGGGTCGTGCCCTTTTCGTTACGGTTTTTCGGCGAACCTATTGCACCGCGGCAAGGATGCAAACCCCAGGCGATGATTGTCAGTCCGGCAAAACCGGCATAGCGTGCCGCATACGTCAACTTACGCCGATGAGGTTCCCCATGGCCATCGAAGGACGGGCGAACGATGAAAGGCACCAACCGCCTTCGGGCCAATCGCCCGCGGCCATGCGTCTCGTGGTCAACGGCGACAAGTGCCAGGGCCACAACCGCTGCCATGTGCTGGTCCCCGAATTGATCGCGGTCGATGATCTCGGCTTCGCTCAGGTTAAGGGCGATGGCGTCGTACCCGCGCCGCTCGTGGAAAAAGCCAAGCTCGCGGTGCGCAATTGCCCCGAGTTCGCCTTGCGCCTCACGTCGCCGGCAGCATCGGGCGAAGGAGATCCCGCATGAGCAAGCGTCCGCCGGTCACCGATTGGGCCACCGATTTCGACCACATGGATCCGCAATGGGCGAGGGACCCATTCCCGATCTGGGATGAGTTACGCGAAAAATGTCCGATCGCGCATACCGACCGGTTCGGTGGCGTCCACCTGCCGACGAAACTCGCCGACATCAGAGACATCGCCTACGACACCGAGCACTTCTCCTCGAAGCGCATCGTCGTGCGCGAGAACCCGCCGAACGTGCCGCTGCCGTCGCCGCCGATCTCGTCCGACCCACCGCACCACAAGCCCTCGCGGATGGCGCTGCTGCCGGCCTTCACGCCGCAGGCGATCGAACCGTACATCCCCGTGACGCGGCGCATCGCCAACGAATTGCTGGACGCGCTCGGCACGCCTGAATCCTGCGACGCCGCGCTTTCGTACACCCAGCACATTCCGGTCCGCGTGATCGCCAACATGCTCGGCATCCCAGAATCCGAGGGCGACCGTTTCCGGCGCTGGATCCACATTTTTCTCGAGGACACGATCCACGACGACCAGGACAGCGCCGCCCGTCTGGTGGCCGTGTCGGCCGAGATGGACGACTACTTCCGCCCGTTCGCCGAGGCGCGGCGGGATAACCCGGGCAACGATCTCATCAGCTTCATGACCAAGGCCCGCTTCAACGGCAAGGAGCTGAGCCAGCGCCACTTCTACGGCACGCTGCGCTTGATCCTGATCGCCGGCATCGACACCACCTGGAGCGCGATCGGCTCGTCGCTCTGGCATCTCGCGACCCATCCCGAAGACCGGCGCCGGCTCGTCGCCGAACCCCAGTTGATCCCGACAGCGGTCGAGGAGTTCCTGCGCGCCTATTCACCGGTCACCATGGCCCGGCTGGTCGCCAAGGACGTGACGGTGTCGGGTTGTCCGATGAAGGCCGGCGAAATGGTGCTGCTGCCTTTCCCGGCCGGCAACCGCGATCCGGCCGCTTTCCCCGACGCCGACAAGGTGATCATCGACCGGCAGGAAAACCGGCACGCCGCGTTCGGCCTCGGCATTCACCGCTGTATCGGTTCGAACCTCGCCCGCATGGAGATCCAGGTCGCGATCGAGGAATGGCTCAAACGCTTCCCCGATTTCAGTCTGGACGAGCGTGAAGCAGTGCACTGGTCGCCGGGCCCCGTGCGGGGTCCAAGGCGGCTGCCGTTGCGGATCGGTTAGGGCGGTTCCGACGTCTGCACATGTCGAGGGAAGGTCAAGCGTCGTGGGTAGCGGGCGGGATCGCTCTCACCGCCCCGCCCTCCCAACGGTGCAGGCGCTTTTCCCGCACACGCCGCTCCAGTCAGCAGCCCCAGTCGCCGATTTTTGGGGTGGCAATCGCAGACCGGCGGACTACTGTGTGGATGCAATTCCCCAAACCAAACCCAAGGAGAAAACGCCATGGCCAAGACCCCGCCGTCTGCCAACCGCGACAAGGTCCGCAAGACCGTGCCGAAGCTGATCGACCTCACCGAGAAGGTGCTGTTCGGCGATGTCTGGGAGCGGCCGGGCCTCTCCAAGCGTGACCGCAGCCTGATCACGTGTGCCGCACTCGTCGCAATGAACCGCACCGAGCAGTTTGTCGGCCACTCGCAGCGCGCCCTCGACAACGGCGTCACCAAGGAGGAGCTGTCCGAGCTCGTTACGCACCTAGCCTTCTATGGCGGCTGGCCGGTTGCGATGTCGGCGTCACTGGTGCTCAAAGACACCTTCGAGAAGAACGAGAAGTAAGCGCCGGATCGTAGGGTGCAACGTGCGCGGTTGCGTCCAAGTGGAGCATGGCTCCGCCATGACGCCGCATTGCACCGATTCAGCGATCGTCGGTGCAATACGGCGGCAAGTGCAGGCCGCCTATTGCACCCTACGCAGTTACGGCACTAGCACCGCAACTTGATGCGCTTCAGTATCCACGCGCCGGATGCGAAGTGGGCATCCGAAGGCGCAAAGCAAGGACTGTCAAATGAAAGTCGGATTCATCGGGCTCGGCACCATGGGTGCCGGAATGGCCGCGAACCTGCACACGTTCCTGAAGAAATCGAACCACGGCCTCGTCGTCTATGACGTCAACAAAAAATCGGCCGAAAGCTTTGTCGCCAATGGGGCGACCTGGGCCGACAGCCCGCAAGAATTGGCCGAAAAGTGCGATGTGATCTTCGCCTCGCTGCCAGGACCACTCGAGGTGGAAGCTGTGGCGCTTGGGAATGACGGTCTGATCAAGGGCATGAAGAAGGGCGCTGCCTTCTTTGATCTCTCGACCAACTCGCCGACGCTGGTGCGTAAGATTTACGACCTGTTCCAGGCGAACGGCATCCACATGCTCGACGCGCCGGTGAGCGGCGGACCGAATGGCGCCCGCTCCGGCAAGCTGGCGCTCTGGATCGGCGGCCAGAAGCCCGTCTTCGACGAGCACAAGGCGCTGCTCGACGCGATCGGCGATCAGGCCCGTTACGTCGGGGAAATTGGCGCGGGTTCGGTGGCGAAGCTGGTGCACAACTGCGCCGGCTACTGCATCAACACGGCACTGGCCGAAGTGTTTTCCATGGGAATCAAGGGCGGCGTCGAGCCGCTGGCGCTTTGGGAAGCGGTGCGCGGTGGCGCCCGTGGCCGTGGCCGCACGTTCGATGGCATGGTCGATCAGTTCCTGCCCGGCACCTACGAGCCGGCGCAATTCGCGTTGAAACTCGCGCACAAGGACATGCGGTTGGCGACGGAACTCGGCCGCGAACTCGGGGTGCCGATGCGGGTCGCCAACATGGCCTACGCCGAGATGACGGAAGCGATGAACCGCGGTTGGCAGGCTCGCGACTCGCGCTCGCCGATGCTGTTGCAGTTGGAGCGGGTCGGCCTGGAACTCAAGGTCGACAAGGAGCGCATCAGGCAAGCGTTGGAGCGCGATCCGCCGGCGAAAGGCGATCCGAAGCGGTCGTAGGGTGGAGAGGGCGAAGCCGCAGCCCACCGATCATGCGCGCGACGGTGCAATGCGGCTTCGCCTCTTGCGCCCTATATATCGGAGGCATCGCATGAGCGACGACATCGAGAAGCACTACGCCTCCGATGGCATTGCCGAGCGCGTGCTCACTGCTGTCCGTGCGACGTTACCAGCCGGCGCCGCAGTGACGGCCGAGGCGCTGGCGCCCGTCGACCATTTCCATGGCCGCGGTTTGGCAGCAACGCGTGAGATGGCGGCGTTGCTCATGGCCCAGCCGGACGACCGAATTCTCGACATCGGCTCCGGCATCGGCGGTCCTGCCCGCTGGATCGCGCAGAACTTCGGCTGCACGGTCACCGGCATCGATCTGACGCGCGATTTCTGCGTCGCAGCCGAGGAACTGAACCGGGCCACGGGCCTCGCCGACCGAGTCCGAATCGTACACGGCAGCGCGCTGTCGCTGCCCTTCCCCGACGCGAGTTTCGATCGCGCCTACTCGCAGAACGTGGTCATGAACATCGCCGACAAGGTGGCCTTCTATCGCGAGGCGCGCCGTGTTCTGAAACCGGGCGGCATTCTGGTGCTCTCGAACCTGGCGCGCGGTCCAGGTCCCGAGCCGACCTATCCGACACCCTGGGCGGCGACGGCGGGCACGAGCTTCCTCTCGACGCTGGAAGAAACGCGGAGCGAGATCCAGGCAGCGGGACTGGACATTCGCTCATTCAAGGATACCACGGCCGATAACCTCCCGGGGCTGCGTGCCATGCACCAATCGATCGAGAAAAATGGCCCGCCGAAGCTTTCCGCCCACCTGATCGTCGGCCCGCGCTTGCACGGCTATCGGCGCACAAGTCTCCGCGACGCCGAGGAAGGCCGAGTCATCTCGATCGAAGTGGTCGCGGCGCGGCCTACGTAGGCTGCCAGATCGGCGCAAGGTGTTGGTTCTGCCGGGTCTTTAGTTGCGGACGCCGCGAAACCGGCGTAACGGCATGCCTGCAGCATGGGGTCATACCCATGGGTCTGACCCCGACCACCGATCGCATCCACCGCCAGCGAGCCCGCCCCATGACCGATAGCATCCTGATTGTCGATTTCGGCTCGCAGGTGACGCAGCTGATCGCCCGCCGGGTGCGCGAGGCCGGCGTCTACTCGGAGATCGTGCCTTACAACAAGGCCGAGGTTGCATTCGACCGCTTGCAGCCGAAGGGCGTCATTTTTTCCGGCGGCCCGAGCAGCGTCTACTGGACGGACGCACCCAAGGCACCGTCGCGCATCCTTGAAGCAAACGTACCCATCCTCGGCATCTGCTACGGCAACCAGACGCTGGTCGTACAATCGGGCGGCGCCGTCGAAGGCGGGCATGCCGCCGAGTTCGGGCGCGCCGAGATCGAGATCGTCGACGATTGCCCGCTGTTCCAAGGCATCTGGCCGAAAGGCACGCGTGATACGGTCTGGATGAGCCACGGCGACAAGATCACGAAAATTCCGCCGGGTTTCCGCGTCGTCGCCAAATCCGACAACGCGCCTTACGCCGTCATCGCGAACGAGGCGAAGCAACGCTATGGCGTGCTGTTCCACCCGGAAGTCGTGCACACGCCGCGCGGCAAGGATCTGATCCACAATTTCGTGCACAAGATCGCTGGCGCGCGCGGCGATTGGACGATGCACGCCTTCCGTCAGGCCGAGGTAGCGAAGATCCGCGCCCAGGTCGGCAAAGGCCGCGTCATCTGTGGGCTTTCGGGCGGTGTCGACAGCGCCGTTGCGGCAGTTTTGATCCATGAGGCCGTAGGCGAACAGCTCACCTGTATCTTCGTCGACCACGGCTTGCTGCGCATGAACGAGGCCGACGAGGTCGTGCGCTTGTTCCGTGGCACGTACAATATTCCGCTCGTTCATGTCGATGCCAGCGCGCGATTCCTGAAGGCGCTCGACGGCGTTTCTGATCCCGAACAGAAGCGCAAAATCATCGGCGCACTCTTCATCGAGGTGTTCGAGGCCGAGGCGAAGAAACTCGGCGGCGCGGCCTCTGTTGGCGCTTCAGGTGCCCACGTCGTGGCGGAGCCGCGCTCCGCGCCGGACGCACCCGCGCAGTTCCTCGCCCAAGGCACGCTCTACCCGGACGTGATCGAAAGCGTGTCGTTCACCGGTGGTCCGTCGGTGACGATCAAGTCGCATCACAACGTCGGTGGTCTACCGGAGCGCATGAACCTGAAACTGGTCGAGCCGCTACGCGAACTGTTCAAGGACGAGGTGCGCGTGCTCGGCCGCGAGCTGGGATTGCCCGAGGCGTTCGTTGGCCGGCATCCGTTCCCGGGTCCGGGTCTGGCCATTCGCTGCCCCGGTGGTATCACGCCGGAGAAGCTGGAAATCCTGCGCAAGGCCGACGCGATTTATCTCGACGAGATCCGCAAGGCCGGCCTCTACGACACCATCTGGCAGGCGTTCGCGGTGCTGCTGCCTGTACGCACGGTCGGCGTCATGGGCGACGCGCGCACCTACGAGCACGTCTGCGCGCTGCGCGCCGTCACATCGACGGATGGTATGACGGCGGATTATTTCCCGTTCCCGCACGAGGTGCTCGGCCGGACCGCGACGCGCATCGTCAACGAAGTGCGCGGCATCAATCGCGTCGTCTACGACGTCACCTCGAAACCTCCCGGCACGATCGAGTGGGAGTGAAGGCGCGCGTCGCGCATTCGAATAGCGCAACGAAGATAAGCGGCTCGACCTTACTACCTCGTGATCGGGGGATCGACGATCGGTGGCGGGATGTCCGATTGAGGAGGATCGGAGATCGGGGCGGGTAAATCCGGTGCCGGCGGCGGCGGCATCGGAATGGCGTGATCACTGTGGGTTGGATTTTTCATAATCCAAGAACGCCAACACGCGCTCACTGGTTCCGCGACATAGAGAATGTTCTTTAGTTGTCCGTCTGTGCTCAAGCTCGGAATGCCGCGGGTGCCATTGCGCGCAATCGCAAAGTGCGTAGCTCCCGATCTCCTAACGTGCTACAAGTGACCAATTAGATGGTCAGGAGAAGAAGATGGCCGATATTTCCTTGGCGGACGCTAAAGCACAGTTGAGCGATCTCATCGAGCGTGCAATGCGCGGTGAGGACGTTCGCATCACACGTCGCGGCAAGCCTGTCGCGCGCCTCGTGGGAATTCATCGCGAACGAAAACCGATTGATTTCGAGGCATTACGCGCGCTCGTCGACTCGTTGCCCGAGCCGAAGGATCCTGTCGACAGTGGGTTGAGGGCAATGCGCGACAACGCACGCTATTGATGCGCTGTTGATGCTGTACCTCGACACCTCGTTGCTGGTCAGCGCGTTTACGCGAGAAACGCGTTCGCATGACGCTCGGCAATGGCTGCAGCAGCAAGTTTCAAAGGAGGTATCGCTCAGCGAATGGGTGATCACGGAGTTCTCTTCGGCCCTCTCACTCAAGGTTCGGACCGGTGAGATCGACACAGCCCATCGCGGAGCGATCTTGGCGCAGTTTACGCAGTTGGCGGTCAATTCGTTCGTCGTCCTCCCAGTCGAGGCATCCGCCTTCCGGACCGCCGCTCGGTTTTGCGATCAGCCTCAACTCAACTTGCGGGCCGGCGATGCGTTACACTTGGCCATCTGCGCAGAAAACGGCGCCACGATCTGCACACTTGACCAAAAGCTTGGAAAGGCAGCCCCGTTGGTCGGCGTGGCGTCTGTCTTGCTATGACTGGCCAGTGCCCTTGCTTGCGCTTTCGGATGCCCAGTCGTGTCGAAGTTGCGCCTCCGGTACGGCGCATCCGGCGCGTGGAAATAGCCAAGCCAGGGCCTACACCCCGCGCCCATTGATGGCGCGCCAGATGCGCTCCGGCGTCGCCGGCATCTCCACCGTTGTTACGCCATAGGGTGCCAACGCGTCGGCAATCGCGTTCGCTATCGCTGGCAATGCACCAACCGTACCACTTTCGCCGATACCTTTAACGCCGAGCGGGTTCGAAGTCGCGGGTGACGGCTGCAGGTGCGAGTTAAAACGCGGCAGATCGTCGGCGCGCGGCATCGTGTAATCCATGAACGAACCGGCGACGAGTTGCCCCGATTCCGGATCGTAGAAACCGTGCTCCATCAACGCCTGCCCAATGCCCTGCGCGAGCGCGCCGTGTATTTGGCCCTCCGCGAAATGATGCGCAATGACGCGGCCGCAATCGTCGATCGCGGTATAGGCGGCGAGCGTCACGTGGCCGGTTTCAGGGTCGATCTCGACCTCGGCGATATGGCAGCCATTCGGCCAGGTCGGCTCCGATTCGATGCGCGCCTCGGCCATGATCGGTGGCTCGTCCGGACCGATGAGTTGATCGAGACCGATCGCGAGATTGGTGCCGGGCTTGCTGAAGCGGCCGTCGGCATAGGTGAGGCCTGCCGCGTCCGTGTCGAGCTTTGCCGCAGCCTTCGCGCGCGCCTTGTCGATCAGCTGGAT
Organism: Hyphomicrobiales bacterium; assembly: GCA_031367895.1. Classification (GTDB taxonomy): domain Bacteria; phylum Pseudomonadota; class Alphaproteobacteria; order Rhizobiales; family Hyphomicrobiaceae. The sequence goes on from JANLQP010000234.1 coordinate 22,649, forward strand.
CGACGTGGCGCGAATCGCAAGGCCGGCCATCTGCGTCGAGCGTGAGGCAGAGGCGCCGTTGCCGTCGACGAAGTCGCGGCTGTCGCCCTCGGCGACGATGATGCGCCCGGATGGAATGCCGAGTTGCTCGGCGCCCAACATCGCAAATGTCGTCTGATGGCCTTGACCCGTCGCGCCGATCGGTGTGCGCACGTGGACGCGGCCATCGCTTTCCAGCTGCATCTTGGCGCGCTCGAACGGCACGCCACCGGAGATCTCGACGAACATCCCGAGCCCGATGCCGCGCAGTTTGCCGCGTGCTTTCGCCTCGGCTTTGCGCTTGGCCATGCCGGCCCAATCCGCATCCTTCAGGGCGGTGTCGAGCAGGCGCGGAAAGTCACCTGAATCGTAGACCATGCCGACCGCCGTCTTGTGCGGCAGTTCCTCGGTGCGGAGCATATTGCGGCGGCGCAGTTCGATCGGGTCGATGGCCAACTTGCGCGCGGCGGCCTCGATCAGGCTCTCGGTGATGTAGGCCGCTTCCGGCCGGCCGGCGCCGCGATAGGGTGCGATCGGTACGGTATTCGTCATCACGCAGGTCACTTCCGAGCGCACCGCCGGGATGCGGTAAGGCCCCGGCACGCACTTCGAAAAGTTGGCGCAGGAAATGAAATAGCCGACCGGATGCACGTAGGCGCCGAGTGCGGCGTGTGCCTTCACCTCAAGCGCAACGATGCGGCCGTCGGCGTCGAGTCCCATACGGCCGATCATGTGCGAGTCGCGCGCCTGCGCGTCCGAAACGAACGATTCCGAGCGCGTGGCGGTCCAGCGGATCGTGCGGCCGGTGAGCTTCGCGGCATACAACATCGCCGGATACTCGGGGTAAGTACCGTTCTTCATGCCGAAGCCGCCGCCGACATCGAAGGATGTCACCACGACGGTATCATTGGCGACGCCCAGCATATGCGCCAGTTGATCGCGCATGATCGTCATGCCCTGATTGCCGACGTGGATGTGATAGGTGCCAGCCGCCGCGTCGAACCGCGCGATCGCGGCGCGCGGCTCCATGGCGCAGACGACGACGCGCTGACTCTTCACAGCGACCTCGACGACGTGCTGGGCTGCCGCCATTGCCGCATTCGTCGCGGCCCCGTCACCGAGCGTCCAGTGGAACGCGACGTTGCCTGTTGCATCCGGCCAAAGTTGCGGCGCTCCCGCCTTGACCGCGCCGAGCAGGTCGGTGACCGACGGCAGCGGGCGATAATCGATAGCGAGTGCTTCAGCCATCGCATCGGCGGCCTCGCGCGCATCTGCAACACAGAGCGCGACGCATTCGCCGACGTGGCGCACGCGCTCCAAGGCCAGCGTCCGCCAGGGTGCGTTGCGTGGCGGCTTGCCGGCAGCGTCGGTCAGCCTCTGCGCGACGGGGATGGGTTTCAACCCGGCCTTTGCCGCTGCCTGACCGTCGAGCACGAGGCGCGCACCGTGAACCGTCATCGCCGCCGTCGTATCGATTCGGGCGATCTCGGCGTGGGCGTGTGGTGCGCGCACGAACGACGCCCAGAGTGCACCGGGGGCGGCCAGATCGTCGGTGAAGCGGCCTCGGCCTGTCAGCAGCCGTTCGTCCTCGATGCGATACATATGACCCTCCGCCGTGGCCCAAGCCCGATGCAACGATTGGAGACTATCGCCCGGCGGCGTGCATGACCACAAGCGTAGGCTCGCGGGGCGCGTGTCGACGACCCGCAACGCTCCGCAGGCGCCACCCGGTTAACGCCGTTGCAAGGCTGTTGCAGTAGGTTCCCGACAGCGAATTCGTGGATGATCGTGGATGAGGTTCTAGTGTGACCGTAGCGTTGAGCGTTGTTTCACAGTCCAACAATTTCACCGCATCGGTGCCGGCCGAGCCGTCGGCGTTGATGCTCCGCGGCATCCGCAAGACGTTCGGCGCCGCCGTCGCGGTCGACCGGATCGACCTCGACGTGCGGCCGGGTGAACTCTATGCGCTGCTCGGCACCAACGGCGCCGGCAAGACCACGACGCTGCGCATGGTCGCTGGCCTCCTGAAGCCGGACGCCGGCGAAATCCGCATCTTCGGTATCGACGCGATCCGCGATCCGATCGCGGCCAAGCGCATCACTGCGTGGCTCCCCGACGAGCCGATGCTCTACGACAAGCTGACGCCGCTCGAGTATCTGGAGTTCGTCGCGGGGCTCTGGGGCGTGGCGCCTGCAGTGGCTGAGCGCAAAGCCGAAGAGCTGATCGACGTGCTGGAATTGGGACCCCACGCCCACACGCGCTGCGAAGGCTTCTCGCGCGGCATGAAACAGAAGGTCGCGCTTGCCGGTGCCCTGATCCACGATCCCAAGTTGATCATGCTCGACGAGCCGTTGACGGGCATCGACGCCGGCATCGCACGACAGGTGAAGGAATTGCTGCATGCGCGCGTGCGTGCGGGTGCAGCGATCATTCTGACCACACACATCCTCGAGGTCGCCGAACGTCTCGCCGACCGCATCGGCATCGTCGACCGTGGCCGGTTGGCCGCTGAGGGCACGCTCGCCGAGCTGCGTTCCTCGACCGGGCACGACTGCGCCACGCTCGAGGATCTGTTCCTCTCGCTGACGCGCCGGGACGCGCTTGCATCATGAAGACCGGAATGCAGCTCGCGCCCGGTACGTTTCTATGGCTGGTTGCGCACGACATGCGGCTCAACTGGCGGCGCTTCTCCGACATGCTCGGCAGCGCCAGTCCGCGCACGGTTGTTTGTCTCGTGCCTTCGGTTGCCCACTCCGCAACCGGCACGCTCGCGCTCGTGCTTCTCGGCGGCGGCCTGTTGTTGCATCTGGCGGCCTGGCCGGTGGTGCATTGGCTGTCGCCGCATGTGTACAAGGCTGGCCCCGTGCCGACGCCGCTGGCGCTGCTGATCCTGTGCACGTTCACCTGGATGATCGCGCATAGCCTGTTCGGCGCCACGCGCACGCTCTATGACCGCGCCGATCTCGATCTGCTGCTCGGCTCGCCGCTGCAACCCGGCCGCGTTTTCGCCGCCAAAGCTTCGGCAATCGCGGCCAGCACCTTCGGTTCCATTGCGCTGCTGACGCTGCCGATCGCCAATGTCGGCGCGCTCGTCGATCGCGTCGCCTGGCTCGGCGTCTATCCGGCGCTGATCGGTCTCGCCCTGATCGCGACCGCGATCGGCCTTGTCATTTCCATCGGCCTGTTCTTCCTGGCGGGCCCTCGCCGCGCCCGCGTCTACACGCAGTTGACCGGCGCCTTCATCGGCGGTGTCTTCGTGCTTGGCGCCCAAGTCGCGGCGATGCTGCCGGACGCGATGCAAAATGCGCTGATGGATTGGTTCGCGCAGCGCGGTCTCGCGCCCTCCAGCGATCAGAGTTCGCTGATCTGGGCTCCGGTCGAAGCCGCCCGTGGCGATGTCGGTGCCATGCTGGCATTGATGGGCATCGGCATCGCATGCTTGGCGTTCGCAATCCTGAGCCTCGGCGATCGGTTCGCCCGTGCCACGCTCTCGGCAGCCGGCGCACCAGCCACCACCCACAACGTACGCAGCAACGAACGCATCCGGTTCCGCACCGGCCTTGGCCGCAATCTCCGGCGCAAGGAATGGCGCTTGCTCGTCCGCGATCCCGGCATCTTCGCGCAGCTCAGCCTGCAGATCATCTACACGGTGCCGGTCGCGGTCGTGCTGTTGCGCAGCGACACGTTGCCGGCGGTGGTGGCACTCGCGCCGACGATCGTCGTCGTTGCGGCCCAGATTGCGGCGTCGATTTCCTGGCTCACCGTTTCGGGCGAGGACGCGCCAGAATTGATGGCATCGGCGCCGGTCTTGGCCACAGCCGTCGATCGCGGCAAACTCAGCGCCGTGGCCTTGCCGGTTGCCGTCATACTGGCGTTACCGTTGATCGGACTGGCGCTGTCATCCTGGTACGTTGCGCTGGTCACGGCCGCGATTGCGACGGCTGCCGGAACCTCGACCGCGCTCCTCAATTTCTGGCATCCGATGCCCGGCAATCGGCGCGGCATGTTGCGGCGGCATTCGCAGTCGAAGCTGGTGGCGTTGATCGAGCATGCGCTGGCGGTTCTGTGGGCGATCACGGTCGTTCTGGCGATGCTGCAGACCTGGATCGCGGTCGTGCCCGTGGTCATGGTTGCCGGCATCCTGGCCTTCTGTCGCGCTCGGCATCGCGGCACGGGGTCGGCCGGGCGGGTGCCGGTGCGCCCGCAAGCACCCTCAGCGCAGCAGGCTGGCGCGACGACGTGAGGGCTGTGGTGGCAGGCGGCAAACACGGTCACGGGCATGGTCCGCGAATTCCGCTTGCCGTGGACGTGCGCCCATTACACCTTGGTACGTATGGCGCGCGCAGGTG
>JANLQP010000255.1:0-2250 GCA_031367895.1 Hyphomicrobiales bacterium
CCGGACCGACGAAGTCCTGCACCGAGGGCGGCAGAAGCTGCGTCTGATCGATCTTCCAGGGGCGGAAATGCTTGCTCATGGGCCGGGAAGAAATCTGACTCGCGGCCAGTTGAACAGCGACTACTCGGACAGGCTCCTAGCGCGTGGTTTCGAACTTGTCGACGTAGGTCAGGAACGGGCTCACCTGGTTGCCCCCCGACGCCTGAGCTGCTGGAGAGCCCGACATACGTGATCGTCCCGAAGCCGCCCGAGGCGGTCACCGGCGTGAACGGCGTGACCGCACTTCCAACAGCCACGCTGTTGGCGCAACTGCCACGTTCGTGGAAAAGCGCCGCAGGGGTGACGGCAAGGCTGAACCGGCCGCACCGCCCGGCCGCCTGAACCCCAAGGCCCACGCGGCGATCATCAGGCTCGCACCTCGACCCGACTAGCCAAATATGCTATCGAATAAGGGCTCACTTCCACTATAGGAGCGGCCCATGTACGCCCAAGCGCTGAACGTGAAGGACGAGCAGATGTCGGCATCCGAGGACGCCGAGAAACGCGCGCGTTTTCAGGGGATCGTCGACCGCGAGGACAAGATCGAGCCGAACCACTGGATGCCGGACGCCTATCGGCGCACACTCGTTCGGCAGATCTCGCAACATGCCCACTCCGAAGTCATTGGTATGCAGCCGGAAGGGCGGTTCCTCACCAAGGCGCCCTCGCTACGGCGCAAGGCGGCGTTGCTCGCCAAAGTGCAGGACGAGGCGGGACACGGGCTTTATCTTTATTCCGCCGCTGAAACGATGGGCGTCGCGCGCGAAGAACTTTACGATCAGCTCTTGTCGGGCAAGGCTAAGTACTCCTCGATCTTCAACTATCAGACGCTCACCTGGGCCGACATCGGCACCATCGGCTGGCTGGTCGATGGTGCCGCCATCATGAACCAGATCCCGCTCTGCCGCTGCAGCTATGGCCCCTATGCGCGCGCCATGATCCGCATCTGCAAGGAAGAGAGCTTCCACCAGCGCCAGGGCTTCGAGATCGTGATGACGCTGTGCAAAGGTACGGCTGCGCAGAAGGCGATGGCGCAGGAGTCGCTGAACCGGTGGTGGTGGCCGGTCCTGATGATGTTCGGCCCTCCCGACAGCGCCAGCATGCATTCGGCCGACTCGACCAAATGGAAGATCAAGCGTTTTTCGAACGATGAACTCCGCCAGAAGTTCGTCGATGCGACCGTACCGCAAGGTCGGTACCTCGGCCTGACGTTCCCCGATCCGGCATTGAAGCTCGACGAGGTGACGGGCCACTGGAGCTACGGCGAAATCGACTGGTCGGAATTCAAGCGCGTCCTCGCTGGCGGCGGCCCCTGCAATCGGGAGCGCCTCGCCAACCGGCGGATGTCGGAAGAGGACGGTGCTTGGGTGCGCGAAGCAGCCGCCGCATTCGCCGCAAAACGCCGGGCGCGGACGCCAGCACCGATTGCCGCCGAGTGAGCGTTGTCAGTCGCAAACGGCCCGTCGCGGCCAATTGTTCTGACAACTGATCACTCACGCTTCGCCACCAGGGCTCAGCGCCATATCGTCCCGGTGGATGAGTTCGGCGCGGCCGGGCTGCCCTAGAACCTTGGCGATATCGCCACTCTTCTTGCCGATGATCTGGTCCGCGTCCATGCGCGAATAGGCGATCAGGCCGCGGCCGAGTTCGCGTCCGTCTGCACCACGAATGATGACGGCGTCGCCACGCTCGAACTGGCCCTCGACACGCTTGACGCCGGCCGGCAGCAGGCTTTTGCCCGTGAGCAGCGCCTTCTCCGCGCCCGCATCGATGTGCACGTGGCCTGCGGGCTCGAGCTGCCCCGAGATCCAGCGCTTTCTCGCCGCCACGGGATCGGACGGCGCCAGGAACCAAGTGCAGCGCGCGCCAGCTGAAAGGGCACGCAACGGATGCATCGTCTCGCCGGTCGTGATCACCATCGATGTACCGCTGCCGAGCGCGATCTTGCCGGCTTCGATCTTGGTTCGCATGCCGCCTTTCGAGAGCTCGGAGCCCGGATCACCGGCCATGGCCTCGATCTCCGGCGTGATCGCGCGCACTTCGGGGATGTGGGTGGCGTTCGGGTCTTTTGCGGGCGGCGCGGTATAGAGACCATCGATGTCAGAGAGCAGCACGAGGCAGTCGGCCGACATCATCGAGGCGACGCGCGCGGAGAGGCGGTCGTTGTCGCCGTAGCGGATTTCCGCGGTCGCAACCGTATCGTTCTCGTTG
>JANLQP010000266.1:0-5856 GCA_031367895.1 Hyphomicrobiales bacterium
CATGTACTCGACCTACGAGCGCGGCCTGATCCAGCCGGAGACCGGCGGCGTTAGCGTCCCGGTCTCGGAGGCCGAGCCCTCGGACAAGCAGAAGATCATCATCCTCGGTGGCGGCCCGAACCGCATCGGCCAGGGCATCGAGTTCGACTATTGCTGCTGCCACGCCTGCTATGCGCTCTCGGACGCGGGTTTCGAGACCATCATGATCAATTGCAACCCGGAGACCGTCTCGACCGACTACGATACCTCCGACCGGCTCTATTTCGAATCGCTGACAGCCGAAGACGTGCTCGAGATCATCGCCGTCGAACAGTCGAATGGTACGTTGAAGGGCGTCATCGTCCAGTTCGGCGGCCAGACACCGCTGAAACTCGCCGAGGCATTGAGCAATGCCGGCGTGCCCATTCTCGGCACCAGCCCCGATTCGATCGACATCGCCGAGGACCGCGACCGGTTCAAGGCGATCGTCGAGAAGCTCAATCTGAAGCAGCCGGAAAGCGGTGTCGCTGGATCGCCGTCTGAAGCGCGCGCTGTTGCGGAACGCATCGGCTATCCCGTCATGATCCGGCCGTCCTATGTTCTCGGCGGACGCGCTATGGAGATCATCACCGACGGCAGCGAGCTCGACCGCTACATCCAGCGGCTGCTGGCAACGCTCGCAGGTCACTCCGAGCTGGTGGTTTCACCAAAGCGTCCGCTGCTGATCGACCGCTATCTCTCGGATGCCGTCGAGGTAGACGTCGATTGTCTGTGTGACGGTAAGGATACGTTCGTTGCCGGCATCATGGAGCACATCGAAGAAGCCGGCATCCATTTCGGCGATTCGGCCTGCTCGCTGCCGGTGCATTCTCTCGACAGCTCGATCGTTGTGCGGCTCGAAAAGCAAACGCGCGATCTGGCGCTGGCGCTGAACGTGGTTGGCTTGATGAACGTGCAGTACGCCATCAAGGACCGCCAAATCTACATCCTCGAGGTCAATCCACGCGCCTCGCGCACGGTGCCGTTCGTCGCCAAGGTCGTCGGCATTCCGGTCGCGGGCATTGCCTCGCGCATCATGGCCGGTGAGCCGTTGAAAAGCTTTGGGCTGAAGCCAAAGAAGCTGAACCACGTCGCCGTCAAAGAAGCCGTGTTCCCGTTCAGCCGCTTCCCGGGCGTCGATCCTGTCCTTGGCCCTGAGATGCGTTCGACCGGCGAGGTCATGGGCATCGACCGCGATTTCGCGATTGCCTTCGCCAAGAGCCAGATCGGCTCCGGCACGGCGCTGCCGAGCACCGGCACGGTGTTCATTTCCGTCCGCGAAGGCGATAAGGACCACATTCTCGGTACGGCGCGCGACCTGACTGAGCTCGGCTTCAAGCTGGTCGCGACACGGGGCACGAAGCGACATCTGGAAGCGCACGGCATCGCCTGCGAGCACGTCAATAAGGTGCTGGAGGGGCGCCCGCACATCGTCGATCTGATGAAGAACGGCGGTGTTCATCTTGTCCTGAACACAACCGAAGGCGCCAAGGCGCTCGCCGATTCCAAGGACATACGACGTACAGCCCTGCAGAACCGGATACCATATTACACAACCCTGGCGGGAGCAATTGCGGCGACCCAAGCAATAAAAGCGTTGAAGACCGATTTATTGAAGGTTGCCCCGTTGCAAAGCTACATGCGCCAACCTAATTGAGTCTGGTCTCGGGCCCTGCTCCCGGTTGCGGCAACCGCCTCAACCGCCGCGGGGCTTTTGAGCATGCCCGTTCGCGGAACATGCACGTCGGGCAGAATGCTCCCTGGAAACGTCGGTATACCGCCCTTTGGCTGCCATGAAGATGTGGGCAAAGGGCTGGTAAAATCCCCGAACCTGGGTGAGACTGTGCAACTAGGCGCGGAACATGGGTCCGCGCCACGTGGAGACTTGAACGATGGCGATGGAAAAGGTTCCGATGACCATTGACGGCTTCCGCAAGTTGGAAGCCGAGTTGCAGCGCTTGAAGGGCGAGGAGCGTCCGCGCATCATCCAGGCCATTTCGGAGGCACGCTCGCACGGAGACCTTTCGGAGAACGCGGAGTACCACTCCGCGAAGGAAGCCCAGGGCATGAACGAGGCCAGGGTAGCCGATCTCGAGGATAAGCTATCGCGAGCCGACGTCATCGACATCACGAAGCTCTCGGGGGATACCGTAAAGTTCGGCGCCACCGTTTCGCTCGAGGACGAGGATACGGGCGACAAGGTCAAGTACAAGATCGTCGGCGACCTCGAGGCCAATGTCCGCGAGGGCAAGATCTCGATCTCGAGCCCGATCGCGCGAGCTCTGATCGGCAAGGCCAAGGGCGAATCGGCCGAGGTCACGACCCCGCGCGGGGCCCGCAGTTACGGTGTGCTCAAGATCGAGTGGAAGTAACTCGGTGAATTGGCCCCGCGGGCCTCACTCCGCCGGGCCGCCGGCCGCTTAATCTGAGTTGCAAATTTATCTCAGAAAGTACCGGCGCGCAGTTCCTCCGCCCGATCCAGGTTTCATACGACCCGGCGATATTCATGCTGCCGATCCGGCTCGGCACGTGCGCTACGACGCGCAGCATTTCCCCGAGGACCTGATGTTTCAGGCGACTGCCGACCGCGGCAATTTACAGGGCCGCTACATCCTGCGACACCCTTTCGCAGGTGAGGCCAAGTGCGAGGCCGGCCAGGCATACCAAGCCTCACTCGCCACCCGGTTCGAGAAGGAGGCCGCCGCACTCGCGCAGCTAACCGGTTGGCAGATTTCGGAAATCCGCAAGCGGATGACCACGTCGGGCCAGGCGCCGCGGTAATGGCTGGCACGCGCGATACCGTATCGACACGGAACAAGTCTTCCTCCGCTCGAGGAATAACTGGTTCTGGTCAGTTCGATTATCGTCTGCCGCAGCGGCGGCGCCTGCAAGGGACAAGGCGCAGCCGTTCTGTCGTTCGGCATTCGATCGCGTGGAGTAACGGGCACCATGAGGAAGGTTCAAGCTTCTATCATCGGTCTGGCACTGACGGCTGTGTTGGCCGCAGCTCCGTTGACTGTGGCAAGCGCGCAAACGGTCGGCCAAGCGTCCGCGCAGGCAACTGAGGCGCAGAAGGCCGCCAACAGCGCGTCGGCCAAGGCCGCCGCTGCCAACCGGCAGGCTGCCGCCGCCAATGCGAAGGCTGACGCTGCGAGAATTGCTGCCGAAAAGAAGGCTGCAACTCTGAAGTCGCGCCAGGAAGCAGCGACCCAAGCGAGGGCGGACGCCAGTGCCAAGACGTCGGCTGCCGCTGCTGCCAAGCAGGATGCAGCTGTAAAGGCGAAGGAAGCAGCCGCCGCTTCGAAGAAGGCTGCGTCGTTCACTGCTGGCGCGAAACCTAAGGTTGACGCGCTCAAAGCAAAGGCAGACGTGCCGGCCAGCGCCGGTTCGACGCCGACGACCGACACCAAGCCGACGGTCAAGCGCGTCGCAAAGAAGGCAACGCCAGTGAAGGAATAATCGCGTCCAGGTTGGCGATCGCATGAAGCGGGGTGCTGGCAACAGTGCCCCGTCTTCATTTTTGCGCATTCGGCGCTCGCCTTGCGAACGAGATCGCGTATAGTTCGAAACAAGGGGGGAGGGTCTACCGAAGGATTCATCCCATGGCTTTCGAACAGCTCAAGACTGAGATAGGTTTCCTGCTGACCGAGATGCAGAATGAGCCGAAGGATGCGCAGCAGATTGCGCTGCTCATCCACGGACAGCTGCGCGAGCTTGCGGCATTTGGCATGCCCGCACCGCAGGATCTCGTCGACCTCGAAACCGCACTCGATAGCGAGATCGAAATGGACCGCCTCAAGCTGCAATGACGACGTAGCGGACGTGCGGTCTGGCTCTCTCAGATCACAACCTTTCCGCGGTCGGCGTTTCCGCTTCCGCGCATCCCCAGCCGATGCTAGCCTCTGCGAGTGCCAGTTGGGGGAGTGGTGCAGTGCCAAATTCATTGCGTGTCGTCGCCACACTGCTGATGCTGCTGCTTCCAGCCTGCGCGGCGCCGGACATGAATTCGCCGGAAGCGCGCGTGACAGCCACCAAGGACGACACATTCCTTCCCTATGTCGCCGTTGCCGGAAAACTCATTCAATTCGGTGCGCCCGGTGAGCCGCGGCAGGTGGCACTGATGGCACGCCGCGATCGCAAGACCGGTGTGCTGACGATGCACGCCCGGATCGTGGTCGGCTACCAGCAGGGCGTTCGACGCCACTATGAGATCGCCCGCAACGATCGCGGTGAAAAGTTGGCGATGAGAGAGCTCAGCGCGCTTGGTGCCGGTTGCCGGCGTCCGGTCTGCATTCATACCGAAGAATTCCTGGTCGACTTGCCCGAGGCCGACGTACGCGCCGCGCAGGCCAAAGGATACAGCTTCAAGGTGTTCGATCGCACCGGTCTCGAAATCCTGTTCCAGATCCCGCCGCCATTGGTCCAGGCGATCATTGAAGCAGCCGACAAGCTGACGGATCCGGCACAGCAAACCGTGGTCGCCAAGAAAAATGGTTAACACCTCCAGTGTTGACGGAGGGCTGCAAATGCCGCAATTTCCGGCAGCAATTCATGTGAGGGGCCAGAGTTCGGCTCAGGATATTGAGTCCATGCGAGAATCAACGTTAGCCTTTTTGATGCGCTTCAATCGCGGAGCAATTGCGCTAGCAATGACTTTGGCGTGCCCGATTGCGCGGGCCGAGGCGCCGGTCGAGCCACAGACAGCGGTAACGATGCCGGCCGCCGAGACGGCGGCGGCAACGCCCTTGCCGACCGGCGACGGCCGCCCCGACACCGCAACCATGAATGCATTTCTGGATCGCTTGATGGCGGCTGAATCCGGTGGCCGCGACGACGCCCGCAATCCGCGCTCGACAGCCGTCGGCCCCTTCCAGTTCATCGAAAGCACGTTTCTGGATATGGCGCGCCGGCATTTCGCGGCCGAGACCTCAAGTCTGCTGCCGGCACAGATCCTGGCGCTACGTACCAACCGCGTGTTCGCGCGGCGGGCTGCAGAAGCCTTCACGCGCGACAACGCCGACATCCTGGCGAACAATGGACAACCGGCGACGCTCGGCAATCTACGGCTTGCATTTCTCGTCGGCCCGAGTGCGGCGGTGCGTTTGCTCCGCGCAGATCCGACGATGCCGGTGATCGCAGTGCTCGGCGCAAACGTTGTGCAGGCCAATCCGTTCATGGCCGGCATGACTGCACGCGATCTGACGGCTTGGTCGGAGCGCAGCATCGCGCCGGGGACACAAGTTGCGGCCACGATTACGCCGCGGCCAGCCGGGCTGCGGGCGGCCACGCTTGTGTCGGAGCCAGCGGTTCCCAAACCCGTTGTCGTCGTGCCGCCTTGCAATACCGAACTCGCCAGCTGCCGCAAGTGGCTGGCGCTGGCCCAGAACCGCCCGCAACAACGGCGCGTCAAGGTCGCGGCGCAGGCTATCGTGCCACGCAAAGCGGCGGCACGCTGAGCGCTCCGTCGTTGGCATGGAATTGCGGCACGTGTGCCCGCAATTGGGACGTTCCCTGTGAATTTAAGGTTATCTTCGGGCTGTCCGATGCGGACCGGCAATTTTATGTCTTTATGGGCGCGCAACCCGGCCCGCAGAGTTTTGCAGTGGCTTGGCCGTTGATCCCAGTGACGTGGGCAAGGGATCAAAATCAACAATCAACAATCAACCGACCAAGGGTTAATTCCCACATGAACGATCACAAAACGATCCTCGTGACAGGCGGCGCTGGGTTTCTTGGCTCGCATTTGTGCGATCGCCTGCTGCGCGATGGACACGACGTCGTCTGCGTCGACAACTTCTTCACGGGCGCGAAGAAAAACATCGAGCATCTATTGGGGCA
>JANLQP010000270.1:0-32869 GCA_031367895.1 Hyphomicrobiales bacterium
TGCCCCAATAGATGCTCGATGTTTTTCTTCGCGCCCGTGAAGAAGTTGTCGACGCAGACGACGTCGTGTCCATCGCGCAGCAGGCGATCGCACAAATGCGAGCCAAGAAACCCAGCGCCGCCTGTCACGAGGATCGTTTTGCTGTTCAACATTTCGAGCCGCACCTCAGCACGCGCTTGCGCCCAAACCCACTTTTCGACTGTAACGCGCCACCACGGCTACCGCACTGGGGGTGAAGCGCCAACGTGATGGCGCTTCAAACAGGCCGACAACGGGCGGTGATGGATCAATATATGCAGTCTGCAGCCCGCTGATTGGCTCCCTTCCATCCGACACGGATTGGCCATTCAACGTTCAAGTCCGCAGAAAAATTGACGTCCGCAAATATTCGGCAGCACCACCAGGCATGCGCCGTATCAATCCGGCGCGAATATCGGTTGCTATCGCGGCGGCAGGCTCATCGAGGGTCACGCTAAATCACAGTACGCCGTGACAGCGGTCCCAAAACAGTCGCGTCGTTGATAGAACTCAATTTATCGGCAGTCACTTTCAGCTTCACGCCGCGCTGCATCATCTCGATCAGCACTGTGATCCGGCTCATGTCGTCGATCGCCAGGATCTTGCCGACAATCCCCGCAAACGCGGGCAGTAGGACTTCGACGTTTTGGCCGATCTCGTAGCGTGAGGCCTGGGCCACCACCAGCCCGTCGCGCTCGCAAAGACGGAGAGCTGTGATGAACTGATCGTCGAGCAGCCCCAGCCGATCGCCGAAACGGACGAGCGAACGCACACCCATCGTCGACAAGATCGGCCGCCAGTACGCGCCTTCGGAATCGTAGCGCACGAAAACGTAACCCGGGAACAAGGGGCGCGGTTTGACCGTACTTGTCCGCGCGTGGCGGATCAGCTTCGCAATTTGTGGGCAGTACGGCTCGAAGCCCTGGCGGCGAAGGTGGTCGACCGCGATGTGTTCCTGGTTCGGACGGGCATTAATCACCAGCCAGCCTGGCGCTTCACGGGGCGTGCATACGGCGGCGTCGGCTGACTCTGAACCCATTACACGAGACATCACCCACTCCTGCTGCCGCTCGATACACAGGCGCGACACTTCGAATACTGGTGGACGCTAAACACACTCGGCGGCACCGGCAAGCTTTTGCATGCGACTGCGACGACCGGTCAGCTCGCCCGTCTTGCAATCTGCAGTCGCAGCCAACGATCCACATCGGCCACGACATGGCTGCTCAGGAGCCACTGCGTACGATCTCCAGGGATTTGAACCAGAGTTCTCCCTGGACGAGTTGATCGCTGGCTGAACGGGCGTCGAGTACCAAATGCACCCGCTGGGCACGACAGCCCGTCTCCGGAACGATGAATTCGAGGTCGACGCTGGTCCAAAACCGGGTCGAACCGAGCGGGATGGCGCGCCGACCAAGGTTGTTGGGCTCCTCTGCGCATTGGACGCGCCATTCAAGGCCACGTCGGCCAACCATGTTGCCCTTGAATTGCGACTTGAACCGGTAGCGTCCGGCCGATAGCAGCACCACCTGCGCGATGCCATGCAACTCCGCGCGGCCTTCGCCGAAGGCGACACGCAGGTGCCGCGTGACATCGCCTGGAGCAGCTCGCACGAACTCGACGTTGACGCCCCTGCCGTGGCTAATCGACCAATCGAAGGGCAAGCCTGAGGGATCGCTCTCGAAACTGCCGTTGAACAAGAAGCCTGCGCGCTTCAACTGGTCCGAAGGCAGGAACTGCAGCCATGTGTAGTACGCCAGCTCGAAGCGCTTATGGTGCGCCAGAAAGAGCATGTACGAGCGCAATTCGGTTGTGGTTGGAGGATGCGCCGTCGCTTTCAGCCGCAGAAAAAGATGCAACGGCGCGCGCGCGTCCGCGATGGCGGGCATCAGGCCGAGCACAAAATGCTCGCGCCACGGCGGGTTTCTACCGAGCAGCGCAACCAGATCCTCACCCACTGCTTTGTCATCGAGGATCACTGCCAGCGACGGCGCGAACGGGGCGACGATATCCGGGTAAGCTCTGAGCAATTTATCGGCGAACTGCATGGCGGTGCCGTAGTCTTTCCGTTTCATTGCGAAACGGAACATCCATTCGACAGCAACGGCCTCGCGGCCGGAGATGCGGGCCGCCGCATGCATAAAGTCATATACCACCGATGGGCTGGTCCCCTGCCCGGCGCTACGGGCTTCTGAAATCTCGCCGAGCAGGCGCAACGCTTGCGGATTGAGTGGATTTGCCAAGACCGCATTGCGCGCCAGGTCCTCGATGCTGGCCTCGTCGCGAAGCCGCGCACGGCGGAGTTCCAAGTGTTTGACAACCTCCGCTTGGGAGGCCCCACGCGTCGGCACGGCAAGGCCTGACGCGATATGCCGCTCGGCGGCCACAACCAGTGCCCCTGAATCGGCGATGCGGTAGCGGGTCGCGGCTTCGGCCGACGCGCGCGACAGATAGCTGCCGCCGCTATGACGCACGACCAGGATTGCCAGGACCGTGCCCAGCGCCATCAGTGCGAGTACGCGAAGCATCAGGCCGCCGCGTGTCGCCTGAGACTGTTTGCCGGTCGACCGCATCAGCTCGAGCGCACGCGGGAGGGCATGTTCATCAATTTGTTCGCAAGCATCACTGCAGACCGGGCTCGTCGCATCGCTGGTCTACCCGTTCACGACGCGCGGTGGTTTCGTCTCTCCGGGGAGCGCTTTGAGGGGTTTGGCCGCGGCATCGTCAGCATGGCCGTAGCTATAGGCATACCCGTACCCATAGCCGTATCCGTAACGCGGTCCGTCGGTCGTGAACTTGGTCATTACGGCACCGACGATCGGGCTGCGTGCCATCTGCAGGCGACGCAGCGCGAGCCGCACAAGACCCGTTCGTGCCTGAGCGGCGCCGACGACGAAGATCGTCGATGCAACCGCGCTCGACAGAATCGGCGCGTCAGCCAGCCCCATCACCGGTGGGCCATCGAGAATGATCAAATCGAAAACTTCCGAGCCGACAGAAAGCAGCGACAGCAAGCGGCTGCCGGCAAGCAGATCGGCAGCGTTGGGCGGCAACGGGCCGGATGGCATCACGCCGAGGTTTTCGGTACTGGTCCACTGGATGACCTCCGGTGGCGTGTTGGCGCCGGTCAGATAGTTGCTGAGGCCACGGCTGTTATCGATCCCGAGCTTCTTATGCAGAGATGGATTGCGCAGATCGGCATCAACCAGGAGAACCTTCAGTCCCATCGTCGCGCAATGCCGCCCGATAGCGAACACGGTGCTGGATTTGCCCTCACCCGGGCCAGCACTGGTAATCAGCAGGCTCTTTGGCAGCCCCGACTCGGTTGAAAACTGAAGCGCCGTGCCGAGCGAACGATAGGATTCCGAAAGGCCGGAGCGCGGGTCGCCAAGCAACTCGTCGAACGTCTTTCCATTGGGCACCAACGGTATGACGCCGAGTGTCGCAAGACCGGTGATGCGCTCGAGATCCTCGATGGTCTTCACGGTATCATCGAGGCGCTCGAGCACGAACGCCGCGCCAAGTCCGAGGCCGAGGCCAAGCATCAAGGCGGTCATCACGGCGCGTAACAGCAGCGGCTCGGAGGGGCCGCCTGGAACCTGGGCTCGATCGACAACGAATATATTGTTGGCGCCAACCCCGCTCGCTACGTCGACTTCCTTGAAACGTTGCAGCAGGCCATTGTAAAGCGAGCGCGTCGTGTCAACCTCCCGCTTGAGGATGTTGTACTGGATGCTCCGCTTCTGCAGGTCCAGGACCTCGGACTTCAGCTCGTCGACCCGCTTCTTCATCGCCTCTTCCTGGTTCAGGGCGGCCTCGAACGCGGACCTGTAGGACGATTGCAATGTCTTGACCTCGGCCGCGAGCTGCCGGTCGATCTCGATGATCTTGTTGTTGATCTGAACCATCGCCGGATAACCCGGCTTGAAAGTTTCGAGTTTCTCCTGATACTCCGTCTGCAGCAGGTTGCGCCGCTGGCGCAGACCGTCGATCGTGCCGTTCGTCAGCAACTGCGGTAGATTGATGAGCTTTGCCTGATCGACTTGCCGCCACACCTGCTCGGTGCGTATGCGTTCGCCAATCAGGCTGCCAAGTGCACCATTGGCCGCCGCCAGATTGGATTCGGCAATCGAGGCCTTTTCGGTCACGATGACGATCTGTTCCTGCGCGGCGAATTCGAGGAGTGCGTTCTCGGTTTCCTGCAGGCGCACCCTCAGTTGCTGCGTCTGGTCCTCGAGAAAGGTCTTGGCGTGGGCATTCGCCTGAAAGCGCTTGTCGATGTTGGCCGCGATCAGTGCCTCGCCATAGGCGGTCGCGATGCGCGCGGCCCGGTTCGGATCCGGATCGGTGTAGGCGATGTCAACGAGGCGCGAGCCGGGTATCGGCCGGAGAGAACGGCCGCCCAGGATGATGTTGGACGCCCTCTTCTCCATGGCTTCGCGATTGACGAGCGGTGGCGCTGGCGGTGTGCCCGCGACAAGTTCTGCCGCGAACCGTGTAAAGGAGAAATCGCGTGGTTTGAAGAAGCTGGCATCGGATCCAATATCGAGCGACGATGCCACGCGCTCAGACAGTGTACGGCTGAGAATCCACTCGTAGTGCGTCCGCAAGAATTCCGGATCGGCACCCTCGAGCGGCGTGACGTTTCCACCCTCGACGATCCGCGAAATGTTCCGATCGATCTGGATGCGGAGCGTCGACGTATAGAGCGGGGTCTGCATCAGCGTGCGCAGCAAACCGAGAACGCCGAACGCAGCGACAAGCCCGACGATCAGCCATCGCCGCCGATAGACGATGCGCACATACTCGAGGAAATTTGGTCCAACCTGGATATCGGCCTCGCCAACCGGACCTGCGTACGGATCGGAACGGTAGGGCCTGCTCATCGCGGGAACGGCCTGCGGCGCGGCGGTCGTCGCCACCATGCGGTGCGCGTCGCTCTCGACTTTACCCAGTGGATCGCTCATGCGTACGCCTTCGTGAACTAACGCTGACGTTTGACCGTTCTTTCGATGAACGGGGCGGCTGTGTCACCTCAAAGTACGGCAAGAAACAAGCTTGCCAGCGGCAGAGCCTTCATCAGGTTCTGGAAGGCAGATTTCGTTGTCGATGTACTGACGACGATGACATCTCCCGAGGCGAGTTCTGGATCCTTGGCGGAACCGGCACGGATCTTCTCAACCTCGAAGCGCGCAACTGACGTCTTCCCGTCGGCCGTCCGGAAGACCATGACTTCGCTGTCGGCTGTAGCCTCGAAACCGCCGACGGTCGCAACCAGCTGCAAGAGCGTCAGGCGCCCCCGGATCGGATAGATCCCCGGTTTTTTGACGTCTCCCTCAACGGTCACACGCTGGCTATTGTACTCCTTGACGGCGACGTTGACCTGCGGATTGCGCAGATATTTGTCACCGAGTGTCCGGGTCAGCTCCTGCTCGATTTCACGGGTCGTCCGGCCAACGGCCATCGTTTCGCCGACCAACGGCAGATTGACTGTCCCGGCTTCGTTGACGTGCACTGTCTTCGAGAGTTCGGGCACCTTGAACACCGAAACATCGAGCACGTCGTCCGGGCCGACTTTGTAGGCTGCCGATTTCGGATTGGAGACGGCTGTTGCCTTCTCGACTTCTCTTTTCGCGCCGGCGTCGGTTACGGCACGCGCGGGCACCGGGGACTCGGCCGGTGGCTGACTGGAGAGCCCGGTCATAGCCTTACTGTCGCCGAAACCGGCCGTGACGTCATTGACCGAGGAGGTGCCGCACCCGGTCAGCAAAACGGCTACGAGTACCGCTGCCGCTCGTTCGGCCAGCGCCCGTTTGCTCCCCATTGCCCGGCCCGCCATGCTGCGCCCCAATGCTCTGTTCGGCGTCCACTCGCGGCAAGTCACATCATTGTCGATGGCAGCTCGTTGGCAAGGATACTCGGTGGCCGCCCCACTAGCACGCGTTAGGCCTCTTCGGTGCCGGGCCTCTTGGCAGCGGCGTCGCCCCCCGCGATTAATCAGGCGGCCGCAGTTCGATATTATGCGCATCTGTGGCCAGTCGGCAATCGTGTCGCAGCCGGGTACGCGTTCGGACAACGAGTGACACCCAATTCAATCACCGGCTGGCAAGGCCTCACGCAGACCGCCATCGGCTGAATTGCCCGCGCTTGCGCGGAGACGTCTGCGCAAACGTCGCGAACGGGGATTCACGCATTGAAGACGCCCCGCTGCCATGGTTGTATGGCGCCGCGTCGTTCAATGACGGGGTGTTGGAGCTTCCAGTGTACCAATTCTCGGCAACAGTCGTTTTTGCGTGCGCACTGACGCTTGCACCTGTTTCAGCAGCGACGCTGCATGTCACGCAGGGCAACGCCAGTGTCAACCGCGGGCAAGGCTTCGATGTCGTCAACGGCACAGCGACCGTGAACCCGGGTGACGTGGTGAACGTACCGCCCGGCAGCAATGCGCTTGTGGTCTATCCCGACGGTAGTATTCAAACCATCCAGCCCGGCAACATCGCGTCAGTCGGTCCGGGCACCAGTGCACCGGCCAGCGGCTTGGTGACAATGACGCAGGCTGTAACCCCGGCTCCGAACCCGGCACCTGCTGGAGGGATCGCTGGCGCAGGTGGTGGTTTGACCGGAACCACAATTGCGGTCGGAGCAGCCGCGGTCGGTGTCGGCATCGGTGTCGCCGCTTATGCAGCGCAGGCCAAAGGGGCCAGCCCCTGATCGGCGCACGCGCGCGAGCACGGCGCTCGGCTCGAGACGGCACCGAGCCGCCATCGGAGCCGGCCATGCTGTTGCCTGCCACCGGGTTTGTCCTGGCCGCCAGTTTGATCCTTGGCGGTGGGACACGCAGCGGATTTCTTGGCGACGCGGTCCTGCAAATCCTGTCGGTTGCCGCTCTGCTTGTCGTGCTCAACCGGATGTTTTCGCCCGAACTGGCGCCGGATGGCATGCGCTGGCACACCAACGCCCGATGGGCGTTCGCAGTCTGTGCCGTCGTTTGGTCAGGTCCGATATTGCAGTTGATCCCGTTACCGCCGGGTGTGTGGACGCGCCTGCCCGATCGAGCGCTGATTTCGCGATCCTATGAGCTGCTCAGCCAGCCGTTACCGTGGTTCCCGATCTCGATGGTTCCAAGCCTGACCTGGACGGCTTGGCTCTCACTTCTACCGCCAACTGCGATATTCCTCGGCACTGCGCTCATCGGCTATCGCCAGCGGCGACAGCTCAGTCTCGTGCTTCTCAGCGTCGGGCTGGCCAGCGTTCTGCTCGGCCTGCTGCAGATTGCACAGGGTCCGGACAGCAGTCTGCGCTTTTTCGATTACACAAATTCCACGGACGCCGTCGGCTTCTTTGCCAATCGCAACCACTTCGCGGCCCTGCTCTATTGCCTGACTGTTTTTGCAGCCGCATGGGCGATCGATACGGTGATCATCACCAAGACGGCCAATCGCTGGTTTACGTCGTCGATGTTGATTGTGATTGCCTCCTTCACGATGCTGGTTGTTCTGATCGGGGCCCAATCGATGGCGCGCTCACGTGCCGGCATCGGCTTGTCACTCGCCGCTCTTGCCAGCACATTCGCGCTCGCAGCATTCGATCGCCGGACGCAGTCGGCAAAGCACGCAACCCGGCTACTGGCCGGCGCCGTGATGCTGGCTCTGCTCTTCACCGTGCAATTGGCGTTATTCCGCATTCTGGACCGGTTCGATCGCGATTCACTGGTCGAGGGCAGGATCGCGTTTACGCAACGAACCTATGCCATTGCACAGGAACATTTGTTGACTGGCACAGGGTTGGGCACCTTCGTGGCCGTTTTTCCGTTGTACGAGCGAACGGAGGAATTATTGGCAAACACCTACGTCAACCACGCGCATAACGACATCGCGCAACTGCTGATGGAAGCCGGTGCCGGCGGGGGCGTCCTCATGCTGGGCTTTGGGCTCTGGCTGGCTGCCCGGGCATTCGGTGTCTGGTGGCCAGCGGCATCGGGCCCCAGCGACTTGGATCGGGCCTTGGCGCGCAGCTCGGTCGTCGTTATCGCATTGCTGATGCTGCACTCGGTCGTCGACTACCCGCTGCGCACCGGCGCCATGCTGGCGGTCTTCGCCTTCGCCGCGGGTCTGCTCGTGCCGCCACCTCCACAGAGCGGCCAAGCTTGGCCGGTATCTGGCCCTGGCGCGTCCCCACCAGCATCTCCGGCACAGCGCGGGCAGAATGCGCCGCCGCCGAACGCCACGGCCGTGACTTGGCCGGGCGCGTGGCAGCGGCCGAAGGATGGCGGGTCGAGTCCTCCGCCTGTGGCCACATCTCCACGCGTGGGGCCGACAATGCCGGATGATTGCAAGCCGTAAGCAGCCATAAGATGTGCTGCGACTTACGAGCAAGAACCCGAGGCGAAGTCGGACACGGTCGCGCACCGTTCCAGGGAACGCGCACTCGACGGCGCTGTTTTGTTCACGTATACGAGCGCGTCTTCGCCGGGAAAACTCAGGAAGCAAGCACGATGGCCGACAAGGTACTGGACACCAAGGGGCTCAACTGCCCGCTGCCGATTTTGAAGGCCAAGAAGGCCATCCTGGAGATCCCGGCCGGCGGCACGCTGGAGGTGCTGGCAACTGATCCGGGCTCCGTCGCCGATTTCCAGGCGTTCTGCAAGCAAACAAAGCATACACTCGTCGAACACGGCGAAGCTGCCGGCGTCTACCGTTTCCTGATCCAGCGCACCGCCTGAGCCGTGCGCTGGCCGGATCAGTGGCCTATCGCCGCGTCGGGGATGTCGCCGGTGCTGCCGGAACTGCTGGTACTGCCGCCGCCGGCATTTCACCGTCCGGCAGCGACAGCAGGAAGTTGGTGCCCTTGTCGCCCCCGACCACGAAGCGCGGCACAACGCCATTCCAGCGTAACCGCGCCTGCGCGTTCATCACTGCAATGTAATTGGCAAAACTACCGGAACCCTCGATCTCGAGGCGATAGCGGGCAGCAGCGCCCTGGCCTTGCAATTCGGCAGCTTCCCGCTCGGCGGTTGCTCGCAGCCGCAGCGCGTCCGCGTCACCAGCAGCCCTGGCACGCGCCTGCTGCGCCTCGCCTTCTGCCGATGTCACCTTCTGCTTGGCCTGGAACTCGGCAACCTTGACACGGTTTTCTTCCGCGATGGCCTCGTTCTTCGCCAGGACCGAGCGTTCGTTCGACTGAATGAACGCCTGGCCGTAGATGACCTTCGCGATTTGCAGGCTTTGCAGGTCGATCTTGAAGAGGTCCTTCAGCGCACGCTGCACGGCCGCCGTCGTCTCGGCCTGGATGCCCTCGCGCTGCTCGGAGATGTTGTTCGTGTTCTTCACCGAGAACACCCGGCTTACCCGGTCTTGCACCACGGGAACGATGTTCTCGCGGATGTCGGCATCGCCGCTGCGGCCGACCTCGTAGAGCAGGTGGTAAACGGCCGATTCCGGTACGAGGTACGAAACATTGATATCGAGATCGATTTTCTGGTTGTCGATCGTATTCACGCTGAAAACTGGAATATGCAGGTTCGTCAGGCTGACCTGCGCCCGGTCGACGTGGGAGATGAACGGCACGCGAAAATGCAGGCCAGGGCCCAACGGATTGTCGGTCGCAACCTTGCCGAAAAGACGGACCATCGCCCGTTCCGTCGGATCGACCGTAAAGACCGAGTTAAACAGCGCGAGAGCTGCAAGGGCTACGATCCCGATCCAGCCAGCGTATTTCGCTAGCCACGTGCCGCGGCCATCTCCGCCGAGGCCTGCCCCGCTGGTTGCCCGCTCGATGAGGCGTTGCCCTGGAACCTTGCGCTCGTCGCTCATCGCTCAATCTCCAACATCATGCGGCGCAGTTCGCGCATCCGGGCAAAATAATCTCGAAATTCCAAAGAAGTGTGAAGTCCGGCGCCGTTCTGGTCCAAGCTGTCGATGCAGGCATGTGGGAACAAGCGAGCAGCGGCGCAATATGACCTGGTGATGCCGAGCCCGCACACCTGACATGCGACGGATGCTTTGGTCCGTGTCCTCGATCCGTTAACTCGATCCGTTAACTCGATCCGTTAAGAGATGCATCACCAAAACATCCGCGCTACGCTCCAACCAAAATCAGGAGGAGCCCGCACATGCGTTGGATCAGATACACCGCGGCCGGCCGCACGGCTTACGGCATTCTCGATGGCGAGACGATCACCGAGGTCAAAGGCGATCCATTCACCGGCTACGAGAAGACCGCGGCGAAGCACGCGCTGACGAGCGTGGCCATTGAGCTTCCGGTGAAGCCCGGCAACTTTTTCTGCGTCGGCCTGAACTACGCCGAGCACGTACTGATGGCAGCCAAGAAGCTCGGCATCAAGGCTGACCTGCCCGAGAAGCCCGACGTCGGCTACCGCGCCATCAGCGCGCTGCTGCCCCACAACCAGGACGTCGTGATCCCGCGCGACGCCACCGAGAAGATCCACTACGAGGGCGAGCTCGTCGCCGTCATCGGCAAACGCTGCCGCAACGTCTCCGAGGCGGACGCGTTGAAGTACGTCCTCGGCTACACCATCGGCAACGACGTTTCCGAGCGCACCTGGCAGAAGGGTGACCGCACGCTCTGGCGCGCCAAGAACACCGACACCTTCAAGCCGATGGGACCGTGGATCGAGACGGACGTCGATCTCGACAAACTTACAACCCATGTCCGCGTCAACGGCACCGAGACAACCCGCTTCAAGACCAACGCCATGATCCACGGCGTCGCGCTCTATATCTCGACGATCAGCCGCTACTGCACGATGGAGGCCGGCGACGTGCTCTGGATGGGCACGGACGACAAATCGCCGGACCTGAAACACGGCGACGTTGCCGAGGTCGAGATCACCGGCCTCGGCGTGCTGCGCAACCGGTTCGTGAAAGATGGCGCGGCCTGAGCCCAAGTTCCCGGGCTGTCGTCCGGAGCCACGGGCGCCTTGCATCGCAGCATTGCGGCGCTCCTGAATCTGGTGTTCAACCCATTGACGGAAAATCGGTTTGGTGGTCCAAGACAACCTCTATGGACCGAGCCGCGCCCCGACCCATGTTGACGAGCCTGCCGAACCTGCTCACCTACGGGCGGATTGCGGCAGTGCCGGCCGTCGCCGCTTGTTTCCTGCTCATCAAAGACGACCATGGGCGCTGGCTGGCACTGGCGATCTACATCATCGCCTGCCTGACGGACTGGCTGGACGGCTATCTGGCGCGCGTCTTGGATCAACAGTCGACACTCGGCCGCATGCTCGACCCGATCGCCGACAAGCTGCTGGTTGGCACCACGTTGCTTTTACTGGTTCACGACAACACCATTGCGGCCGGCGCCATTTACGCCGCGATCATCATTC
Source organism: Hyphomicrobiales bacterium (assembly GCA_031367895.1). GTDB lineage: Bacteria > Pseudomonadota > Alphaproteobacteria > Rhizobiales > Hyphomicrobiaceae. The sequence continues at coordinate 11,366 of JANLQP010000270.1, forward strand.
TGTGCCGCGAAATCCTTGTCTCTGGACTCCGCGAGTTCCTGGCGGAGCTGAACAAGACCGTCCACGTCTCTCAGCTCGCCAAATGGAAGACGACGCTGCAGATGATCGCGCTCGGCGTGCTGCTCGCGGGGCCGGCCGGTGACAAGCTGGTCCACGGTGTAACGGCCTCCGGAACCGTGCTGTTGTGGATTGCGGCCCTGCTGACGCTCTACACCGGCTATGACTACCTCAAGGCGGCGATCGTCTACGCCCTCGACCACTGAGCGCATCATGACCGTCAATCTCCTCTACTTTGCCTGGGTGCGCGAGAAGATCGGCAAGGCCAGCGAGACGGTTGATTTGCCGGCTGGCATCGCGACCATTGCCGATCTCGTTGCATGGCTTCGTGCGCGTGGCCCCGAATACGCGGAAGCCTTCGCCAAGCCCGAGGTTGTGCGCGCCGCCATTGACCGGACGCACGTAAAACCGTCCGCTGAGATCGGTGCGGCACGCGAGATCGCTTTCTTTCCACCGGTAACGGGAGGCTGAGATGTCGGTCAGTGTCCAACGCGAGGATTTTGATCTCTCGGCGGAGGTGGCACGGCTGACGGCCGGGCGCACGGATATCGGTGCCATTGTCACGTTCACCGGCACGGTCCGCGGCGTCGCCAAGGGCCAGACGATCACTTCGATGCTGCTCGAGCATTACCCAGGTATGACCGAGGCGGAGCTGGAGCGCGTCGAAGCCGAGGCTGCTGAGCGCTGGCCGCTACAGGCGACGCGTATCATCCACCGTTACGGCGAACTGAAGCCGGGTGAGAACATCGTACTGGTCATAACGGCGTCAGCGCACCGGCACGCGGCGTTCGAGGCTGCCGCGTTCCTGATGGATTATCTGAAGTCCCGCGCGCCCTTCTGGAAGAAGGAGACGACGGCGACTGGTGCAGGGACTTGGGTCGACGCCCGCGAGAGCGACACCGAGGCGCTCGAACGGTGGAAACAGCCAACGGAGTGAACGGGCCTACAACGCGAACATCGTCACGTCATCCTGCCCGTCGATCACTCCGCTGACGAGGTTTTCCGACATCAGCCGAGCGAGATCAAAGCCATCGGAGCGAACCGCGATCAGCGTTGCCGCAAGCGCCTGCATCCTAACGCCGAACTCGCGCCGCAACGCTTGCGCCACCTCAACCGTCACCGCGTCGAACATGAGCTTTGCACCGGGCGATGCACGCCCCAGCGCCGGCAGGTCGACTGAAATGACCGTTGCGATCTTCGGGTAGCCGCCGGTCGACTGTCGGTCCGCGAGGAGAATGATCGGCAAGCCGTTGCCCGGCACCTGAATGGCGCCCGGCGCGATCCCGTCGGAGACGATGTTGTAGCCCTTCGTGTGCGTGAGCTTGGGGCCATCGAGGCGGATACCCATCCGGTCGGCCTCGTGGGAGACCGTGTACTCAGCGCCGAGGAACGTCTTGATGGCTTCGGGCGTGAAATAATCGTCCTGGGGGCCGAGCACCACGCGGATCCGCGATTGCGTTGTCAGCTTGAGGCCCGGCAGGCGCACCTCGGAACGCTCGTCTACCTCCAGATGCCGCAATGGCAGCAGATCGCCGTCGGAGAGTGCGCGGCCGTCAAAGCCGCCGAACCCGCCGCGCACGTAGGTCGAGAGGCTCCCCTGAAACGGCGCGAGATCGAATCCTCCTTCGATGGCCAGGTACGCAACCGCGCTGCCCGGCACGGCGCCCACCCGCAGACGTTCGCCGCGCACGAGCCGCGCGCTTTGCAACGCCGGGACGCGACGCACCTCGCCGCCTTCCCCGGTGATCTCGATGCTGGCCGCGCCGCCAGCCACCGCCACACGCACGCTGTCCGCCTGCACCTCCAGCAACGGCCCCATCAGCACGATCTCGAGCCCGGCCATGCCCTGTGCGTTGCCGACGACGACGTTTGCAGCTCGCAACGCGATCGGGTCAGCGGCGCCGGAAACGGGAATGCCGAAACGCTGCCCGCCGGTGCGGCCGAGGTCCTGCACCGTGGTGGAGAGGCCGGGTTGTATGACTTTCAACGTCGCCGTCACTGCGTCGCCCCTTGCGGCCTCAGATCAAGCTCGCCATTTTCGGCCAGCGCTTCAAGCCGATCGTATTCGGCGCGTGTGACGGGCTCATAACGCACGCTGTCACCAGGCGTCAGCAGTACAGGCTTACTGCGGCGCTTGTCGAACATGCGAACCGGCGTCCGGCCGAGCAGATGCCAGCCTCCGGGGCTTTCGATCGGATAGATGCCGGTCATCCGCTGCGCGATGCAGACGGCACCCATCGGCACTTTCACGCGCGGAATTTCGCGGCGCGGCAACGCAAGACGGGCCGGCAGATCACCCATGTAAGGCCAGCCCGGCAGAAAGCCGACGACGTAGACGTGATAGGTCTCAGCCGAGTGGGTGCGGATCACGTCCTCCGGTGACATGCCGGTCGCCGCGGCGACTTCCTCCAAGTCCGGGCCGAGGTCGCCACCGTAGCAGGTCGGCAGAACCCACAAGCGGTCCACGTGCGCTTTCGCCGAAAGGCCCGATAGAAACCCGCGCACCCGCTCGGCCAACTCGGCAAACAACAGCACCTCCGGATCGTAGTGCACCATCAGCGACCGAAAGGTCGGCACCTGCTCGACGACGCCCGGAATTGCCGCCTGTTCGATGCGGTCCGCCAGCGCTAACACGCGGTCGTTGATGTCCCGGTCGATCGTATCGCCAAATTCGACGACGAGGGCCGTATCGCCGCTCGCCAAAATCCGTGCCATTCCCGTTCGCCCTTGCAACACCAGGACCGCAACACCTGGACCGCATTGTCCGCGTGGGCCAAAGATACTACCATCGGCGCTGGATCGGCCAGCCCCCAAGCTGACCTGCTGGCAGCAAACGCAAGGCACAAGGACCCGCCCACGATGGCACACCGCATGAACCTCAACGCCGACATTGCCGAGGGCTTCGGCGCCTACGATATCGGCAATGATCCGGAATTGATGACGCTGATCCAGTCCGCGAGCGTCGCCTGCGGCTTCCACGCCGGCGATCCGAACACGATGCATCGCCTCTGCATGTTGGCGAAGCAGAACGGCGTCACGGTCGGCGTGCATCCAGGCTTCAACGACCTCTGGGGTTTCGGCCGCCGCCGGATCGACATGAAACCTGGGGATCTCGAATACATGGTCGCCTACCAGATCGGCGCCATCCAGGCGATGGCGAAGTACGCCGGCTTGAAGGTCACGCATCTGAAACCGCACGGCGCGTTGAACAACATGGCGGCCGAGCGCGAGGACTATGCGATGGCCATCGGCCGCGCGATCAAGACAGTCGACAAGGACATCATCTACGTCGCGCTCTACGGCTCGGAGATGGAGAAGGCGGCGAAGAAGCTCGATCTGCCGCTGGCGCGCGAAGGCTTCGCCGACCGCCAATACGAGGACGACGGCAACCTCGCCTCGCGCTCGATCAAGGGCACCGTGCACAAGGAGCCGAAGCTGGCGCTCGATCAGTGCTTGCGCATGATCCAGGACAAGACGCTGATTTCGCGGCACGGCAACAAGGTCAAGGTCGAGGTCGAGACCATCTGTCTGCACGGCGACGAGCCGACCGCCGTGCACGTTGCGACAGAGGTGAAGAAGGGTCTGGAGAAGGCCGGCGTCAAGCTCGTCACGCTGCCGGAGATGCTTGCCGGTTCGGCTCAAACTCGATTATGACCTCGCGACGTTTTCTTCCGTCGAGAAGAATTTCATTTGAAGGGCGCTCAACGACCGCGCAAGGGTCGTTGCACCCGCATCTCCCCGAACCCTGCATTGCCCCGCCCGGCCATTCCTGCTTATCTCCGGCCGAACAGCCGCGCAACTGGTGAGGCACCATGACCACGAAACCAACCGTCGCCGTCCTCGGCGGCACCGGCGACCTCGGCACGGGGCTCGCCCGGCGCTGGGCGAAAGCCGGCTACACGCTGCTGATCGGCTCGCGCGCGGCAGACAAAGCCGTCGCGGCGGCGGCTGAACTCGCTGCGCTCGCGACCGGCACCAAGCCGCAGGGCATGTCGAACCTGGATGCAGCGAAGCAGGCCCAAGTGGTCGTGTTGACCGTGCCTTTTGCCAATGCCCCGGCACTGCTGGACGAGATCAAGGACGCCGTGCAGGGCAAGCTCGTCATCGACACGACAGTGCCGCTGATGCCGCCGCGTGTCGCCCGCGTGCAGTTGCCGCCCGAGGGTTGCGCCGCGATGGCCGCCCAAAAGCGGCTCGGCGACGGCGTCCGCGTTGTATCGGCGTTCCACAACGTCGCGGCGCACAAGTTGCAGATCGTCGACATGGCGCTCGACTGCGACGTGCTGGTTTTCGGCGATAAGGCCGAGGACCGCGAGGTCGCGATCGCCATGGCAGAAGCCGCCGGCACGCGCGGCCTGCATGCGGGTCCCCTCGCCAACTCGGCTGCAGCCGAAGCGTTGACGTCCGTCATCATCGGCCTCAACCGGACGTACAAGGCCGACGGTGCCTCGATCCGCATCACCGGAATTACGCTCGCGCCGAAAGCATGACCACCCGCGCGCTCATGATCCGCCCATTGCAGGGGTTGCCGCGCGTGAAGCCCGGCGACGATCTCGCCGCATTTGTGATTGCGGCGCTGGAGCGTGATGGGTGCAAGCCGCAACACCAGGACATCGTGGTCGTCGCGCAGAAGGTCGTCTCCAAGGCCGAGGGCCGCATCGTCGATCTCGCGACGATCACGCCGTCGGCGCGCGCGCAAGAGTTGGCCGGCACGACCGGCAAGGACCCGCGGCTGCTGGAACTGGTGCTCGCCGAGTCGGACGAGGTGTTGCGCGCCAAGCGGAACGTCATCGTGGTCGCCCAGCGCCTCGGCCTCGTCATGGCCAACGCCGGCATCGATCAATCGAACGTCGAGACGGAGGGCGGGCGCGAACTGGCGCTTCTGCTGCCCGAGAATCCTGATGCCAGCGCCGCCGCCCTTAAAGCGCGGCTCGATGCCCACTATGGGGTTACGCTCGGCGTCGTCATCTCGGATAGCGTCGGTCGCGCATGGCGCTACGGCACAGTTGGCCTCGCCATCGGCGCCGCGGGTGTCCCCACGATCATTGACCAGCGGGGCCAGACCGACATGAACGGCCGCGTCTTGATGGTGACCGAGACTGCGTTCGCGGACTCGGTTGCAGCCGCAGCCGTATTGATGATGGGCGAAGCCGCGGAAGGCACGCCGGCGGCGCTCGTCAGCGGCCTAACGTGGACCGCGCCCGAGAAACCGGCGAAAGCGCTCGTACGGCCAAAGGGCGAGGACATGTTCCGATGAGCGCGGTGCCGAGCGACAGCGGCGCGCCCGACGGCAGCTACGTCGCGCTTTGTGGCGGCGTCGGTGGCGCCAAACTGGCGCTGGGCCTGGCGCACGTTCTGCCAGCGGACAAGCTCACGATCATCGTCAACACCGCCGACGATTTCGAGCACGTCGGCCTGCATGTTTCGCCTGATATCGATACGGTCATCTATACGCTCGCCGGGCTCTCCAATCAGGTGCAGGGCTGGGGTCTTGAAGGCGAGACCTGGAATTTCATGGGCGCGCTGGAGCGTCTCGGGGGACCAACGTGGTTCCGCCTCGGCGACCAGGATCTCGCCACTCATGTCGAACGCACGGGCCGCTTGAAGCGCGGAGAAACGTTGTCCGCCGTCACCGACCAGCTGCGCCAGCGGCTCGGCGTCAAGCCCGCGATCGTGCCGATGAGCGACGACCCCGTACGCACCGTCGTCGACACGGATGCCGGCCGCCTCGCGTTCCAATCCTATTTCGTCGAGCGGCGTTGCGAGCCACGCGTCAAGGCGATCACGTTCGAGGGTGCGGCGACCGCGCAACCGGCGCCTGCCGCGCTGGCCGCGCTCTCCCAACCCGATCTCGCCGGCGTCATCATCTGCCCGTCGAACCCGTGGCTGTCGGTCGATCCGATGCTGGCAATCCCAGGCTGGCGGAAGGCGCTCGACACAATCAGGGCTCCCCGAGTTGCCGTGACACCTGTGGTCGCAGGGCAAGCCATCAAAGGACCAACCGGCAAAATCATGGGTGAACTCGGTCTGACCGTCGACGCCCGCAGCATCGTGCAGCACTATGGTGGCTTTCTCGACGGGTTCGTGCTGGACGAGGCGGATCAGCGCTTCACCCCCGATCTCGGCTTGCCAGTCGTCACGGCTGCGACCATCATGCGCTCGCTCGACGATCGCATCCGGCTTGCGCGCGTCGCCATCGACCTTTGCCACCGCCTCAAAGCCCGCTGAACCCGCCCGAGGGAGAAACCCGTATGTCCGTGTTGCGTGGCGCGAAAGGAACAACGTGTGCCATTGTGCCGGTCAAGCGGCTGTCGGAGGCGAAACAGCGTCTTGGCGGCGTGCTGTCGGCGGAGCAACGCCAGCGGCTGGTTCTGACCATGCTGCGCGACGTGCTTTCGGCGCTCAATGCGACGGCGGACATCTCGCATGTGCTCGTCATCACGCGCGACGGTGAGATCGCAGACCTCGCACGATCTCTGCGCGCCGTGGTCGTGCGCGAGCCGGAGGGCTCGGATCTCAACGCCGCGGTCGCCTGTGGCCTTGCCGAAGCTGCGAAAGCGGGAGCCGCGCGCGCGCTGGTGGTGCCCGGCGACGTGCCGTTCGCGGCGCCGGCCGATTTCGGTGCCGTGCTTGCCATCACCCAGGCCCGCGAGACAGCGGTGATCGCGCCATCGCACGACGACGACGGCACCAACGCATTGCTGATGCCTCTTCCTGCGCCGTTTGCGCCGGCTTTCGGACCGGCAAGCTTCGCCCGCCATCAGGCCGAAGCGCGTAAGGCCGGCATCCGGATGGAGATCATCAAACCGCGTAATCTCGGCCGCGACATCGATACCCCCAGGGATCTCGCGCAGATGGCGGGACACCCGGACTATGCATTCCTCGACATTGCTCCGGCAGCAATGGTTGCGGCGGAGGACACCTTGACCAACGCGGAAGCCATGGCGCTGGTCGAGTACGCCGACCTTGACGCGCTAACTGCCCGCGCCGAGGCCAAAACGGTTGCCGCACACGGCACGATCGTCACGTTCTCGAAGAAGGTCTTCATCCCGCTGACGCAGCTTTGCCGCGACGTCTGCCACTACTGCACGTTCGCGCATGCGCCACGCGAGTTGAAAGCGTCGTATCTGTCGCCCGACGAGGTGCTGGCCATCGCACGCGCCGGTCAAGCTCAGGGCTGCAAAGAGGCGCTGTTCACGCTCGGCGACAAGCCGGAATTGCGCTATGCGGCGGCGCGCGAGGCTCTGAGCAAGCTTAGTTATGCCAGCACGCTCGACTATCTCGAAGCCATGGCCCGGCTGGTCCTGAAGGAAACCGGGTTGCTGCCGCATCTCAATCCCGGGGTCATGACCGAGGACGAAATCCGGCGGTTGCGCGAGGTCTCGGTCTCGCAAGGCATCATGCTGGAAACGGTTTCGCCGCGCCTCTCGGAAAGGGGCGGGCCGCACCACGGCTCGCCCGACAAGGACCCGAAGGTGCGCCTCGCGACGCTGGAAGCTGCCGGCCGCGCCGCGGTTCCCTTTACGACCGGCATCCTGATCGGCATCGGCGAGACCCGTGCCGAGCGCATCCAGTCGTTGCTGGCCATTCGCGACGTGCATCAGCGCCACGGCCACATCCAGGAAATCATCATCCAGAACTTCCGCGCCAAGCCGGACACGCGCATGGCCAAGGCGCCGGAGCCGTCGCTGGAGGAGCATCTGTGGACGATCGCCGCGGCGCGCCTGATCTTCGGGCCCGCGATGAACATCCAGGCGCCGCCGAACCTGCAGCCGGCGGCGCTCGCCCAACTCGTGCGCGCCGGCATCAACGACTGGGGCGGCGTCTCGCCTGTCACGCCCGACCACGTCAACCCTGAAGCACCGTGGCCGCATCTGGACGCGCTCGCCGAAGCGACCGATGCGGCCGGACGGACACTGGCTGAGCGCACCGCCGTCTACCCGACGTTCGCCCTGGAACCCGCGCGCTGGCAAGCGAAGCCGCTGCTGACGCCGCTGTTGCGCTCGATCGATACCTCCGGCCTCGCACGCGAGCACGACTGGGCACCAGGCGACAGCACGACGCCGCCCCCGCCAACGGATCTGGCGTGCCTGCGTTCGGGCCGCACGGCCCGCAGTTCGCCCGTTGCCCGTGCGTTGAAACGGCTCGCTGCCGGCAATGTTGCCACCGAGGCCGAGATCGTGGCGCTGTTCGAGGCACGTGGCGACGACTTCGCGGCTGTGTGCGCGGCTGCCGACGATCTGCGCAAGCGCCGGAATGGCGACGACGTCACCTATATCGTCAATCGCAACATCAACTACACCAACATGTGCACCTACGGGTGCAAGTTCTGCGCATTTTCCAAGGGCCGCCTTTCCACCGACCATCGCGACAAGCCGTACAATCTCGAACTCGAAGAAGTCGCCAGGCGCACGCGTGAAGCCTGGGAGCGGGGCGCGACGGAGGTCTGCCTGCAAGGCGGAATCGGCCCGAAATACACTGGTCAGACCTATCTCAACATCGTCGAGGCCGTGAAGATCGGCGCGCCTGATATTCACGTGCACGCCTTTTCGCCGCTGGAAGTCTGGACCGGCGCCACAACCTTGAAACTGCCACTCATCGAGTATCTCGCACGCTTGAAAGCCGCGGGTCTGTCGAGCCTGCCGGGGACTGCCGCCGAAATCCTCGACGACGAGGTTCGCGCCGTCCTCTGCCCCGACAAGATCAACACCGCGCAGTGGTTCGAGGTGATGGAGGCGGCCCACACGGTCGGCTTGAAAAGCACGGCCACCATCATGTTCGGCCATGTCGATCACTACCGTCACTGGGCGCGGCATCTGCTGCGTGTGCGTGCGCAACAGGAAAAGACCGGCGGCTTCACGGAGCTGGTCCCGCTCGCCTTCGTGCACATGGAATCGCCGATCTATCTGCGTGGCAATGCCCGAAAAGGCCCGACATTCCGCGAGTCCGTGTTGATGCACGCCATCGCGCGCCTCGTGCTCGATCCCGTCATCACCAATATCCAGGCATCCTGGGTAAAGCTCGGGCCGGACGGCGCCGCCGCCTGTCTCGATGCTGGCTGCAACGACGTCGGCGGCACCTTGATGAACGAGAGCATCACGCGGGCCGCCGGCGCCGCCTTCGGCCAGGAGATGACGCCGATCGCTTTGGAGCGGATGATCCGCGCGGCAGGGAACGGGCGCCGCCGCCCGCGCCAGCGCACCACGTTTTATGGCGAGGTGACAGGCGAGCGATTGGCGACAGCGTTCGCGGATTGCGAAGTACGCCCGATGAGCATTATGGCGGCGGAGTAGGCACGCCGTAGGGTGCAATAGCCTGTCCTTTACGGGCGTGTTGCACCGATTACGCGCTCATGCCGGCGCAATTTAACGGCAAGTGCAACGCCGCCTATTGGCGCCCTGCGAATGTAACTCAAAACCACATCGCCTTGTCAACGACGTTGCGCAGCGGCTGACCGCTCGCGAAACGCCGGCAATTGTCGAGGATGATGTCGAGGCGGCGATCGTCGAGGTAGGGCCCAAAACCCGCCGTGTGCGGCGTCAACAGGACATTCGGCGCGGTCCAGAGGGCATGCTCTGATGGCAGCGGCTCGATCTCGTAGACGTCGAGACCTGCGCCCGCGATTTCGCCGGCATGAAGCGCCGCCACGAGATCGTCGAGGCGCACCGTCATGCCGCGGCCGATGTTGATCAGGAACGCCGTCTCCTTCATGCGACGGAGACGATCGCGGTTCATGAGGCCTTCCGTGGCCGGTGTATGCGGGATCGTCATGATCACGAAATCGGCGCGCGCCAGTTGCGCGTCGAGCGACTCCGCCGGAAACAACTCGTCCATGCCCTCCGGGCGCTCGGTGCGGCGGCCATCGACGCCGATAACGTGCATGTCGAACGCCTTGCACAGCCGTGCCGCCTCCGCACCAATGCCGCCGACGCCGAGGATCAGCGCTGTGCATTCGGCGAGATGCAACACGCCCGTATCCAAGGGCCGAGGTTTGTACTCACGGCGTTGCTGCTGTGGCAGGTAGTAGTGCAGTCCCCGCGCGAACGCCAAGACGAAGGCCATGATGTGCGCGCCGATGTGGTCGTTGAAGATTTCGCGGAAGTTCGTCGCGATCACGGGGTGGTTCACAAGCTCTGGATAGTAGAACCCGGCCGGCGGCGCGATCTGCGGCGCCTGCAACCAGCGCAGCTTTTTCGCGGCTGCAAGCACCTCCGGTGGAATGGCGCCGAACGCTGCCTCCGCATCGGCGACGTCACGGATCGCGTCCTCGATCGTTTCGGGCTGCAGCACGCGCACGCCAACCTCGTCGGCGGCGATCCGCTTCGCCCATGCGATCCGAACGGGCGTCTGCGGCGGCATCATCACCAACGTGAACGCAGCATTCTTCATGATCGACACCCAGGATTTGACCGGACAAGTACAGGCTTTATAACAACTTGCCGAGACCCCGTCATTTCCTCAAGGAGACCCCAATGCCCGGACCGCTGTCGCATATCCGTGTGCTCGATATGACGCGCGTGCTCGCTGGACCCTGGTGCGGGCAGAACTTCGCCGATCTGGGCGCCGAAGTCATCAAGGTCGAGCGCCCGAAGAAGGGCGACGACAGCCGCGCCTATGGTCCTCCGTGGGTGAAGGATGCATCCGGCAAGGAGACCAAGGAAGCCGCCTACTTCATGGCCGCCAACCGCGGTAAGCGCTCGATCACCATCGACATCGCCAATCCCGAGGGGCAGTCGCTGATCCGCGAACTGGCGACGCGCGCCGACGTGCTGCTCGAGAACTACAAAACGGGCGACCTCACCCGCTACGGTCTCGGCTACGAAGCCCTCTCGAAGCTGAATCCGCGGCTGATCTATTGCTCGATCACCGGCTTCGGCCAAACCGGACCTTACGCCGAACGGCCAGGTTTCGACTTCATGGTGCAGGGCATGGGCGGCTTCATGAGCGTCACCGGCGAGCGCGATGATCTGCCAGGTGGCGGCCCGCAGCGCGCCGGTGTGCCGATCGTCGACATCATGACTGGCATGTACGCGACCATCGCTGTCACCGCCGCGATCGCCCACCGCGAGAAGAGCGGCAACGGCCAATTCATCGACATGGCGCTGCTCGACACGCAGGTGGCGATCCTGGCCAACCAGGGCATGAACTATCTGGCCACCGGCGAGCCCCCGGGACGCCTCGGCAATACGCACCCGAACATCGTCCCCTACCAGTCCTTCAAGACCAAGGACGGCGACATCATCCTGGCATGCGGTAACGACAATCTGTTCAGCAAATTCTGCGTGGCGGCGGACGCGGCGCATCTACCTAAGGACCCCAAGTTCGTGACAAACGCGCAGCGCGTCTCGAACCGCGCCGCCATGGACGAGGTGCTGGTCCCGATCTTCAAGCGGCACACGACCCTCGAGTGGGTCTCGATCCTGGAGAAGGCTGGCGTTCCCTGCGGGCCGATCAACAACCTCAAGGAGGTGTTTGCGGACGAGCAGGTCAAGGCGCGCGGCCTCCGCGTCGAGGTCCCGCATGCCAGCGCCGGCAAGGTTCCGGTTGTGCGCAGCCCGATGCGGTTCTCAGGCACGCCTATCGAGTACAACATGGGCCCGCCGCTGCTCGGCCAGCACACCGATGAAGTCCTGACCAAGGCGCTCGGCAAATCTGCCGAGGAAATCGCCCGATTGAAGAAGTCAGGCATTGTCTGACAGGCAGGCTGCATCATGCTCGGAAGCGCTTCTGCAAAACGACGTGCGCATCCGAAGCAAACCGAGCGAATGGACGCTAATTTCCCCGTCCCGGCAGTGCCGTAGACGGGTCTGTTTATGCGCTACGTGAGAACATCATTTATATCATTTTGTTGAAAGCAGCTTCTAATAAGAAAGAGAGTGATGTTCCGAAAGACGTGTTAAGCTGCAGCAATTGTGGCGGCTTTGCCGCAATTAGTATCGTCCGCGACCAGTCCAGTGAGTGCAGCATGAGTGCGTCGTTGTATCCGGAACATCGCAACGGGACCGGAAACCGGGATCCGCTGGATGACAAAATGGACCAGATCCGGGAGCTGCTGTACGGCGAGTTCAAGCGAGACAGTGACGCCCGCATCGCCTTGATCGAGGCGCGCGTGCGCGAACTCGAGAGCGGACTGCATCGCAAACTCGATGCAATCCAGGAGCGCATCGAGGCGCTGTCCAATGACGTCAGAACTGACCGCACGTCGTCCTTCGAAGAGCTGTCACAGAGCGTAATCGATCTCGGTCAACGCATTCGGAACCTTTCGCGCGGCTAAGGCTTCGCGGTCTTTCCCGTGATTGCCGTTGCCGTACAAAAACCGGGCTTGAAGAGCCAAAGGTATGTCGCAACAAAACGTCGCCAAGCTCAAAGAGCTGCTTTTCGACCGCGAGAGCCGCGAGATCGATGAATTGAAGCGTCGTCTCGAGACGGCGGTCGCGGCTGCCAATCAAGAACGCGGCGAGTTGGCCCGTCGGCTCGATCAAGTCTCCGAGCGTGCCGGCGGCGACGCGCAATTTCAGAAGAGCGTCGCCAAGGTACTCGACGGAGCCATGCGCGATGCCGAGGCCGCGCGGCACAACGAACTGTCGCAGGCGATGGCGCCGATGGTGCGCCGGACTTTCCGGGCAGAGATCAGTTCCGAGACGACGCAGGCAGAGCTGACGAAATCTCTCTACCCCAAGATGGGCGAGATGATCCGCCGTTACATCGCGAGCGCCATGCGCGACATGATGGAGACCATCAATCGCCGCCTGGAAAGTGGCCTTTCGAACAACAAGCTTGTCCTGAAGTTTCGCAGCATCCTGACCGGCCGCTCGATGGCGGAGCTGGCGCTGGCGGATACGGAGCGCTTCACGGTCGATGAGCTTTTTCTCGTCCGCCGCGGATCGGGCGAATTGATCCATCGCTGGTCGCGGCATGCCGATGCGATGGGCGCCGGCACCGGAGCAGGCAACAATCGCGATACCCTCATCAGCGGCTTTCTCACAGCGATCACCAGCTTTGCCGAGGAAGCGTTCGCGGAAGACAAGTCGAGCCTGCGCTCGCTCGATCTCGACAACCATCGCATCTATTTGCGGGCGTCACCGGCCTGCCTGCTGGCTGCAAAATGCAAGGGAACAGCTGCTGCCGCCATCGAGGAGGTGCTCGACGCCGCGTTGCTGCATCTGTTGCAGGATCTACAGGCGCTCGAAACCAAACTGGCAGCCAACGGTGCCCGCCCGACACGAACCGATACCGCGCGAGAACACGAGCAGTTGCTCAGCGCGTTCAGCGAAAATAGCGAGGAAAAGATCGCTGTCGCCGAAGCCGAGGTCCGAGCTAGCCGCGGCGGCCTGCGTCCTCTCAAGATCGCGTTGCTGGCGATCGGCGTGCCGTTGGCACTTTACGCGGCGTGGCAGAATTATGTGACCTATCAAACCAACCAGCTGCAAGCCGCCGCCGACAAGGCGATTGCCGATATGCCCGACCTCGGTGGCTACCCGGTCCAGGTCCGCGTCGAGCGCGGCGGCAATGCCGTCTGGGTCAGCGGACTTGTGCCGACGGACCGCGCTCGGGCCCAACTTGTCGGGCATATCAATGCGGCAGTCCCGAACGCCAGGCTCACCGAAGCGATTGGCGTATTGCCGCAGACGGATGTCAACACCGCACTCGAAAAAGCAACCTTACAGCGCGCCATGGACGGCGCCCAGCGGCGGCTCGAAAAACTGGTGCCGGACCTCGAGCAAAAGGCGCAACGCTTCGAGGCAGGCCCCCAGCGTGCAGCAATCGAGGCGGGCCTCAAGGCAGCATCCGAAAGTTCGGCTGCAGTGGCCGCTTCCAGCGCATTGGCTGATCTCGCTGCGATCAATGATCGCTTACACGATGCGATCGGGCGGATTCGCGCGGCGACCCGCCAGATTGTCCTATTGACCGGTGCGCGTCCCGCGGAGACGGCTGCAGCGAATGCGCCGTTGCCGGCAACACCGGCTGAAAGTGCCGAAGAACTTTCGCTCGCAGCCGAACGCTTGGCCGCCCAGATCGCGCATCTGGAACAATGGCGTCTCGTCGCGCCGCTCGAGCAGCGCAACGCAGATCTTGCCGCTCGGCTCGAGGCGATCAACCGGCGCCTCGAAGGTTTGAAGCCGCTCACGGCCGAAGAAACGCTGCTCGGCTACGCGCGTGCCAATGCCGTGTTCTTCGGAAATGGCTTGGAGCTGCGCGATGCCGCAGCCGTCGGCCAAACGCTCGACGAGTTGGTCGCCCTGGCACAGAAAACGAACCTCCTCGTAAGGGTCGTCGGTTACACCGACGAAGTCGGCGGGACCGGCCCGCGAAACCTCTCGTTGTCGCAGCAACGCGCTGACCGCATCGCAGAAGAACTCGCCATCCGCGGCTTGACGCGCAATCGCATCGTCGCCGTCGGCCGCGGCGCTGCAATGGAGGTAGCGCCGCGCACCGGCGCAACCAGCGCCAACCGGCGCGTCGAGTTCGAGATCGGCTTCCCCGGCGAGGAAGGCGGCACACGATGATTTCGAAAAAGCTGATGCTGCTCGGCGAGATCGGTGTCGGCAAAACGTCCCTCGTGCGCCGCTTCGTTCTCAACGAATTCTCGGCCGAATACCGCCCAACAATGGGCGTCGACATCTACCGGCACCAGGTGCACGGGATTGGCGCCGACGGCAAACAGTCGCTGGAACTGGTGATCTGGGACATCGATGGAAACTTCGGCCAAAGCATCTTCCGGCACGTCTACAGCAAAGGGGCGGCGGCTGCCCTGATCGTCGGTGACCTCTCGCGATTTCCGACCCTCGACCACATGGCGAATCTGGCTCGGGGCTTCGAAGAATCGCTGCCGGGGCGCTTCCACGCCTATGTGCTGAACAAGTCAGATATGGCCGGTAGACCCGACACGGTCCAACTGCCTGAAGCCATTGCGAGCGCGTCCTATCCGCCGACTTGGACCAGCGCCATGTCGGGCGACAACGTGCAGGAAGTGTTTCGGGCAGCAGCCGACACGATCCTGCGTCGAGAGATTTGATGTGATCGAGGAGATCGACCCGACCGCACTGCTGGCCACCGCCCGCTTCATGGCTGGACGGGGCGTCTACGGCTGCGTTTGGGCCGATCTTGAACTCAAGGTTGTCCATCGCTTCGGCGACATCGTCGGCTTCATCCCCGTCGGCAGATTGATCACCGAGACCGTTTTGCCCCTGATGGGCTTCGACGAGCAGATCCTCGAGTTGCAGCGGCGCCCGCGACGATCGGTCGGTATTCCGAACGTCCTGCTCGACCCCTCCGATAGGAACGGACAACGCATCAATCTGGCTATGTACTGGATGCCTGAGCAGGGGCTTTTCATGCTTCTGGTCGCCCGTGCCGTCTCGCGCACAGACCTCGAGGTGGAACTCACGGCGCAAGTGCGCGCACGTGCCATCGCCGAGGCCGACGTGACGGCCAAGTCGCAGATCATCGCGCGCGCGAACGAGGATCTGACACGTGCGAACCAGGACCTGCAGGAGTTCGCGTCCGTCATCTCGCACGACCTGCGCTCACCATTGCGGCGGCTGCGCTACTTCGCTTCAGATGCCGAGGCGGCAATCGAGGCTGGCAACCTCGAAAGTGCCGCTGCCGATCTCGCCCACGTGCGCCTGCAGGCCAAGCGGATGGCGACGATGCTGACCGGTCTCCTCGAGTATTCGCGGATTGGCCGCAAAAGCGAAGCAATCGAGATGCTCGAAACCGGCGCACTGGCGCAGGAGATCATCGGTTCGATCGAACGTCCTGAAGGGCTCGACATCGGTCTGGACGGACAGTGGCCGACGTTCGCTACCATCGCACAACCCCTCGACATCGTGCTCCGCAACCTGATCGACAACGCGGTCAAGCATCACGACCTCGAGGCCGGCCGGATCATCGTGCATGCCGAGGATGGTGGCGAGAACTGGATCTTTTCGGTCGCCGATGATGGCCCGGGCATTCCACGCGACTGGCACGATGCGATCTTCGAGCCGTTCAAGCGGATACTGGACGAAGAGGAGGCCCCCGAAGGTTCGGGTATCGGTCTCGCCCTGGTGAAGAAGACAGTGGAGTGGTTCGGCGGCCGCATCGAGATCCGCTCGGACCCCGCAGCCAGGCGCGGCACGACATTCCGCGTGCATTGGCCGAAGGAAATCAAGGCGTAAAGCCGAACTTGAAGGCGTCATGCGCTCGACACGCACTGCAAAGGAGTACGAGATGAAAAGCCCGACCGGCGGCAACTTTCTCGCCAAGAAGAGCGACATGACGAAGTCGCGTAAAGGACTGCCCGACGTCACCGACTTCCTCATCGTCGAGGACGAGAACTTCGACGCCGATCGCCTTCGCGCGACGCTGCACATCATGTTCGGCTACACGATCCAGGTGCGCCGTGCCAAAACGCTCGGTAGCGCGCTCGACGCGGTGATCGAACGACGGCCGGAACTGGTGTTTCTCGACGACTATCTGAAGCCGAGCGACAACGCGACGCAAACCATCCCGTTCCTGCGTCGCTGCGGCTACGAGGGCCCGATCGTCGTCGTCAGCGGCGCCGTCGACCGGCACCGCCGCACGACACTGATCAAGGCCGGCGCCATCGATGTGATCCACAAGGACGACCTCGACAGCGTCCGGGTTGCAGAGGCGTTAGAGCGGGTGCACGCGCCGGCAACAGCCGCGAAGATCGAGGCCTCGAAAGCTGCCGCGTCGGACTGAGCGGACTCCGGCTTGCGCCCGGATTGATGCCGGTTGCATGCACGGGTTCACCGCCCAGAGACGCGGTACTCGTCGGCGGTTGTCCGTCGACCACACGCAGCATGTGCTCCAGGTCGACGCTGACCGCGATATCGTGGCCGACCTCGGTCTTGAGGTTCTCTGTCGCCCCCGTTATTGCCTACCTCCCGGCGCGGAAATACAGCATCTCCTCACCCAACGAGCCGTAGTGAAACGGGTCCTGGCGCCGCTCGGTCTTGCGCCGCACCATGTCACGGACACGGCCGAGCAGATGGCGCACCTCGAGACCCGGCTGCTCGAGGTTCACGAGCAAGGCCTCCGTGAACGGGCTGTTGGCGCCCGTCCCGTCCTCCGCGACCGAGCCGTGCTTGGCCGCATAGAAAACGACGACGTTGCCTTCCGGTTCGACCGGCGCAAGGCCGCTGCCTATTGCGGAACGTGTTGCGCCGGCCGAACGCACCATGCGCGCCGCAAACGGGTTGTTGCGGCAGGAGTCCAGAATGATGAGCCCGAGCTTGCTGGCAGCGTCGACCTTCGCCATGACGCGGCTGAGCGCAATCGCCTCGTCTTCGGCATGCGTGTCGCGTTTCAGGCCAGCGTCGATCGGAACGAGATAGCTGGTGCCGTTGATCTCGATGCCGTGACCGGCGAAGAACACGACCGCCCATTCGGCGCCTTCCGCAAGGTCGCCGAAATTCTTGAGCGCCTTCTGCATCGTATCACGCGTGCCATCGACGATCTCGGTGACGCTGGTGAAACCGACGCGACGCAATGCAGCTGCCATCCCTTTCGCGTCGTTCGGCGGATTGGCGAGTTCACTGACGTGGGCGTACTTGCCGTTGCCGATGACCAGCGCCACGCGCTTGTGCTTGCCGGGCTCAGACGAGGGTGCCGCCTTGCCCCCCAGCTCTTTCTCCAGGCGTCCGATCCGCTCGCGTGCGGTGACGTGGCGTTGTTTGTCGGCCGCCGTGACTGCCGGAATTTCGAGAACCTTCTTCAGGTCCGCGATCGCCGCACCGACATCCCCCAAATCTTTCATAACTGCGCTGCGATTGCTGTACGCAATCACGTACTTCGGGTCCAGCCGGATTGCAGTGTCATAGTCGTCGCGCGCGCGGTCGTATTCCTTGCGACTGCGATGAATGTTGCCGCGATTATTGAAAGCATGCGCGTGCAGTGGATCGATACGGACGGCGATATTGTAGTCAGCGAAAGCGCGATCCAAGTCGCCTTTGTCGCCGTAGCTCCGGCCGCGGCCGACGTAGGCCGCCACTCGGGCTGGATCCTGCCGGATGACGAAATCGAAGTCGGCGATCGATCGGTCATATTCGCGTTTCTCGCGCAACGCGCCACCTCGCTCGAAGTACGCGGCGAGATAGCTCGGATCGATCTTGATGGCAGCATCAAAGTCTGCAATCGCGCGATCGAATTCGCTCTTGCGGACAAACGCCAAGCCTCGATTATAGGGCCCCTGCGCGAATGACGGGTCGAGCCGCATCGCCGTTTCGAAGTCGGGGATCGCTGTATCGAGCTGCCCCTTCCTGGCATACGCACTGCCGCGTGCGCTGACGAGCCGGGCGCTGGCCGGGTCAAGGCGCACGCCGCTGTCGAACTCGGCAAGCGCCGCGTCCGTGTTCTGCAAGGCGTTATGACGGAGCCCGTGATAATAGTGTGTCTGAGCTGAAGCTGGATCGAGTCGGATGGCCTCATCCAGATCAGCCAGGATTTTGTCGCGTTCTCCGTCCCGCATGCTTCTGCTCATGAGGCCAACGGCTCTCAACCCGTGAAAGCGGGCGAGTTCTTCGTTGCCAACGCCACCCTTGCTGATCAAACGGCTACACGCCGTGATGCGAACTTCAGGGTTGTTCCGTTGACAATCCCGCTTTTCGTCGGCTCGGGCGCCAGCGCCAAGACCAATGCAGCCGATCAGAAGTACCGCAATCCGCAACACATGCCGCATGGACGCCCTCGAAAGCAGTAAAATGGAATGGGTGCGATGAGCGCATTATAGCTCGCTTGATCAGCAATCGACAACACTTGGCCGGCAGTGTGTTCAAGCCATTACCATCCTCAATGCACCGCCTGCCCGGGCCAGCTCGGCTCCGGGCCGGTCGGCGCCACGTCCAGGCGGACGACGGCGCCACGAAGCTCCGCCCGCGGCGGCTCGTACTCCTTCATCACGTGTGGATCGTGCCCCGGAATGATATGCCGGATGGTCGGCGCCAACTGCTTGAGAACCTTGTAGCTGTCCAGCATCTCGCCGAGGTGGAAGGCCGTCGAAAACAGCTTGTTGGTCAGGAAATGCTCGTAATAGTGCGTGGCGTCCGAGGCGAGCACCACCCAGCCGCGTTTCGTATGCACGCGCGCCACCTGCAGGCCGTCGGCGTGGCCGGGTGCCGGATGCAGCGTGATGCCGGGCGCCACTTCGACCACGCCTTCGTGCATCTCGACGCGGCCTTTGAAATTGAGGCGTACCAAGCCGACCACATCTTCGACGTGGTAGCTGTGGCCAGGCTTCGGAAAACGCATGTATTTGCCGGTGGCATAGGCCATCTCGCGCGCTTGCAGGTGGAAACGTGCCTTCGGGAACTTGTCGAAATTGCCGACGTGGTCGTAATGCATATGCGAGAGGATGACGTCGTTGACGTCGCGGGCGTCGACGCCGATCAGTTTCAAGCTGTCGATCGGGCAGCGCAGAAACGTGCGCTTGCGCTCCTTGGCCATCGCCTCGGTGAAGCCGAGATCGAGCACGATAGCGCCGGCCGGCCCTGTGATCGCCCACACAAAGTAATCCATCGGCATCGGGCTCTCATGCGGATCGCCGCCGATGAAATGATCGCGGCGGAGCGCATCGCGGGTCGCGTACTTGATGGCGTGGATTTCGTACTCGGGAAGCGCAGTCATGGGCGAGGCTCCTGCGGTGTTGGCTGCCGGCGAGACTACGGTGCTTCGCGGCAGGCGTCCAACATGGTGCGACCTGTTTATCGACGACAATGCGCGTGCTAGCGTCGTGTCTCAAAGGCTGCAGCAAGCAGCCGATCCAGGGGAGGACGGAATATGCGCATCGTTTCCCGCCGTGACGCAATCCGTCAATCCGGCGCCGCCGCCGCATTGCTGGCCACTGGCGCCACTGCCGCCGAAGCGCAAGGTGCCGGCGACTGGCCGAACAAGCCGGTCCGCATCGTCGTCAACTTCGGACCGGGCGGCGGCTCCGACAACGCGACACGGCCTTTCGCCGAGCGCTTGTCGCGCGGCCTCGGCCAGCAGGTCATCATCGAGAACAAGGGCGGCGCATCGGGCGCCATCGGCACCGAGGCCGTGATCAAGTCCCCGCCTGACGGTTACACGTTCCTGGCCACGCCTTCGCTGACGGTCGTCATCCTCCCGCATCTGCGCAAGCTGTCGTTCGATCCGCTGAAGGACATGATGCCGGTGTCCAGCTTCGCCGAGGGAACGCTCCTGATCACCACGCACCCCTCGGTTCCGGCCAATTCCATCCAAGAGCTCGTCACCCACGCCAAGCAGAACCCGGGCAAGCTCAGTTGGGGCACACCGGGCGTGGGCTCCTACGGACATCTTATCTGCGAGTCGTTCAAGTTTCACACCGGCACCGATATCCTGCACGTACCCTATCGATCGACCGGCGACGTGATGCCGGATTTCCTGTCCGGCGTCATACAGATCCATGCCGATCCCGTGACACTCCCGCACGTGCAGTCCGGCAAGGCCAAGCTGCTCGCCGTGTTCGGACGTGAACGCCGCCCCGATTTCCCCAATGTGCCGATGGTGAAAGAGATCTTCCCGGAACTCGACTATGTCGTCTGGTTCGGCATCTTCGCGCCGCTCGGGACGCCGCCTGCCATTACCGCGCGCCTCTCGGACGAAATGAACAAGGCCGCGCGCGAGCCGGACATGAAGGAGATCATGTTCAAGCTTGCTTTGACGCCGACGCCCAGCAGCCCCGAGATTGCAACCAAGCTGCTCGCCAGCGATTTCGAGCGCTACGGCAAACTGATCAAGCAGTTCAACATCAAGGCGGAGTAGCCCTTAGGGTTCGGCGCCATGAAGCACCAGACTGGATCGCTGTCGACCGAGCTGTTTCCCGGAAGCCTGCCGCTTGACGCGGTCGGCCGGCGTTTGTTGCCTGACGACGTCGCGCGCAGCGTCGCCGCGGATTTCGACGTAACGCGGCTGCCGCCCGGTTTCCACGCCGATCCCTATCCGGTCTATCAAGCGCTGCTGGACCATGCGCCGGTCCACCGGATGGCATCGGGCAGCGTACTGCTCACGCGACACGCTGACCTTGAAGCGGTCTACAAGGACAACGTCACTTACTCCTCCGACAAGAGGACCGAGTTCCGCCCGAAGTTCGGCGACAGCCCGCTCTACGCGCACCACACGACGAGCCTCGTGTTCAACGATGGCGCACAGCACACGCGCGTGCGGCGGATCATGGCCGGCGCGCTCACACCGCGCGCCATCACGGACATGGAAGTGCCTGTTACTGTACTGGTCGACCGCCTGCTCGATGCCATGGCGGCGAGAGGCGAGGTCGATTTGATCGAGGCTTTCGCCGCCGCCATCCCGGTCGAGGTGATCGGCAACATGCTGGCTGTGCCCCGCGACGAACGTGGCCCGTTGCGCGCCTGGTCGCTGGCGATCCTCGGCGCGCTGGAGCCGGTACCGACGGCGGACCAATTGGCGGCCGGCAACGCCGCGGTC
>JANLQP010000338.1:0-3041 GCA_031367895.1 Hyphomicrobiales bacterium
CAGCCCGAAGGACGTGACCGGCCCCATCAACCTCGGCAACCCCGGCGAGTTCACGATGCTGGAGCTGGCGGAGCTGGTGATCGCGTTGACGGGGTCGAAGTCGAAGCTGGTGCATTTGGCCCTCCCGCAGGACGATCCGAAACAGCGCCGGCCGGATATCACGCTCGCTTCGCGTGAACTCGACTGGAAACCGAAAATCGCGCTGCGAATTGGTCTGATTGAGACGATCAACTATTTCGACATGCTGCTATCGGGCCGCAAGAACCAGGTGCGCGCGGCGCCGCCAGCTGCGCTGGTTGCGGAAACCGCCTCGGCCTGATCGATGGCGGCTGTTGCGGGCTTCAACCTTGAACCTGTACCGGCCGGCCGCTCTCGCTCGAGGCCAGCAGCGCATCGATCAGCCAATGCACGCGCAACGCATCGCGACCGGAAACACGCGGCGCGTGGCCGTTGGTGATCGCGCTGATGAAATCAGCCCATACTGCACGGTGATAGTCGGCCGGCATCGCCATCGGATCGGCGCCGGTCCCGCCAATTGTCTGCGCGGGCGCAATCTGCTCATTGCCGCCGTCGTGATAGTCGACACGCAGCGTCGTGCCGCCAAGCAGACTTGCGGCCCCCTTGGTGCCGACGATATCGATGCGCTCGGGTGAGCCCGGATAGGCTGTGGTCGTCGCCTCGATCACGCCGAGAGCGCCATTGGCAAAGCGCGCAGCCGCAACTACCAGGTCCTCCGTCTCCATGCGGTGCACGGCCGTCGTCGCGGCGTAGCCAGTCACCTCGGCGATCGGGCCCGCAATCGACAGCAAAAGATCCAACCCGTGGATGCCCTGCGTCAGCAGCACGCCGCCACCGTCTCGCGCGCGGGTGCCGCGGCCGGGCTCGCCGTAATAGCTCTGCGGCCGCCAGAACCGGATCGACGTCGAGCATGAAACCATCGTGCCCAATCCGCCGCTGCTGACGATCTCACGTAAGCGCTCGCCCGCGTTGCGGAACCGATACTGCAGCATCACAGCCAGCGCGACGCCAGCCGCCTCGGCCGCTTGCACCAGTTCTTCGGCGCGCTCCGTCGAAATCTCGAGCGGTTTCTCGAGCAGGATCTGCTTGCCGGCCTTCGCAGCGCGTAACACAAGATCGCGATGCGTATTCGCTGGCGTCAGGATGCCAACGGCATCGATGCTGCGATCCGCGAGGATACGATCGAGATCGTCGGCCAGTGGAAACGGAAACCGCGCGCCGAACTTTGCGCGCCGCTCGGCCGTGGGGCTGTAGGCGGCGACGACTTCACAAAGGTCTGCCAACTCGACGAGGCCTTGCGCATGTGGCGTCACCGCCATGCCAAGCCCGATCAGTGCGATGCGCGGTTTCATGGAAGCACACTCCCGTTGGGTGTCTGGCTTCAGCCTGACACCGCAGCGCTCCGGGTAGGTGCCAGGCTAAAGCCAGGCACCAAACTCACGCGCCGGTTGGCATCATGCAAGGCGTGTCTCCGGCACGACGGGCAACCGAAGGAGCCACTAATACCGGCGAGCAAAATGTTCGACCTGTCATCGACCAGCCAGGCGCCGGTATCGCTTTTACTTTGCGCCATCCGACTCCCCTGCAGGGAGCCGGCCGGATGGCGCGGGCAGCGGCGAAGCACAGGTCAAACAATTTGCACAATGGTATAAGACGTGATCCGATCGATCTCGGCAATATCTTCAGGCGTCAGTTGCCAGGACGCAGCCTTGACGTTGGCCTCGACCTGCGCCGGACTGGTGGCGCCGGCAATGACGCTCGATACGGCAGGTCGCGTCAACAGCCACGAGAACGCCAACTCGAGCAGCGTACGTCCCCGCGTCTTGGCGAACGCCGTCAGTTCGTCGACGATGCGCCAGTTGCGATCGTTGAGGTACTTGTCGGCGTAGCGCTTCATCTCAGTGAGGCGGGCGCCCTGCGGCAGCGCGCCCTTCGCGTACTTCCCGGTAAGCAGCCCGCACGCCAGCGGGAAGTACGGCAGTAGGCCCATCTTGTAGCGCGTCAGCGCCGGAATGAGCTCGCGGTCGGTGTCGCGGATCAGCAGGCTGTACTCGTCCTGCGCGGAGGCGAACGCGTGGATGTTGCAGCGCCGCGCCGTTTCCTGCGCCTCGGCCACCTGCCACGCCGGCAGATTGGAGCAGCCGATGTAGCGCACCTTGCCTTGCCGCACGAGATCGTCCATGGCGCGCAATGTTTCCTCGATCGGCGTTCGCGCATCCGGCCGGTGCAACTGGTAGAGATCAAAATAGTCCGTCTTCAGCCGCTTCAAGCTGCCTTCGACGGCGTGCATGAGATAGCCGCGCGAGCCGCCGATCTCCTTGCCGGCCTCGTCCATCTGCATGCCGAACTTGGTCGCGAGCACGATCTTCTGGCGCTTCGCCCCGGAGAGGACCTCGCCCATCGCCGTCTCGGAGCCGCCGCGGTTGGAATAGACGTCGGCGGTATCGAACAGCGTGATGCCGAGATCGATCGCCTTGTCGATGACGCGGCCGGTCTCTTTCGTGTCGATGCGGCCGCCGAAGTTGTTGCAGCCGATGCCGACGGCCGAGACGCGCAGTCCCGACGAGCCGAGGTTGCGTTCCTGCATGATATGCCTCCCACGCTTTGATTTGATTGCGCTCGAACCTTAAGCGAGATCATGCACGATCGCCACAATAGGCATCGGTGCATCAATGGTCGGCGATAGCCGGCCAGCCACCCGTCTGCCGCAGTGCTTCGCCGAGAACCAGGGCCGAGGCAACGGCGATGTTGAGCGAGCGCAAGCCGGGCTTCAGGGGGATCCGCACACGCGCATCGACTGCCGCGTGGACGGCGTCAGGGACGCCAGCGCTTTCGCGGCCGAGCAGCAGCGTGTCGCCCGGCTCGAACCGGAACGCGTGATGGGCGACGCTGCCGTGGGTCGTCAGTAGGACCAGGCGAGATGCGGCGCCAGCAGTGCGCCGTGCATCTGCGAACGCCTCGAACGAGAGGTGCCGGGCGATCTCAACGTGCTCCAGGTAATCGAGACCGGCGCGACGCAACGC
>JANLQP010000339.1:0-7210 GCA_031367895.1 Hyphomicrobiales bacterium
CACCTTCGAGTGCGCGGAGTGTGGCCACCAGACGAGCCTGACGGCAGGGACGCTACTGCACAAAACGCACAAGCCGCTCAAGCTGTGGTTCCGTGCTGTGTTCGAGATTTCGTCGCGCAAGAACGGCATTTCTGCGAAGGAGCTGCAGCGGATCATGGGGTTCGGCTCCTACAATACGGCGTCGTGCTGAAAGCGCGCCTCCGGCACGACGACCTGGTTGCACAAATTGCGCGCGGCGCTGGTCCGTCCCGACCGCGATAAACTCAGCGAACACGTTGAAATCGATGAGGCATTCGTCGGCGCCAAACGCTCGGGAAAATCACTGGTGCTCGTCGCCACCGAAACCGACGGCCGCGTCCGCATGGCTCAGGCGGAAAACAACGATGCTGAAACGCTGAAGCGCTTCGTCGACGCACAGATCGTGCCGGACGCGTCCGTCACCACCGACGGTCATGCCGGTTACAACACCCGGAGCCTGGGCGAGCGGCCCCATGACGCCGTCGTGCAGACCAAGGCCGAGCGCGCCGAGGCCGACGCCGTGCAGCACGCCCACTGGGCGATCTCGCTGCTGAAGCGCTGGTTGCTCGGCACCCACGGGTCGGCCGTCAGCAGCAAGTACCTTCAGGCTTATCTCGACGAATACGTTTTCCGATATAATCGGCGCCGAACCAAGGGCGTCGGTCGCATCGCCGCCCGCACCATCGCGCAATTGGTCGCCCGCGGCCCATGGACCATGCGCCAGATCGTCAATGAAACCGTGCCTTACCGCATGTTTCCGGAAAAAGCGCCGGAGCTAACGGCGTAGGTATGCTTAGGCAGTGTTTTAATTGGGAGTTTGATGAGAGCGCTTTCCTTTTGGGCCAATATGCCTGCCTCCCAAGTAGTAGACGTATTGTTAAAATAAGATGAGCTACTGAAATTCTGCGTAGAATTACCGGAGACTTCTAATCTCGCTTTCGTTGGGTTGTTCACGCCGATGCCGACATTGCCGTTGTCGAGGACGGTGAATTTCTCGACGTTGTTGATGTCAGCGATTGCGAACGCGCGGCCGTTGCCGGTTCCTTCCCCGGTCACGGATAGTTTGGCGGATGGGGAAATGGTGCCGATGCCGACTTTGCCGCCGGATGAGATTGTCATCTGGTCACGATTATTCTCACGAAACGTGATGATGCCGTTCGTCGGCCGGTTCACAAATGTATCTTTCCCATTGCCTAGCAACGAATAATTTTCGGTAGTAACAGCCGCTGAGTGCGTCGTAAACGCAATGCCAGAATATTCTGAATCTCGATATAAGCCTCCAATATTGGCAACAGATCTTCCATCTAAAACGGACAATTTCGCTAGTGCCGACGTCGTCCCAATCCCGACGTTGCCGGTCGATCCGCCGCTGCTCGCATTGAGGAGGATGTTGCCCGTGCTTCCCGCTGCGCCGTCTATGTAGAGGTCATTGCTATTGTTGTGCGTCAGTTTTCGGATGCCCGTATAGGAGACCCCGACGCCCTGAGTTTTGTCGAGCGCGCTGACCGCGAGGATGTTCGCGAGTATAGAGTCGGCCGAGAGGATGGAGAGCTTCTCTGTAGGTGTCGTCGTACCGATTCCGACATTGCCACTCGCGTCGATCACGACGGCCTTCGTATGTGCCGCATTGGTCTTGATCGTAGGCTCGACCACAAACAGTGTCTTGACCACGGGTACGAGCTGCGCGTGATCGAGATGCGCGAAGCCTGCGTACGTGACGGAGATGAACGTAGATCCGGTCGGGCATGTCGTCGCCAGGGTGATCGGGAAATCGAGCGACGCTTTGTCCCTGAATTCGGAGCCGGCGGCGACGGGCGCAAGAACGATGGGCAGCTCGCTCGCATTGCCGGTGCGGTGCCAGCCATTCGTCAGTTGCTCCACCTTCACCGAGGACTTGTCGTGGTCGGCGATCAACGCCCAGCCGGATTGGGCCGTTCCGACGGGCAGCTCGATCGTGATCTTCGCCGTCGTCGGATCGAGCTTGATCGTCTTGCCGGACTGATTGGTGATCCTCAGCGTGCGCGTCGTCGCGCTGCCGTCGTTGAGGAATTTGTTGGGTCCGGCCCAGTCGATCAGGATCGGCTGCAGACCGGCCTCGTCCGACGGGCTCTCGTCGAGCACGCTGATGTAGTGCATCGAGGTGCCGCTCAACGGCCGCTTGTGGTCCACAGACTGCAGGTGCTGGTAGCGCAGTTGCACGCGTGTGCCGTGCGAGCCTGCGCGGCCATCAACCCCGATGCCGAGCAGGCGGATCTTCACCGGACCCGAGCCCGACGCGAGCTTCAGCGCGCTCGTGCTGTCGTCGTAGCGCAGGTAGAACACCACGTCGTCGGCCCGATCGGCGGCGAGCTCCGCCGAGTGTCCCGGGGGGTACTGAGCCGGGCTGATCTTCCAGGGCGATCTGGGCTCGAGCGCGATCTTGGGGTCCCAGAGCGTGCCGGAGCGGAAGCGCAGGTGGAATTGGCTGTCCTCGGCCGTCGGGACAGTCTCTGCCTTGCCCGGTGCAATCGGCTCGATCGTCAGCTCCGCGCGCGAGGTGTTGATCAGCTCCAGCGTCAGATCCTGTTGAAGCAGCCGCGTGAACAGCACCGGCTGACCCCAGCGATTGGTGAGCCGGAAATCGAACGGTGTGATGGCGGCGGCGGCGGCGGGCGAGATTTTATCGTTGCTCGGCATGACACACTCTTCCGGTTCGATCGAACTATTGGTCGGATGGCTTCGTGGTGTCCTCGTGCGGCGTCAGCTCGAGCCAGCCCTCGCGGATCTCCTGGGTCGGGCCGAAGCGGGCTTCCTGCTTGATCTGGGCCAGCACGCGCTCGATGTCGTGGACGTCGTGAGGATGACCGTCCCTGAAACTCACGGCGTCCGCCACATCGGCCCATTGCGACCGGGGCCGGACGTCTGCCGTCTCGACGCCTGGATTCTGGGTGATCCGGCGGTTCGCGATGAGCCACTGCCAGACGTCCTCGTAGTCGTCGGGGAACGCCTGCTTGAAGACGGCGAGCTCGACCATCGGCGTGGTCGACAGCTCGGTCCAGCGCAGGCCGCGCTTCTGCATCTCGAGCTGCATCCAGGACCAGGTGAAGCCGGGCTCGTTCGGCAGGGGAATGTTGATGTGGCCCGGATCGGTCAGCACCGGCGCCGACAGGAAGCTGACCTTGAGCTGCTTCAAGGCAGCGCTGGTATGCTCGACTGGCAGCGCGAGCGCCTTGGTCGGCAGGATGCCGCTGGTGCAGTGGGCGAGACCGCGCGGGTCCATCAGCATAGTCACGATCTGTGGCGGGTCGTTGATCGAGTGTAGGAAACAGAGGGGCTTGTCGGTATCCTCGCGATAGAGGAACAGCTTCTCGCCGGGCTTCAGGTCGATGTGCTCGCTCTGCGGGGCCCAGAACGTGTCGCCGCTATAGCCGCCCGTGTCCTCGAGCCAGTAGCCGACGACACCGTCGTTGAGCTGCATGTGCTCGCCGATCCGGATCGGGAACTGGACGTCACAGAAGCCGTCGGTGCCGGGCGGCTCGCCCGCGATGCGCCGCTGCAGGTCCTCCCATGACTGGCGAGCCGCCGGCAGTCCCTGCAGCTCGATGTTGACGGACACGCGAACCAGCGCCATCGGGCGACCGATCAGCAGCGCGAGCGATTGGTGCTGGGCAAAGCTCTCCGGCTCGATGTTTTCGAGCGCGGTATCGAGGGTGGCGAGAAAGTCCTCCATGAACATCGTGACCGGATCGGCCGTTACGGTCGTGCCCGTCCCGGCCGCCTTGGCGACCTCGCGGGCCTGCCTGCACACCCACTCGACCATCCGGCGCAAGTGCGGGTTCTCGATGTCGTGCGGCCACAGCGGGGTGCTGCGACCGGGTGCCGGCCGCCACCGGCCGGTCAGCTCGACATAGCCGACGGCGTCACCGGCGCCGTCGTAGATCATCAGGCTGCCGTCGGCGTTGTTGGGAATCACCCAGCCGCAGATCGGACTGGTGAGCGGGTGAGAGTTGACCTCCTGGCTGTCGCCAGCCGCGGCCAACCAGCGGAAATTGACGCGCGCCGGCTGCGTCAGCCGTGGCGGCAAGTAGACCGTCCTGTGCGCATCGTCGAGCTGGACGTCGACCGGCATCTCAGGCAGCTCGTAGGCGTGCGCTTTGAGCAGGGGTTTGTCGAACTCGAGCGCGACGTCACGCACTTGCCCGAACGAGTCGACGAGACGCAGACGCCTGATGCGCATCTGGCCGGTGCGAATGGGATGGAAATCGAAATGCGGCTCGGGCGAGACGCGGTTCTGCCCGCCAACGGCGCCTTTGACGATGGTCTCGGTGAAGGCCTTGTAGTCCGGAAAGCCGAGCGGATCGGCGACGGGAAGCTGCATGACTTGGCGGTGCATCAGCAGGCCGTCGTTGAAGCCGCTCAGGGACTGCGACTGGGCTTTCGGGGCATGATTGCCGACCGGCTCCGCCGTCGCACTTGCGGGTGGGTCGCCGCTGGGACGGCCGGGCGCGTACTTATCCAATACCCCGAGCGCCTCCCGAGCCTGATCCTCGATAAAGCTGGTAGCAGCTCTCTGAGTGGCCATCTTCGCGGCTTCTCTTGCCAACAACGGGTCAGCGGCCGCGACGGCCCCGGGCAACGCGCTTACGGGCGCGGACGAACCCGCAGGCGCCTGTACGCCCCCGGGCCCGGCGTTGGGCTGCGTCGCGGCGGCTGGGGGGGGGGAGGCTGCTCGGGAACGAAGCTTTCGATGCTCTCGCGGACAACCTTCACGGCATGCGGTGTCAGGATCGAGCGACCGCTGAAGATCGTGCTGCTGGGGGCGACCATGCCGGCATGGTCCTTGTCGACCGACAGGAACTCGGGCGGTCGTTCTGCCGACAGCTCCGTGGAGCGCTCCTGCAGCGTGAAATTGTCGTCAATGAAGCTCGGTGCGAACTCCCGATGCTCCGCCGCGACGTTGCCCCCTTCGTGCAGCGGAAGAACCTCGACCTCCCACTCCAGGAACAGGGGATGCCAGTCGGTTCCATCGGTCGAGCGATCGCGGAAATCGGCGCGGGCCCACGCCAGGATCTCGCTCTGGTGCTCGTTGAAATATCTGTCGAGGTCGGTGGCTGGGGGCCCGCCCATCCTGTCGCCGTATTCATCCGCGAGCAGATGGACCATGTGCGGCCTGAGACGCCGTTTGCCTGAAAAATATCTTCGGTTGGTCGCCAATTTGGCCGACAGCGATAACTTCGAGAAGTTGTCGGCCAATACGTGCGAGTCTGGTGGCAGACCCCCTGCGACATCAAAATCGGCGGCATAGACCCAGAGCGGGCCATCGTGGCCATGGCGGCCGGTGTCCGTGACGTCCTCGCCGGCCAGCAGGATGGTCGGCTCGTTGGGCTGCCAGAACCGCGGGCCGGGCACCTCGCGCAGCTCTTGGGCAGGAAAACGCTTGAACAGCTCGAGACATATCGCTCTGAACTCGCCGAGCCCCGGCTCGGTGTTGGCGTGTAGCGCAAGCTGGTGAAGATGGTGGCGGACATTGGGTGGAAGCAGCGCATTGTTCTTGTCCAGCAAGTTCTGCTGCACGAGCTTGGGATCGCGCTCGGGGGCAAGCGAGACATTTGGCATGAAACCGGGCCCAACTCATCCAACGGAAAGAGTGCTCATGACAGGTCGAACGACAAAGGCGCGCGGAAGCGAATCGGCGAGCCTGACGTCATCGTGCGGATCAAAACCCATGGCCACGAGCAACGCAGGGTCAGGCATCGGCAGTGGCGGCGAGGCGCGTCGCCTGATTTTCGCCGGTGGGGTCGGGGTGGAGGCGCGCGTCAGTCGAAGGCCATCCTCCCTGACGTGCTTCTCCGAAGACTCGTATTCGAGGCTCTGGTCCTTGACCCAGTGCGACGCGCCGGGCAGCGGCAGCGTCGCGGGATGCATCGTGTAGCCGGTCAAGGCGGGCGTCGTTTCGACGTGATTGTCGCTGTCGGGGGCTCCGTTCCCCTCGGGGTTCCACAGCGCCGTCGGAAGCTTCTTGACGATGGGCACGAACTGGAACGAGCCGCTCGCCTCGTCGTCCTTAATCGTCGCAGCATTCCGGTGAGTGACGTGGAACTCGAGATGGGCGTCGAGAAGCTTGTCCATCGGCTTGATTGCCAGGGGCTTGATGCCGAGGGCGGGATCGATCATCAGGCCGCCTTTCGGGGGCAGGGCCGCGCTTCCTGCGACGACGTTGCCGGCCTTGCTCGAGGGCACCACCGAGTCGATCGCCAGACACATCTCCTTAGCGTTCACCACCCAGCGTTCGGGCTTCGCGTCCTCGGAGTGGAGGCCCTCCTTTGCCTCCTGATCCTGGAGGATGCGCACGAGACCATGCGCCACCGTGATCGTGCAGACCTTGTTTTCCTCCGGGAGGAACGAGGTCTTGAAATCGCTCCATGCGATCGGCTTCTTGTTCGGCTCACCTGCGCCGAAGTGGACGGTGAAGCTGGTTATCTTGAGATCGACCTTGGCGACGCCGGCAAAGTCCGGACCCCAGATGTAGAGCTGCGCGCCGACATCGACCGAGATGTGGATCGTGGTGAAGATACAGATCGTGCCTTCGGCGCCGACATTGATGTAGCCGTCCGCCTGGTAATGAAACGGGCGCCACTCGATGAGGAAATCGACGCCGAAATTGAATCAAGCCTTCAGGTTGGAGGTCTGATACGTGAAATCCAGTCCGCCGCCGGCCATGATGGCAGATGACGTGAGTGCGAAATAGCCGAGCGACTTGAGGTGCGCATGCTCGTCGATTTGCCAATTGAAGCCGATCCGCGGCACCGTCGGATAATGCTTCGGGATCTTGTATTTGGGATGGTAGCCGCCGATCGAGATGACGAAGTCGCCGCCGTGCTCGCCGGAGAACCAGCTGTAGAAGGCAAACCCACCCTGGAGATGACAGCTCTTCGACAGGATGTAGGACTGCGCCGACAGCTGGGCCTGCACACTGAGGAAACCTTCCTCGGGTGCGAAGCGCGCCAGCAGCTCGAGCTCGATCAACGCGACTGGCGGCACATTCGGCGGCTGATTGGGGACCTTCAGGGTCGACAAGCCGATGATGTCGAGTTCGAAATGCACGCCGAAGGCGACCGCCAGCAAGGCAAAGCTGTCGACCTGCTTGAACGTGTTGAACTTCACACCGGCGCCGACGAAATACTCGCCGACGTGGGGCTGGATATAGCCGCTG
>JANLQP010000361.1:0-11675 GCA_031367895.1 Hyphomicrobiales bacterium
GCGTGTCCGCTCGAGCAACTGCCAGATGGCGATGGCGACGACGATGCCGGAAACCGCCAGGAACAGCCGATAGATCGGAAACGGCTCGTCGAGCAGGAAGACGACGCCGGACAGCGCCGCCGGGGGCGGCACCTGCAGCGCGTCCGAGCCCCAGATCAGGCGAACCGCCTCGCCGACCACCAGCGCCAGCCCGAACGTCACCATCAGAAAGGCGTGCGCATCGCGCTTGTAGAGCCGCCGGAGAATGCCGAGTTCGAAGGCGGTGCCGACCAGGCCGACGAGCAACGGCGACAGCACCAATGCCGCCCAGAAACTGCCGGTCAGGCGCACCGCCGTGTAGCTGACGAACGCCCCCAGCATATACAGCGTGCCATGCGCGAAATTGACGATCCGCATGATACCAAAGATGAGCGTGAGGCCGACACCGAGGAAGAACAACAACGCGGCCTGCGAGAGCGCATTGACGCTCTGAGTGAGAAGAAAAGCGAGCGTGCTCATGCGCGGCAAGCCGATCCATTCGCGACAGGTGACAATGCAGCAAATCGGCCCGCATGCTTGCACAAACGGGCCGTCTCGATGCGCGCATCGGCTCAGTCGTCATAGGTCATCTTGTTGCACGGCGGCGTCACCCGATCGGCCGGCAGCGTCGCAATCACTTCGGGCACCGGGTGCGAAAAGCCCTCGCGCTTCGCCGCCTTGATGATGAAGCCTTGCTGCACACCCTGATGGTCGCACTTGCGGATGTGCACCTTGCCCTTGATGTCGTCGATCGTGAGGTCCTCGAGCGCGGGACGAAGCTTGTCCGCCTCGATGCTGCCAGCCTTGGCGATACCCGCCTCGAACACGCGCTGGCACTGCCACTGCTCGCCCTCGAACTGATCGGGCACCGCGCCGTTGTGCTCCTTCTTCCACAGCTCGACGAACTCCTTGTTCTTTGGATTGTCGATGGAGAAGGCATAGCGCGCCGAGACGATCATGCCGAGGCAGGCGTCGCCGACGGCCTTCATGGCAGAAAGCTCGAGCTGCTCCGCCAGCAGCGCAACCTTGTCGCCGAGTTTGTACTGTGCGGCCTGGGCGAGGAAGGCGTTGTTGTCGTCACCGGCCAGCACGAGAAAGACGGCGTCGCAGCCCGACTGGCGGATCTTGGTGATATAGGTCGAGTAGTCCTTGGTGCCGGTCGGCGCGAACACCTTGCCCTCGAACTCCTTGCCGGCCCGCTTCACCTCGCTCTCGAACACCTGGATGCTGTTGTGACCCCAGGCATAATCGAGACCGAGCGCGTAGAACTTCTTGTAGTTGGCCTCCTTGATGTAGAGCGAAACGGCGCGCGTGCCCATCGGCCCGGACGTGTTGGCGCGAAAGAAATTCGGCACGAAGCTTTCCGCTGTCAGGCGTCCGTCGCCGTTGTCGGACGAAATGAAAATCGCGTTCCACTCGGCGAGCTTTGGCACCACGGCCAGTGCCTCCGAGGACAACGTAATGCCCGTGAAAAGCCGGCATTCGTGCCGCTCGACCATCTCCTGGGCTTTACGGACGCAGGTGGCCGGGTTGCCGGCGGTATCCTCGATCAGCAGCTCGATCTTCTTGCCGAGCCAGCCGCCCTTTTCGTTCTGCACTTTGGCGTAAAGTTCGGCGCCGCGCTTCTGCTGCTGTCCGACCGACCCGAGCGGACCCGTCAGCGCCAACGGCATGCCGAGCTTGATCGTGCCGCCGGCTTGCGCCTGGGCGCTGGTCCGGATGAAGGGTGATGTTAGTGCGGCGCCGGCGCCCGCGACGACAGTGCGGCGTGATATGCGAGGCTTGGTTGTCATGCGATTTCGCTCCCGTGTGTTGGCCGCTTGTTGCCGGGCGACCTTCACCCATCAGGCTAGCGAGTACCGACCCGTTGGGCAACACGTGGTGTGACCACATGTGGTGCGACACACGTGTGTAACCACGGCAGCGTCACACCGGCAGCCTCATTCAGCCAGACCGCTCCTCGACGCGGATGAGAGTGAGCGGACGATCCCCGAGGGCTCTGAGATCCAGCACGTCACCGGCCGGGCAGAAAACCGCATCCTGCCGGGCGATCACCTCGGTTCGCCCGCTGTGGGCAAATACGCCTTCGCCGGCGATCACGACGTAGAGCTGATCGCCACGCGCGGGCGCATCGGCCATCCGGTTTGCCGGTTGCAGTGCGCAAAGGCTGATGCCGACATTCGGGTTCGGGAATGCGAGCTCCGGGTTGAAACTGCCACGCGTGCGGTCGTTGCCGACCCAGCTGACATTCCAACGCATGCAGCCCGGCTCCTTGGCGCGGGGTGCTGACCAGTTGGGCTCGAGAGCACGGAACTGGATCAGCGAGACCTCGTCGTCGGAGGGATGCGGCCCTGGCCCTTCCGCGTAGATCGAAACGCCCCATTTCTCGATGTCGTCGTTGACCCAGAGCAGCTTGACCGGCACCTCGCCGACGGTGCGCACCCCGTGCGGCACGCCTTTTGGAATGTAGAGGCAGTCGAGCGGACCGGCGGTGTGCGTGCGGCCGAAACCGTCGAAGCTTTCAACCGTACCGTCGATGATGACGTAGATCTCTGCCACCGAGTGCGTGTGCACGCCGGGCTGCCGGTTGCCGGGCCCCATATCCATCAACCCGACCGCGGATTTTCGGCTTTCGATCGCATGTCCGGGATTGGTGTTGATGTACCCGTCGGGACCGCCCATCCAGGTGATGAGCGAGCGCATGAAACCCGGTTCCTTCGCTCGCCGCACGCCCCAGAAGGCTTCGAGATCGCGGTTACGCACGATGCACTTGGAATTGGTCATTGGCGTGCGCCTCCGCGCCGACCGGTTGGCCTGGAAGTGTCAACCTAGTGACAGCGTGGCCGTCACGCAATTGGACGCTGCAATCCGATGTCCCGCCTGGAAGATTGCGATCGCTCATAACCGTTGCAAATCCGGGCCTGGGTTGCGTCAAGCAGATTCCGCCCGTCTATCCAGCCAAGCTCTCGACCTTGGCCGCAGATTTCGCCGGGCGCGCTGGTGGCACGGGCGGCAGTCCCCCCGGCGGAAGTACGCGCCCCCCCCTGGCCGAGGTCGCACTCCAACGGTTGAAGCTTGCTGCCTGACCAAATATTTATCACCCCTCCACAGCGGCGAATGATAATCCAGGCCGCCAGATCATCACCAAAGAACTCCTGCCAGCCGGCCAGAACTTGCTTCAACTGGAGAGACCAGCCCCATGACCATCGAGACCGAAGCCCTGCTCGACCGCCGCCGCCTGCGCCGGTCGTTGTCGCTCTGGCGGGTGCTGGCCATTGTCGGCGGTGCACTGGCGTTGGGCGCTCTTGCGGTCAGCCAAAGTGGTGAACGCGGCGCATTCGGCGAGAAAAAGCAGATCGCCCGGATCGCGATCGAGGGCATGATTACCGAGAACCGGGACCAATTGCGCCTGCTCGACCGGGTCGCGCGCGCCAAGAACGTCGACGCCGTGATCCTCTACATCAACAGTCCCGGTGGCACGACGGCCGGCGGCGAAGCGATGTACGAGGCGATCCGGGCTGTTTCGGCGAAAAAGCCCGTGGTCGCGCAGTTTGGCACCATGGCGACGTCGGCTGCCTACATCTGCGGCCTTGCCACCGACCAGATCTTCGCCCGCGGCAATACCATCACGGGCTCGGTCGGCGTCATCTTCCAGTGGGCCGAGGTCAGCGAGTTGCTGGCCAAAATCGGCGTCAAGATGAACGAGGTCAAGAGCGGGCCCTTGAAGGCTGTTCCCTCGCCGTTCGCGCCGCTCGATCAGGCCGGCCGGGAGACCACCGAACGCATGGTGCGCGAGTCCATGGGCTGGTTCCGCGGGCTCGTCGCCGATCGCCGCAAGCTCGACACGGCCACCATCCCGGGCCTGGAGCAGGGCCGCGTCTTCTCCGGCCGGGAGGCGCTGACGCTGAAGCTCGTCGACCAGATCGGCGGCGAAACCGAGGTGCAACAGTGGCTCGAAAAGGAGCGCAAGATCCAGACCGGGCTCAAGATCGTCGATTGGAAACCAAAGGCCGAGGACAACTGGGGCGTGCTCGGCATGCTCGGCCGGGCTGCGGCGATCATGTTTGGGTTGAACCCCGACCAGGTACGCCTTCTCAACGATGATCCGAGGCTTTCGGCACTTCTGCTTGACGGCCTCCTTTCGGTTTGGCAGCCTGCCGAAAAATGAGTAAATACAATAGTCTCAGTCGGGAAGGGTTCGTTACATGATCAAGTCGGAGTTGATCGGGCGCATCGCCGCCTCCAATCCGCATCTCTTTCACCGTGACATCGAGCGCATCGTCAACGTCATCTTCGACGAGATCGTCGATGCCCTGGCGCGGGGCGACCGGGTGGAGCTTCGCGGCTTCGGCGCGTTCACGGTCAAGCACCGTCCGCCGCGTTCGGGCCGCAATCCGCGCACCGGCACGACAGTGAACGTCGATGAGAAATTCGTGCCGTTCTTCAAGACCGGCAAGGAGCTGCGCGAGCGCTTGAACACGTGACCAGAGTCCAGTTGCTGTTGGATGAGCGTAGGAAGCGAGGACTGACGTGCTGAATAAGATTGTTGGGTTGTTGGTGGCATTTCCGGCCTTCCTGTTGCTCGTTACGCTTGCCGTGACGAATAAGCATCCCGTGAGCTTGCGGCTCAACCCCTTCCGGCCGGACGACTCGCGCATGACATTCGACGTGCCGTTCTTCTATTTCCTGCTCGGCTCGCTACTGGTGGGCGTGTTGCTCGGCGGCTTTGCAACCTGGTTGACGCAGAGCCATTGGCGCCGCTCGGCCCGCACCCGCGCGCAGGACGCCATGCGCTGGCGCAACGAGGCCGATCGCCTGGCCCGTGAGCGCGACACCAACGTCGACCAGAACACCGCATCCGGTCTCGGCAAAGCCCTGGCCGTCATTCGGAAGTAGCGCATGTCCCCTCTCCCCATGTTCTGCCCTCACATGGGGAGAGGGTTAGGGTGAGGGGCGGCCGCTTGCTCTTGAGTTTGTTGCCGCGCCTCACCCCAACCCACTCCGCGTCAAGTGCAAGGACGGGGAGAGGGGGAAAGCCAACCATGCCACCACACGTCAAAATCTGCGGACTGAAGACAGCGGACGCGATGCAGACCGCGCTGGCCGAACGGGCCGAATTCGTCGGCCTCGTGTTCTTCCCGAAGAGCCCGCGCAACGTGCCGATCGAGGCAGCCCGAACGCTGGCAGATATGGCGCGAGGCCGGTCAAAGGTCGTCGCGCTGGTCGTCGATGCCGACGATGCCTTGATCAGCGAAATCGTCGCCAAGGTGAACCCGGACATGCTGCAGCTTCACGGCGAAGAGACGCCAGCACGGGCCGCGGAACTCAAGGCACGGTTCGGCAAACCACTGATCAAGGCCATCAAAGTCGAAACGGCAGCGGACGCCGCCCGCGCGCTCGACTATAGAGAAGCCGCCGACATGATCCTGTTCGACGCCAAGCCGCCAAAGACCGCCGACCGGCCGGGCGGCCACGGTGCCACGTTCGACTGGCGCATGCTGGACCACGTACGCAACCGGATTCCATTCATGCTGTCGGGCGGGCTCACGCCGTCAAACGTCGCGGCGGCCGTCGCGGCAACCAGCGCTGCGGCCGTCGATGTCTCCTCGGGCGTCGAGACGGCGCCGGGCATCAAAAGCCCGGACCTGATCCGCCAGTTCATGCGAGCGGCGCGCACCACTGCGGCCGCAGCCCGATAGCCAAGACCAACGCGAAGGACGTGGCCAGCCATGGCGACCAAGAAAACCAAATCCACAACCCCGAAAGCTCCGAACAGCTACCGCACGGGCCCCGACGACAAGGGCTTCTTCGGCCTCTTCGGCGGCCGTTTCGTCGCCGAAACGCTGATGCCGCTGATCCTGGAGCTGGAGCAGGCCTACAAGGCCGCCAAGGCCGATCCGAAGTTCCATGCCGAGCTCGCCGACCTCAATTCGCATTACGCCGGCCGCCCTTCGCCGCTGTACTACGCCAAACGCATCACCGAGGCGTTGGGCGGCGCCAAGGTTTACTTGAAGCGTGACGAGCTCAATCACACCGGTAGCCACAAGATCAACAACTGCCTTGGCCAGATCCTTCTCGCCCGCCGCATGGGCAAGACGCGGATCATCGCCGAAACCGGCGCCGGCCAGCACGGCGTTGCCGTCGCCACCGTCTGCGCCAAGTTCGATATGCCCTGCGAGATCTACATGGGCGCGACCGACATCGAGCGGCAGTCGCCGAACGTCGCCCGCATGCATCTACTCGAAGCGAAGCTGAACCCGGTCACCTCGGGCGCTGGCACGCTGAAGGACGCCATGAACGAGGCGCTCCGGGATTGGGTGACCAACGTCAAGGACACCTACTACATCATCGGCACGGCGGCGGGTCCCCACCCGTACCCGGAGATGGTCCGCGACTTCCAGTCGATCATCGGCCGCGAGACGCGCGAGCAGATGCTGGCGATGGAAGGCCGGCTGCCGGACACGCTCGTCGCCTGCATCGGCGGCGGCTCGAACGCGATCGGCCTCTTCCACCCGTTCCTCGACGACAAGGACGTGGCGATCTACGGCGTCGAGGCGGCAGGCTACGGCCTGAAGGTGCAAAACGGCCATGCCGCGTCCATGAACGGCGGCCGCCCTGGCGTCCTGCACGGCAACCGCACCTACCTGCTGCAAGACGACGACGGCCAGATCCTCGAAGGCCATTCGATCTCGGCCGGCCTCGATTATCCAGGCGTCGGGCCTGAGCATTCGTGGCTGAAGGACACCGGCCGCGTCACCTACGCTTCGGCAACCGACAAGGAAGCGCTGGCAGCACTCCAGTTCTGCACCAAGCACGAGGGCATCATACCGGCTCTCGAGCCGTCGCACGCGCTCGCCTACGTCATGAAACTCGCGCCCAAACTCGAGAAGAACAACCTGCTGGTCATGAACCTCTGCGGCCGCGGCGATAAGGACCT
Organism: Hyphomicrobiales bacterium; assembly: GCA_031367895.1. Taxonomy (GTDB): domain Bacteria; phylum Pseudomonadota; class Alphaproteobacteria; order Rhizobiales; family Hyphomicrobiaceae. The sequence continues at coordinate 6,956 of JANLQP010000361.1, forward strand.
GTTCACCGTGGCGAAGGCGCTCGGGATGACGATTTGAAGGTGAGCGAATGGTGTGTCGCGTCCAACCAACAGGGTTGATGTTTCGCTCGGCAATCGTACAGATTTACAACTGCAGGTGGCCGATGATGCAGGCGCGTTTTTTGCGGGTGAGACGAATGAGCCGGAAATGGCTTGGATCATCTCGGTCACACAGGCTTGGCCCTATGTGGGGACGCCCTGTTGCGCTAAATGAAGGGTGCAAATATTGCGAACATGTCCGGACAAGAGACTGGTCATGTCTGGACCTTTTCAGTATCGTCGACGTTCAACAGAGATGAGCCGTTTCAGAGCGACATGACAGCTTCTACCCTCGTGAACATCGGCGCTGCCGAGACATTTCCCGTCAACGGCGTCCGCATCGTCATGGCAGGCAAACGCGAGATCGGCGTCGTCCGCCGGCCCGATGGCCAAGTCGAGGCGGTGCGTAACTGGTGCCCGCACAAGGGCGCGCCGATCTGCAAGGGCCAGCTGACCGGCACCGCGTTGCCGGGTGCGCCGGGCACGCTGACCTGGGGCCGCGACGGCGAGATCCTGCGCTGCCCCTGGCATGGCTTCGAGTTCGAGATGGCAACGGGTGCCAGGCCGTTCGTCGAGAGCCGCATGCGGCTGCGCGTCTATCCGGCCAAAATCGAGAACGGCGAGATCTGGGTGGATCTCGGCCCCCGCACGGCGAAGGAGTAGCGCGGTTGCGTCCACGATAGGGTAGGGCTCCGCCAAGACGTGGGCAACCGAAGCGCAAGCACAGAGGACAGCATGAACATCGAGGCTCCGCAGTCGAAGACCATGCGCGCCAAGGGCGATGCCGGCACGACGATCGTCGATTGCGACGTGCATCCGGTCGTCGCCGGCGGGTTCACGCCGCTGTATCCGTTCATGCCAAAGGCATGGGCCGAACGCTTCAAGCTAAAGCTGGCGCGTGTGCCGAACATTCTGCCGCTGACGTTCCGCTTCGAGCATCCGTCCGGCTCGGCCGCGCGCCATGACGCGGCGACTCCGTCAGGCGGGCCGGCCGGTTCGGACCCGGAATACATGCGCAAGGATCTGCTCGACGCGCACGGCATCTCGATCGCGGTGTTGACCTCGCTGCAGGCGGGCCAGATGGGCACCGTCATCAGCGGCCCGGACGAGAGCGCGGTAATCTGTTCCGCCTACAACGACTACTTCCTTGAGGTCTGGCCGCTGAAGACCGAGAAGCGGCTACGCTTGGCGATGACGGTGACCGCGCAGGATCCGCAGGCCGCGGTCGCCGAGATCAATCGAATCGGTAAGCGGCCCGAGGTCTGCGCCGTCTATCTGCCGCTGATCAATATTCTGATGGGCAACCGCTACTACGAGCCGATCTATAAGGCCGCTGCCGAGCACGGACTGCCAATCCTGCTGCACGTCACGGGCACGGACAGCGTGCACTATGGCGCGCCGAACCAGGCCGGTGGCTTCCCCGAGAATTATCCGGAGCGTTACGTTTCGCTGTCGCAGATCGGCGAGGCGAACCTGACGAGCCTCTGCTTCTCAGGTGTGTTCGAGAAGTTCCCGACGTTGAAGTTCATCTTCGCCGAGTACAGCTTTGCCTGGGCGCTGCCCTTGATGTGGCGCATCAATCGCACGTGGGAAAGCTTGCGCTATGACGTGCCCTGGGTGAAGAGGCCGCCGCGCGAGTACGTTTCCGAACGTGTCCGTTTCTCGACGCAGCCGCTCGATGAACCGCATAATCCCGAGCACCTGAAGCAGTTGATCAACATGCTCGGGCCGGAGCATTTGGTGTTCTCGACGGACTACCCACACTGGGACAACGATTTCCCGGCGCAAAGCCTACTTATGCTCGACAAGGACGTACGCTGCCAGATTCTCGGCGCCAACGCGTTGAAGGTGTTGCGGACGTGAGGCCAATTCATCCGGGGGCCGCCAATAGGCGCACCCTGTACTCGCGTCGTGTTGCAACGTCTGCACCTATGACGGCGCATTAGCAGGCGCCTTGCACCCTACGACCGCTCATCCATCAAAGCACGGTCGCGGCGGCGCCGTTTGTGGTGGCCTGCCAGATCGTCAACGCTTGCCGGGTTGCCGCGACGTCGTGCACGCGCAGAATCTGAGCGCCTTGCATGGCCCCCGACAATGCTGCCGCCACCGAGCCCATGACGCGGTCCTTGGGATCGATCGCACCGGAGAGCGCGCCGATGAAGCTTTTCCTGGAGGCGCCGAGCATCACAGGCACGCCGAGCCCGTGCAGCAGCGACAGCCCACCCATGATCTCGAGGTTGTGCAGGACCGTCTTGCCGAAACCGATGCCGGGATCGAGGATCAGCCGCTCGCGGGCGACACCGGCCCGCACGCAAACCTCGATGCGGGCTTCCAGATGATCGAACACGTCGAGCAGCGCATCAGCGTACTGCGGGTCCTTCTGCATGGTTGCCGGGTCGCCTTGCGCATGCATCAGCACGATCGGCAGCTTGGTTTCGGTGGCGACGCGCAGGCTCTGCGGGTCGAACATCAGTGCTGAAACGTCATTAAGTACATGCGCACCGGCAGATGCGACGCGGCGCATCACTTCAGCCCGGCGCGTATCGACGGAAAGGCGCGCGCGGGTCTTGCCCCTGAGCCCTTCGAGCACAGGAATGATGCGGCGCAATTCTTCATCAACCGTCACGGGGTCGGCGCCGGGCCGTGTCGACTCGCCGCCGATATCGAGCAGTTCGGCGCCTTCCTCTTCCAGCCGCAGCGCGTGTGCCACCGCATCCTTGGGAGTCTTGAAGCTGCCGCCGTCCGAGAAGCTGTCCGGCGTGACATTGACGATGCCCATGATCCGGGGTCGATCGAGCGGCAGGTTGGCGATTGCACTGCGCGGCGCCATAAAGTGCGCCATTGCCGTCTTGAGGCGGGTGCCCATCGTGCTCGGCATCGCCATCAGTTGCCGCGCCTCGTCGACCGACACGACGCGCCGGTCGATCCAGCCGCTGGCATGCCGCTCGATCAATTCGAACGCGGAGAAAACGGTGTCGGCGCGGCCTCCGATCCGCACCATCCGGTCTGGCGCGGCGTTGATGAGGCCAGGCGGCCGCGTCAACCGGCCGAGCGGGCGCAGGTAATATTTCGTGCCCGCTGTCGGCTGGTGTTGCGCATCGGCTGCCATCTGCCTTGCCTCGTCAGTTTTTATCAAATGCTTCGAGGTTCGGCTTATTTCTCAGCCGTGCGGATGCCGGCAGGGCCACCCGTCGTCTTGACGTTGCCGGCGCTGGTCAGTCGCTGCGCGTTCCAATTGAAGACCTGAACCTGCTCCTCGACCATGCACTGCACGGCAACCTTGCGGCTATTGCCGGTCCAGGCGATGCCCTGGCACCACTTGCCGACGTCGGCGTCGGCGGTGCGCACGAGATCGCGCCCCGTCCGGCGCAGGATCACCAGCTTGCCCTTGTCGCTGTAGTAGGGGCTGTCGGTGGCCTTGTTGGTGCCGTTCATGACGGAGACGGCGACGTAGTTGCCGTCCGGCGAGATCTTGATGCCCTCCGGCGTCTGGCCGACGCTGACCGTATTGACGATGCGCGGCGGGTTGGCCGCGAGATCGATCAGGCTCACCGTGTCGCTGTCGCCGCTGCCGACGCCGATGTTGGCAACGACGGCGAAATCGCCCTTGCTCGAGATGTCGAGGCCATAGGGCTTCATGCCGGCCGACATGTCGCGCTTGGTGTACTCGACCTTATTGCCTTGGATCGAGAGCACGGAAATCTTGTTATCGCCGTCGCGGGTGACGAGGGCAGTCTTACCGTCCGGAGTGAAACTGACCGCCGATGGGCCCGATTTCTCGTCGCCGATCCGGATGGCTTCGCCAAGCGGTGTGACTGTCTTGCCCTTGACCTCGAACACGGAGACTGTGCCAGCGTTACGATTGGCGACCAGAGCCAGCGTGCCGGCCTTGTTGAAAGATACCCCGGCTGCGCCCGGGCCTGCCTTCAGCGTCGCGATCACCTTCGGTTGAAAAGCGGCCGGCGGCTCCTTGCCGCGCGCCCGTGCTGTCAGATTGCCGACGATGCTGGAGTTCTTGCCGAGGTCGATGACCGTCACGACGTCGTTCGGCGTCTGCTTGGTCGGATCGGCAGGATCGATCTTCTGCGCCGAAGTGACGAGTGCGATCTCCTCGTTCGGCGAGACTGCGACACTCGTCGGCGGTCCGACGACGCTGGTCGGTGCCTTGATCTCGGCAATCACCTTCGGCGGGTTGGACGCGAGGTCGATCAAGGTCACCGTTTCGGCGCCGTCCTTGTTGACGAGCACCTTGCCGTTGTCGAGGCGGACCTTGCCGTCATTGGCGGAGACGGCGATCTGGGCCATGGCCGCACCCGGCAGGGCGACGAGCGCGAAGGCGATGATCGGGGCAAGATGCAGCATGCTGGAGCGTGAGCGAGACAAGAGATCCTCCGGGCGTTTCTGTAGAAGCCGGTGCATACTAGCACCCCATGCCGATAACGCGGAAGGGGCGGCCGAGGCGGGGCGCTGGACAGGCGCTGGACGCGCGCTTGCGAATGGCCGGTTTCGGAGGGTAAGCTGGCGCTGAAAAGTTAGGGCATAGCTGGTCGGCTCAGGGCCGCCCTTGACCCGGAGCTGACTCCGTGCCAGTGCGCAACACAGGGAGTGACGTCGTGATGCCCGATCGCGTCTCGATTGGCGAACCGCATGCCGATCGCAACGG
>JANLQP010000380.1:0-4667 GCA_031367895.1 Hyphomicrobiales bacterium
ACGCCCTCACCCCTTCGCCTTCTTCACCTCCTCGGTGATTTTCTTGGCGGCGTCGGCGAGGTTGTCGGCGGCGACGATCTTCAGGCCGGAGGCGGCCATGATCTGCTTGCCGAGCTCGACGTTGGTGCCTTCGAGGCGCACGACCAGCGGCACCTTCACCGCCAGCTCGCGGGCGGCCGCGACCACGCCTTCGGCGATGATATCGCAGCGCATGATGCCGCCGAAGATGTTGACCAGGATGCCGTTCACGTTCGGATCGTTGAGGATGATCTTGAACGCCGCCGCCACCTTCTCCTTCGACGCGGAGCCGCCGACGTCGAGGAAGTTCGCGGGCTCGAGGCCGTGCAGCTTGATGATGTCCATCGTGCCCATGGCGAGGCCGGCGCCGTTGACGAGGCAGCCGATGGTGCCGTCCAACTTGACGTAGGCGAGATCATACTTCGAGGCTTCGACCTCGGAAGGATCTTCCTCGCTCAAGTCGCGCAGTTCGACGATCTCCTTGTGCCGGAACAGCGCGTTCGGGTCGAAGTTGATCTTGCCGTCGAGGCACAGCAGGCTGCCGTCCTTCGTCACCACCAGCGGATTGATTTCCAGGAGGCTCATGTCCTTCTCGGTGAACATCCGATAGAGGTTGCCGATCAGCTTGACGCACTGGTTGGCCTGCTCGCCGGCGAGGCCCAGAGCATTGGCGATCTTGCGGCCGTGGAACGGGAAATAGCCCGATGCCGGATCGATAGACATCGTGAAGATCTTTTCCGGCGAGTCGTGCGCTACCTTCTCGATGTCCATGCCGCCTTCGGTGGAGGCGATGAAGGACACGCGGCTCGTATTGCGGTCGACGAGGGCCGAGAGATACAGCTCGCGGGCGATGGCCGAGCCGTCCTCGATGTAGAGACGCTGCACCTTCTTGCCGGTCGGCCCGGTCTGCGCGGTGATGAGCGTGTTCCCGAGCATTTGACCAGCGAACGCCTTCACCTCATCCACGGACTTGGCGAGGCGGACGCCGCCCGCGGTGCCCGCCGTTGGCTCCTTGAACTTGCCCTTGCCGCGGCCACCGGCGTGGATCTGCGATTTCACCACCCAGACAGGTCCCGGCAGCTTCTTCGCCGCGTCCACGGCTTCGTCCACCGTGAAGGCCGGGAAGCCTTTCCCGGTCGGCACGCCGTACTGGCGATAGAGATCCTTGGCCTGGTATTCGTGGATGTTCATGGGCGCGTCCTCGCTGTGGTGCGCCTAGATAGACGAAACAAGCCCTGGTGACCAGTCCGGCGAAGGGCGCAGGGTCATTCACGCGAATTCAACGCAAGGGTGGCAACATCGAATTTTCGCATCGAGGTGTTCCGATCATGCGCCGGTTGCTTGTCCTACTCGCCGTCCTGTTCCCGGTTGTACTGGTGAGCCGATCGTTCTGGTCGCTGGTGGGCATGGAGTTCGCGTATACACCGGTCACCTATCGTTTCGATGACGGGACCACGCAGGAGGCGCAACTCGGGCCAATGGCACATTGGCCGGATTGGGCCATCCGGCCGGTCGGCGCTGTATTGACCGTCGAGGCATGGTACGGGCCATCACCGAACCACACGCCTGTTGGGCATGGAGTTCTCGAAATCCGGCAAAACGTACGGTCTGTGCTCGCTGACTATGAAACCGCGTTGCGCGCCGCCGGCTGGGATGTCGAGCGCACGTCACTCGTCTTTCCCCTGGCAACGGACCCGCCGCGATCTTTGGAGCTCTGTGTCGTGACCGCCCGAATGGCCAGCGATTCGCGATTGTTGCAGGCGTCCTTTGATCTCAGTCCCTCTCCCGGCAGCACGTCGATGCATTGGTACGCTACGGCGACCGAGGGCTGGCTGAACAAGAAGGGTCCTGCCTGCTGAGCAGGTAGTAGTCCCATCACATAGATGACAATGACGATTTCCGCTGGGCGCGGCCAATGCTGGGTGAAGCGCGGCAGCAGATCCATCCGTCGCGACGTCACGCATTCACCAATTCACGACTCTTTTCCCCGCAGCGCCAAGCGCCCGAGGTTTCGCGATCATTTCCAGGCGCAGGGCGGCATAACCGCCGGGAACCTCATTCAGTTTGGTTGGCGAGCAAGGCCGCCCTGCCACACGGAACCGGTGGATTTTCGCCGCCGTGGGTGGGCCCACAAACGACTCCGGACAGTTCCATCCCCGCGCTCGGCAGGGAATCCGGGGCTTCGCCGAAACGCGTGCGCACTTATCGCGGCGAGCCATTCAAATCCTGGGGCAGCACTTCGACACGCCGTCCCGGTCCGTGCTCCCGCTTAAGCCCTCGAAGTCCAAGCTCGACCTCGAAGCCCTGGTCACACGCGAGGTGTGATGCGAGCGGGATGCCGAGAGGATGCAACAGCTGCAAGCAAGGGGGATAACTTTCGCAATTGAGCGCCAGCAACGGGGTCAGACCCTTGGCGATGCCGCAGCCCAAAGCGCAAGTTTGCGACAGGGTCTGACCCCACCACGCCCAACCTACGCCTTCGACCACCTGGGCTGCTTTCACCCGACGCGCTTCCTGAAGCATGGAAATGCAGGCCTCGATTGTGCTATGTCTTTTCGGCAGAGGAGTAGCCCAATGACACTGCATCTGACCGGTGAGGCGGAGCAACTCGCCCGCCTGCTGGCAATCAAGACCGGCAAGGACCTCGACACGATTGTAAAGGAGGCGTTGGAAGACCGCGCCCGAGTTGCTGGCGTCGCGGTCACCATGACTCGCCGACCAGTCGATCGCGCTGCCGTTCAGGCCATCATTGCTCGCGTCTCCGCACTCCCCATTCTCGATGACCGCAGCGCCGACGCCATCATCGACTATGACGAGTTCGGAGTGCCAAGGTGATTGCGGTCGATACCTCGGCATTGCTGGCGATCATCCAAGGCGAACCCGAGGGGTCAGGGTTTCTCGATAGCATCCGGAATGCCGATCGCGTCGTCGTCTCAGCCGTCAGTCTACTCGAAGCTGGCATCGTACTTCGCGCCCGCCGTGGCGTTGACGGAATTGCCGAGATCACTGGCCTCATCGCAGCCCTGTCCATTGACGTGGTGCCGTTCGATGCCAATCTCGCGGCCGCTGCACGCGATGCATTCGGTCGCTACGGCAAGGGCATCCATGCGCGGGCGCGTCTGAACATGGGTGATTGCGCCACATATGCCTTGGCGAAAGCCATGAACGCACCTCTGTTTTTCAAAGGCCTCGATTTTGCCGCGACCGATTTGGTTGCCGCGGCTCCGTGACCACGGAGCATCTCTCCGGGATCGACGCGCGAACCAAAAACGTCGGTCTTGCCGTGGAAAGTTGGGTGCGCAGCTCACCCACCATCGTCATGGCCGCGCCGAGACAGGGCGAAGCCCTGACCGAGGGAATCCGGCGGCCACCCACGACGAGCCTGCGACGGGCGGACCGCCAATGGTCAGCACTTGTAAGTTGGGTCGTGCAGGTGCAGGGCTTGAGCCAACCAACGTACTGTCCGGGGCCCCTGAACTATGATCAATATAACATTACAAATTTGCCGAAAGAAGTTTGAGTCGGCCTACGATCGACAGCTTCGTATCATCGAACGACGCCGCAATGCTTTTAGCACGACTCATTTCGAACGTTCCAAATTGGATCTGACCTTGGAAGTCTGCAAGAGCGCTATAGTTCTTTTGCAAAAACGGGTTTATTTCGTCGTCTTTGTGGTCAGCGAGATTAATTGCGTCGTCATCTCGATATTGATCGATAAGGGCGGACACTAGATCCGAAGTAGCTACGTCAAGTAGCTTTATTTCTTGTTCAAAGTCCAACCACCATTCAATATAGCTCATTTCTTGATCGTTGAGAGAGTACAACCGATGTGCTATCGTGGTAAGACACGTGGCTGAAAGAATCGCCATTAGATACCGCTGCGTCAATAGCGCTAGAAGGTTTTGCCCTTCTGCCCCTTCGAAGAGCTTGTTGTCGCCTAAAATATGCTTCCACGACGATGGAGATTTGGCTTTGTGAGCGACTATCGTCGTCGTGCGCCAACTATTTTCCATAAATACAAAAGATACGCACGCCGCCTTCTGTAGGGTCCAGGTCTCTTTTGTGGCGATTGCTTTCAGTTCGCTCGTGAAATGAGCGCGCCAGGTATCGAGTAGGGTAGTTCCATCGCGCGCTCTGACGTCAATTGCTGCATTTCGCCAATCAGCAGGAAGTGGAGGCTGTTTGAGCAGTAAGTCTGCCGATTGATGAAGCTCGGTCGATGTAAACGGCTTCCGACGAATGGTCTTCCACCACAGCGTGCCCATCGACGAACTCCTTCGGGAAACAGTCTCAAACTTGATTTGCGCATAAACAGGTACAGCTATTTGCGGCAAACGCCCCGTCTATCCATGAGGCGCCACACCTCACCCCACCCCCGCCCGCCAAACCATGTCCGCCGCCATCTCGCCGATCATGATCGAGGGGGCGTTGGTGTTGCCCGATGGCAGAGTCGGCATGATCGACGCATCCGCGATGCGCAATCCCTCGATCCCGCGCACGCGCAACTGCTCGTCGACCACGGCCATCGGGTCCTGCCCCATTTTGCACGTGCCGACCGGGTGATAGGTCGTCTCGCCCGCCCGCTTCACCCAATCGACGATCTCGGCGTCCGACACCAAAGCCGCACCCGGCGCGATCTCGCTGGACCC
>JANLQP010000023.1:0-37858 GCA_031367895.1 Hyphomicrobiales bacterium
CCCGTCGAGGGGGAAGGGAGAAGCGAGACGGTCCGCTCGCGAGGTTAACACGAGAATTGAGATCACCACTGATCCAACCCAGCCGGAAAGTGCTCTAACAGCGGCTTCATCGACGCCGTCGTGGGTCCCGGCCTTCGCCGGGATGACGTTTGCGGGGATGCTCTGCCTTCTCGCACCACCCACCCTCGCCCAGCCCTACCAGCCCGCCGTCTTGTGCCGGGTTGCCGACAACAACATCGTGCTCGATCTCTACTTGCCGCTCTCGAAGGACGGCTCCGGCAACGCCGCGCGTGGCATGCGCGGCGAGTTGCAGATCAACCACCAGAAGATGCCACCGAACCGCCGCCGCTACGCGCTCGACGACAAGCTGCCGGCGCAGTTCTGGAACGTCGGCAACGAGTTCCGTGTCCGCTTGATGCCGGGCCTTGGCGAGGAGCTTGTCGACCTCGCGATCGAGACACAGCGCAACCCGCAATCCGGCGAGCACACCGGCATCTTCCGCCTGCAGACCGCCGAGGGCGTCAAAGTGCAGGGCCGGCTGGCCTGCACGGTGGATTGAAGGCCGGGCAGGCATGGGTTCAGACCCTTGGCACGCCTGGCGACCCGGTTGGCGCGCGCTGGGGTCTGGCTCCGACCTCCGAAGGCGTAAACTATACTCCGAAGGCGTAAACTATAAAGGCGCGTTGGCTGTCTCGAGGTCGCTGATGAGCCGGTCCTTCCACACCCGCGTCGAGCCCAGCGCCAGCGACAGCAATTTCGAGCGCCGGTAGTAGAGGTGGCAGTCGAACGCCCAGGTGAAGCCCATGCCGCCGTGCACCTGAATGTTCTCTTTTGCCGCCTGATAGAAAGCCTCGTTGGCCGAGACGCGGGCGGCGGCGGCTGCGACGGCGAGCTCGGGCGCGTTGCGGGCCAGCGCCCAGGCGCCGTAGTAGGCATTCGAGCGGGCCAGCTCCGTCGCCACGTAAACGTCCGCGAGCTTGTGCTTGATCGCCTGGAACGAGCCGATCGGGCGGCCGAAGGCGTAGCGCTCCAGCGCATAAGCAACCGCCATGTCGAGGGAGCGTTGGGCGCCGCCGACCTGCTCGAACGCCATCAGGATCGCGGCGCGGTTCTGGATCTGGCTGAGCAGCGCCTCGCCCTGACCGGGCAGGCCCAGCGGCTCGAATGCAGCGTTCTCGAAGGTGATGTGTGCGTGCTTGCGGCTCGGGTCGATGGTCTCGATTGGCTGCCGCTTGACGCCGGGGCCGGTCAGGTCGACGAGGCCAAGGCCGATGCCTCGGTCGGTCTGGGCCACAACGATGGCGAAGGTTGCAGCCTCACCATCCGGAACGGGGAGCTTCTCGCCGTTGAGGCTGCCGCCCCTTGCGGTCGCCCGCAGACGCTTCAGGCTGGCCTTGCCCGGACCTTCCGATAGCGCGAGCGTGCCGATTGCCTCGCCTGATGCGAGCTTCGGCAGCCACTTTTTCTTCTGGGCCTCGGAGCCGGCGGCCATGATCGCCTCGGCGGCGAGGTAAATCGACGACGAGAACGGGATCGGCGCGATCACGGCGCCGATCTCTTCGGCGAGCACGCAGAGACCGAGCGCGCCCAAGCCGGCGCCGCCGTACTCCTCCGGGATCGCGGCGCCAGTCCAGCCCATGGCCGCCACGTCCTTCCAGAGCGCCTTGTCAAAGGGCTCCGTGCCTTCGAGAATGCGGCGGACGGCCGCCGGCTGACAGCGCTCGGCGAGAAACTTCTTCGCCTGGTCGCGCAGCATTTTGAGATCGTCGCTGAAATCGAAGTTCATGCCGCCTCCCCCGTCGCCATCGGGGATCAGTCGACCGCCGCACCCCGCGGGTGTCAATCGAATTCGGGCCGCCGTCCGCTTGGGCTGACGCAGGAGGAGTTGTCGGGTCGCTTCGGCAGGCCGCAGGGCACGCTCCGGGACTGGAAGCAAGGCGCCGCTGAACCTATTCCATGCGCAGGCGCCCATCTTGCTGCTACTGCTTGCAATCTCAGGGCCGTCGCCGACGCGCTTGCAATATACCTAGCGCGATAGTTATCGCGCCCGCACCGATCCTGCCCGATCACAATGCGGTGAAATCGTGGATTGCCTTGTATCCGCCTTGATCCAGGACGTTCGTTGGCGCGTTCAATCTATAACTGTAACGGAACGATTGAACGCTTGGTGCGTTTTGCTTTGACGTATTTCTGACCAGCACCCGCGGGGCCCTTGTAAACGCCGAGGCGCGATCCCAATTGGCAGCATCCAACCGTGATCACGCGTTACGGGGAATGCACGGGAAGTTGGTTGGAGGTGTTGACGTTAGGGGTTTAGAGCCTACCCATGGCCAGACGGCATCCCGCCCGATGGCAAAGAATGGCTCGAGGGAGCAGCTCGAACACCTCGTGAGGGGATGAGCTGAGACACAGATGGCAACGAAAGCCCTTCCATCGATCGCTGGCGGTTCCGGCGGACTGACCCGGTATCTCGAGGAGATCCGGCGCTTTCCCATGCTGGAGCCCAATCAAGAATACATGCTCGCCAAACGCTGGCAGGAGCATCAGGACAGCGATGCTGCGCAACAGCTGGTGACGTCACACTTGCGGCTTGTGGCACGTATCGCAATGGGTTACCGCGGCTACGGACTGCCGATCGGGGAGGTGATCTCCGAAGGCAACGTCGGCCTGATGATGGCCGTGAAACGGTTCGATCCTGAGAGGGGATTCCGCCTCGCCACCTACGCGATGTGGTGGATCCGCGCCTCGATCCAGGAATACATCCTGCGGTCGTGGAGCCTCGTGAAGATGGGTACCACCGCGGCCCAGAAGAAGCTGTTCTTCAACTTGCGCCGCGTGAAGGGGCAGATACAGGCGCTCGAGGAAGGCGACCTGAAGCCCGAGCACGTGACCCAGATCGCGACCAAGCTCGGCGTTCCCGAGCAGGACGTGATCTCGATGAACCGCCGGCTCTCCGGCGACGCGCCGCTCAATGCCCCCGTTCGCTCGGATTCTGAGTCCGGCGAGTGGCAGGACTGGCTCGTCGACGAGACGCCGAACCAGGAAGAGACGCTTGCCGAAAACGAAGAGCTCGGCATGCGCAAGGGCTACCTCGTAGCCGCGATGAGCACGCTCAACGACCGTGAGAAGCGGATCTTCGAGGCCCGCCGTTTGCAAGAGGATCCGTCGACGCTCGAGGATCTCTCGACGGAGTTCGGCGTCTCGCGCGAGCGCATCCGGCAAATCGAGGTGCGTGCCTTCGAGAAGGTGCAGAAGGCCGTGCAGAAGTCCGCTCGCGCCGGTCTCGTCGGAGATGAGGCACGCGCCGGAGCCCTGATGCCGTCGTAGGGCGAGCCGTCGTAGGCGTCGATAGGCGGTCTGCGCTTGCCGCCCTATCGCGTCGACGGCCTCGTAACGGATCGTTGCGGCGCAATACGCCCCAAAGAGGGGGCTATTGCGCCCTGCTTCTGTCAATAACTCCGCGGTAGCCCGAGCGCTTTCTCGGCGATGAAGCACATGATCAGTTGCGGGCTGATCGGGGCGATGCGGGTGAGCATCACTTCGCGCATGTAGCGCTCGACATGATACTCCTTGGCGTAGCCGAAGCCGCCGTGGGTCATGACAGCCTGCTGGCAGGCCTTGAAGCCGGCCTCGGCCGCCAGGTACTTGGCCGCGTTCGCCTCGATGCCGCAAGACAGCCCCTTGTCGTAGCGCCAGGCGGCGTTCATCACCATCAGGCGCGCGGCTTCGAGTTCCATCCAGTTTTCAGCCAAAGGGTGCTGGATGCCCTGGTTCTCGCCGATCTTGCGGCCGAACACGACACGCTCGCGCGCGTACTTCGACGCCCGATCGAGCGCCACCAATCCGAGCCCCAATGCTTCCGCGGCGATCAGGATGCGCTCGGGATTGATGCCGTGCAGGATGTACTCGAAGCCCTTGCCTTCCTCGCCGATGCGGTCCTCGAACGGGATCTCGAAGTTGTCGAAGAACACCTGGTTGGAGTCGACGGCCTTGCGCCCCATCTTCTCGATCTCGCGGACCTCGATCTGGCTGCGGTTCATGGTCGTATAGAAGAGCGACAGACCCTCGGTTTTCTTCGCCACCTTGTCGGCTGGCGTGGTGCGGGCCAGCAGCAGCATCTTTTCCGCCACCTGCGCCGTCGAGATCCATACCTTCTGCCCGTTCACGACGTAACGGTCGTTCTTGCGTTCCGCGCGCGTTTTCAGCTGCGTCGTGTCGAGGCCGGTGTTCGGCTCGGTCACGGCAAAGCAGGAACGCTCCTTGCCGGCGACCAAGGGAGGAAGCATGCGCTGCTTCTGCTCGTTCGTGCCGAACACGACGACCGGATTGAGCCCGAAGATGTTCATGTGGATCGCGGAGGCGCCCGACATGCCGGCGCCGGACTGGGCGATCGCCTGCATCATGACGGCGGCTTCCGAGATGCCGAGGCCGGAGCCGCCGTACGCCTCGGGAATGCAGATGCCGAGCCAGCCGCCCTTGGCGAGTGCCTGATGCAATTCGGTGGGAAAACCGCCCTCGCGGTCGCGCTGCAGCCAGTAGTCGTCGCCGAAGTTTTTGCAAACGGCGGCGATGGCCTCGCGCACCTCGTTCTGCTCAGGCGTATAGTTGAAGTCCATGGGGTGTCTCCTCGATCTCCGGGGCGAGCTTAGCAACCCCGCTCGGGAACAGCGAGGGGGGGACCTCGATGCGACAGGTTCGATAGCCGACGATCACGGCCGAGTGGAACCAAACGGCGCAACTCAACGATTGCGCCCACGTCGCGATGCGATACGCTCGCCGCTCCCCCTCCGACATAGAGGAACACCACATGATCGAGCTGTTCTATTGGCCGACGCCGAACGGCAAGAAAGTCACCATCCTGCTCGAGGAGCTGGGTCTCCCCTACAAGATCACGCCGGTGAACATCCAGCAGGGCGCGCAGTTCTCCGACAGCTTCCTGAAGATGAACCCTAACCACCGCATGCCCGTGATGGTCGACCACAAGCCGGCCGACGGCGGCGCGCCGCTCTCGGTGTTCGAATCCGGCTCGATCATGATGTATCTGGCGGAAAAGGCAGGCCGCTTCTGGCCGCAGGATCTGCGGGCAAAATACGAGGTCAACCAATGGCTCGTCTGGCAGATGGCGAACCAGGGCCCGAAGCTCGGCGAATGCGGGCATTTCCGCCGCCTAGGTGACACGCAGGGCGATCAATCCTACGCCGTCCGCCGCTTCACCGACGAAGCCAACCGGCTCTATGGCGTCATCAACAACCGCCTCGTCGACCAGCCTTATCTGGCTGGCAAGGAGTACACGATCGCCGACATGATCTGCTATCCGTGGACGGTGAACTGGAAGGTGCAGGGCCAGGACATCGAGGAGTTCAAATACTTGAAGCGCTGGCACGAGGAAATCGCCGCGCGTCCGGCCGTGAAGAAGGGCATGGCCGTCGGCGCCGATCTCTCGGTCGACGTGACCAAGCTGCCGCCCGAGGAGCAGGCCCGCATCCGCAAGATCATGTACAATCAGCGCGCCCGGCCCGTGCCGAAGGCGTGAGTGAGCGATGGCACTGGGCAACCGAAGGCGCAAACTAAATAGCTCTACGCAGGCGCGGGTCGAGTTGGTCGCGAATACCGTCGCCGAGCAGGTTGAAGGCGAGCACCGTCACCGTGATCGCGGCGCCCGGGAACAGCACCAGCCACCACGGCGGCACGAGGCCGGAGTTTAGCGCGTCCGACAGCATGTTGCCCCACGTCGGCTGCGGTGGCGGGATGCCGACACCGAGAAAGCCGAGCGATGCTTCGATGATGATGGCAACGCCCAAGTGCGTCGTCGCCAGAATCAAGAACGGCGCGATGCACTGCGGCAGGATGTGGCGGAACATCAGCCGTGTGTTCGAGGCCCCGAGGCCACGCGCCGCCTCGACGAACGGCATCTCCTTCAGCGACAGCACCACGGATCTGATGACGCGCCCACCGAACGGTATTCGTGTGATGGCGATGGCGATGATGACGGTGCCGGTTCCCGCCCCCAACGCCATGGCAATGGCCATCGCCAGCACCAGATCCGGGAACGACTGCATGAACTCGATGATGCGCTGGCTCGCGATATCGAAGCGGCCGCCGAAGAAGCCGCAGGCGAGGCCCCAGAGCGCACCAGTGGTCGTGCCGAGCAGCACAGCGGCGAAGGCAACGGTCAGCGACGTGCGGCTACCCCAGATGACGCGGGAGAGCGTATCTCGGCCGATCTGGTCGGTGCCGAAGTAGTTCTGCGCGCTCGGCGCCTTCGTCATCGTGCGGAAATTCGACCTCATCGGATCGTGCGGCGCGAGCACCGGCGCCATGACCGCAACCAGTACGATGGCAATCGCAACGACGCCCCAGAACGCCGACATCGGCGACTGGCGCATGAAACGATAGAGCCACGCCCGCGTCCGCGTCAGGCGCGACGGCTCATCGGGAAGCACTGCGGCGCTGGGTTTCGCCGTCGGCAATGGCGCCTGCGTGGTGGTCATGCGTAGCGGATCCTCGGGTCGAGCCAGGCGATGATGATGTCGACGACGATGTTCAACATGACGAAAACCACGGCATAGAGGAAAACGAGATTCTGCATCACGAATACGTCGCGCTCGCTGACGGCGGTGAACATGGCAAGGCCGAGGCCCGGTGTGCCGAAGGCGCGCTCGACGGGAATAGACCCCGCGAGCACGAATCCAAGCAACAGGCCCGACAGCGTGATCACCGGCAGCAGCGCGTTCGGAAGCGCATGCCAGGCGATGACGCGACGGCCGTTGAGCCCCTTGGCGCGGGCGGTGCGCACATAATCCTCACGCACGATCTCGAGCAGGCTCGAGCGCGCGAGGCGGGCGATATAGGCGGCTTGGCCGAGCCCCAGCACGATCGCGGGGCCGATGATGATCTGCAGCGTCGTCCAGGGATCGGTCAGTAGCGAGGCCCCGGTAAGCGGCGCGCGGTAGCCGAACGTGAAAAGCAACGTCAGCACGATCAGCATGCCGAGCCAGAAGCCCGGCACGGCGAGAAAAAAGATGGAGAGAAACCGCACCACGTTGTCGGCGAAGCTATTGGGCTTCAGCGCGCTGATGATGGCGACAGGGATACCGACGAGCCACGAGAACAGCACCGACAGAAACGCGATCTGCGCCGTCAGGGGGCCGCGTCGCAGGATCATTTCGGCGACGCTTTCGGAGCGGAAGAACGATCGCCCGAACTCGCCGCGCGCGATCGCCTTGACCCAGTTCCAGTATTGCAGCCAGAGCGGATCGGAGAGGCCGAGCGCCTGCATGTGGCTGGCGCGTTCAGCGTCCGACAGTTTCGCGAAACCATCCGGCCCAAACAGCGCGATCAGCGGATCGCCGGGAAGGATCCGCATCACGCAGAACACCACCATCGAAACGCCGATGATGGTCAACACACCGAATGCCAGACGCCGTACGATATAGCTGAACATGCGGTACGAACTTTCGAGCTTCCCCCTCTCCCCGTTCCCTGCGCGTGAACGGGGAGAGGGTCGGGGTGGGGCGGCAACAGGCTCGGAGCAAGTAGCCGCCCCTCACCCTAACCCTCTCCCCACGCAACTGCAGAGCATGGGAAGAGGGGACGCAAGTGCATCACTTATCCAGCCACATGGTATCCATGCGCACCACGTCATAGATACCGAAGTAGTCCTTCGGATTGTGGCCTTTGACGTAGTTGTACCAGATGTCGTTGATCTTCTCCCAACAGACGGGGAACATCGGCACATCTTCTTCCATGATCGCTTCCGCCTGCCGAATCAGCGCCAAACGCTTGGCGGCGTCGACCTCCTTGTCGATCAGCGGGACAATTTCGTTGAACTTGGCGTTGTCCCAGTTGGAGTAGTTCTGCGGACCGTCCTTCTTGTACCACGCGTTGAAGTAGTCGGACGGATCGAGCAGCGTCGAGACGATGGCACCGATTGCCATGTCGTAGTTGCCGGACTTGATGTCGTCGAACCAGACTGATTCGACCACCGTACGCAGCTTGGTCTCGATGTTCAGCGTCTGCTGCAGCATGGCCTGGATGGCCTGGCTCCAGAGCTTGAACGTCGCCACCTCGCGGACCAGGAAATCCAGCCCCTTGATGCCATTGGCGTAGCCGGCGGCCTTCATCAGGGCCTGGGCTTCATTGACGGCGGCCGTCTGATCGGGTTGATAGCCGGGCTTCTTGGTCAGCTGGTCGAGTGGTGTCGCGAACTCCGAGAACGGGTAGATGAAGCCGCCGACCATCATCGGCGCCACGTCCTTCGTCACGTCGACGAGCACATGCCGATCCATGACGAGATGCACGGCGCGGCGCACGCGGGGATCATCGAACGGCTTCTTCTTGGTGTTTGGCCAGGTGCCCTGGATCACGCTCTGATAGAAGTTGAGCGAGGACATGCCGGGCGTCGCTTGCGCCTTCCGAGCCGTCACAGGATCGCAGATGCGGGCGTAGTCCGTGCGGCCGGCCAGAATGGCCGAGCCAAGCTCCGGCGAGAACGGCAGGCCGTGATGGAACTCGATGCCGTCGAGATAGGGCAGGCCCTTGTTCCAGTACTTCTCGTTCCTCTGCATCACCCAGATTTCGGCTTCGACGCGGCGCTTGGTCTTGAATGGGCCGGTGCCGGGAATATCGACCACCCGCCGCAGATTGTATTGGTTGTCCTCGAGCGTCTTCTTGCGCACAATGCCATTCCAGCCACTGGCGAGCGCGCCCATGATGTAAGCGGGCGGGCGCGGCTCGGAGAGCTTGATCTCGACGGTATATTTATCCTTCGCATTGATTTCGCTGACGGCCTTGAACAGGATCGAGCGCGGAATGGAAACGCCGGCCGGCGGCTTGGCGATGCGGTCCAGCGTAGCCTTGACGTCCTCAGCGGTCAGTTCCGCGCCGTCATGGAACTCCACGCCTTGCCGCAGCATGAACGTATAGGTCAAGCCGTCCTTGGAGATGTTCCAGCTGTGCGCCAGATCGGGAATGATCGTCTTGCCGCTGTCGCGCGGATCGCGCCGCACGAGGTTGTCGAACATGCAGCCCTGGGAACCAAGGCTGTTGATCGTGCCGGACTGGTGGAAATCGAAATGCGGCGGGCGGCTGGTGATGCCGTAGCGCAACACTCCGCCGCGCTTCGGGTTGGGCTCCGGTGCGGCCAGCTGGAACTTGCTGCCGTCGTACTCGAACGGGATGTCGGCCGCGAGCCCGATGTCCGGGATTAGGCCATAGGCAGCGGCCATGGCCGCGCTGCCCTTTAGGAAATCGCGCCTGTTCCATGGCGCCGGAATGATGTCGGGTTTCGTCGGCTTAAGCGGTCCGGTCAAGTGTTTCCTCCAATTTTGTTCTTCCAGCCGAACGGGCCTTGTGCTCTGCTATTTTCACATTGCTGAGCTGCAGTGAGAGTACACGCGGTTTTGCCGGGAGTCACGAGTGAAGCAGGACACGCTCGATCAACATACTTTCCGCGCCCACGAGGGTAGTGCACCGCAGCAAAACCGGGTCGTTCTCGAGGTCGACAATCTGCAGACACATTTCCGAACTCCGGCCGGCCTCATCAAGGCGGTCGATGGCGTCTCCTACAAGGTGCACGCGGGCGAGACGCTGGCGGTGGTTGGCGAATCCGGCTGTGGCAAAAGCGTAACGGCGCTCTCCATCCTGCGGTTGATCGCGAGCCCGCCCGGCGAGATCGTCGGCGGCGAGGTCCGCTTCGAGGGCAAGAACCTGCGCTCTCTGTCCGATCGCGAGATGGAGGCTATTCGCGGCAACGACATCTCGATGATTTTCCAGGAACCGATGACGTCGCTGAACCCGCTCTACACGGTCGGCCAGCAGATCAGCGAAGCAGTGGCTCTGCACCAGGGGCTGTCCCGCAAGGAGGCCGCGAAGAAAGCCGTCGACATGCTGCGCCTCGTCTCAATTCCGGAGCCCGAGAAGCGCGCCGATACCTACCCGCACCAGATGTCCGGCGGTATGCGGCAGCGCGTCATGATCGCCATGGCGCTGGCCTGCGATCCAAAGGTGCTGATCGCCGACGAGCCGACGACGGCGCTGGACGTCACGATCCAGGCGCAGATCCTGGAGCTCATGCGCGACCTCCAGAAGCGCTACGGCATGGCGATCATCATGATCACGCATGATCTGGGCGTGGTGGCGGAAACCGCCGATCGCGTCGTCGTCATGTACGCCGGCCGCAAGGTCGAGGAGGCGACCGTCGCGGAACTGTTCGACCGGCCGGGCCACCCCTACACGGAAGGCCTGATGGGCTCGATCCCGAGCCTCGAAGACGCGGCGCGGCCGGGCGCGACCCGTGGCCGGCTGAATGAGATCAAAGGTATGGTGCCGTCGCTGGCGAAGCTGCCCCAGGGATGCAGCTTCGCGCCGCGCTGCAAGTACGCGACCGACAACTGCCGCGCCGTCTATCCGCCGTTCGAGCAGAAGCGGCCGGGCCACTGGGTCGCCTGCTGGAACGCGGAGAAACTTCTTGGTGGCGCTTCGGTTGCCCAGTCCTCAACCGCGCCGGTTGGTGGCGCGTCCGTTGCCCACGTCGTGGCGGAGCCGCGCCCTGCGACCGACGCAACCGCGCCCGGAGCCCGCGCATGACCACACTCGCCGTCGCTGCGCCCTCCATCGAGACTTGCGAAATGCCCTTCAGCCCGACGCCGTTCAAGGCCGACGGCGGCCCGAACCTACTCGAGGTGCGGGACCTGAAGAAGCACTTCCCGATCCTGAAGGGCGTGTTCTCCAAGGTTTCCGGCCACGTTCGCGCCGTCGACGGCGTCTCGTTCCATATCAAGCCCGGCGAGACGCTCGGCCTCGTCGGCGAATCCGGCTGCGGCAAGTCCACGGTCGGGCGCACGCTGCTGAAGCTGCTGGAGCCGACCGGCGGCACGATCCGCTTCAAGGGCACCGACATCACGCACCTGACGGGGCAAGAAATGATGCCCTACCGCCAGCGCATGCAGATGATCTTCCAGGACCCCTACGCGTCGTTGAATTCGCGCATGTCCTCCCGCGACATCGTCGGCGAGCCGTTCGAGATCCACGGCGTCGGCGACCGCCAAGAGCGGCGCGAGCGCGTGGCGGCGTTGTTCGAGCGTGTCGGCCTGCGCGCGGAACAGATGAATTCCTACCCGCACGAGTTCTCCGGCGGCCAGCGCCAGCGCATCGGCATCGCCCGCGCCCTCGCCCTCAACCCCGAGTTGATCGTCGGCGATGAGCCGGTTTCCGCGCTCGACGTCTCGATCCAGGCGCAGATCATCAATCTGCTGATGGAGCTGCAGGACCAGTTCAAGCTCGCCTATCTCTTCGTCGCGCACGATCTGGCCGTCGTCGCGCACATCTCGCACCGGGTCGCGGTGATGTACCTCGGCCGCATCGTCGAGATGGCGGACAAGGTGACGCTGTTCGAGACGCCGCTGCATCCCTACACGGAGGCGCTGCTGTCCGCTGTGCCTATCCCGCGTGCCGCAGCCCGGAAGCGCGAGCGCATCATCCTGCGCGGTGATGTACCGAGCCCGATCAACCCGCCCTCCGGCTGCCATTTCCACACGCGATGCCAGTACGCGCATTCCCGCTGCAAGGCCGAGGCGCCGGCGCTCCGGCAGGTGACGCCCGGCCATTGGGCAGCCTGCCACCTGCACGATGCCGGGCCAGCGGTGCCGCTGCGGAGACCGGCTGGAGCGGGTTAAGGGGCGCCGACGCCATCGTCCAACCGGACCATGATCGCAAACGATGCAGGGACAAACCGTTAACCCAGTTGCGCCCTGAGCGCGGCGGCGGCGGCCAGCGGCCCGATCACGATCGTCGCGAGCGAGATCGCCGCCAGCACCGCGAGTGCCGCGCCGGCGCCACTTGTGCCAAGGACTGCGGCGCTGATTGCGGAGACGCCGAAGATCAGCGTCGGCACATAGAGCGGCAGCACCAGCAGCGCGATCAGCAACCCGCCGCGCCGGCTGCCGAGCGTCAGTGCTGCACCGATGGCACCGAGGAAACTTACCGCTGGCGTGCCCAGAAGCAGGGTCGCCAGCAGCATCGGCGCGCTGGCCATATCGAGGTTGAGCAGCAGCCCGAGCACCGGCGCCAGCAAGGTCAACGGCAGCGCCGTCGTCAGCCAGTGCACGAGGCCTTTGGCCACCACCACCAGTTCCAGCGGCAGGGCGCTCGTCGCCAGCACTTCGAGCGATCCATCCTCCAGGTCCGTCTCGAACAGGCGCGGCAGCGACAGTAGCGCCGACAGCAGCAACGCGATCCAGAGCACGCCGGGCGCGATGCGCCCCAGCAGATTGAGATCCGGCCCGAGGCCGAGCGGCAGCAGCGTCACGACGATCAAATTGAACCCGAGCGCCGTACCAAGCGCGCCGCCATCGCGCACGCCGAGCTTGAGATCGCGCCGCATCAGCGCCAGCAGCGCCTTCATGCGGCCTCCGCCAAGCCACCGAGCCGCAATTCCCGCGCCCCCGCAATGCCAAGCGGCACATGCGTCGCCGCAATGGCGATCCCGCCACCTGCCAGATGCTCGGCCACGATCGCAGCAAAGGTGCTCACCGAAGCCGCGTCGAGCGATACCGTCGGTTCATCGAGCAGCCAAACCGGCCGCTGGGCCACCAACAATCGCGCCAACCCGATCCGCCGTTTCTGTCCGGCCGAAAGATAGCCCCCCGGCACGTCCGCCATCTCACCTAGCCCGAAACGTTCGAGCGCGCGAGCCAATGGCTGCTCATCACCCCCTAGGGCATCTTTCCAGAACCGCAGGTTCTCGATGGCCGTCAGGCTGGGCTTCACTGCATTCAGGTGCCCGACGAAATGGCACTGCTCGCCGACGGTCGCGTCAGCCTCGCCGCCCTCGAGCGATACCTTGCCCGCCTCCGGCCGGATCAGCCCGGCAACAGCGCGCAGCAGCGTGGTTTTCCCCGCCCCGTTCGGACCCGTCAATAGTAATGCCCCACCTGCAGCAACTCGAAACGACTGGTTTTCAAGCACGGCCCGGTCCCCCCGCAGCACCCTCAGATTTTCAACGATAAGGCGCATGAGTGGGGGCTCGTGGTGGGTCAGCAAGAAACACGTGCGGTGACGTCGGCGGTGCATGCATGGGAAGAGCGCACTTTCTCCGCCTTGGCGTTATTCCCCGGCTAAAAGATTGCGATCTATCACACACGTCGAGAATCCCGGTCTGGGCTGCATCCAGCACCATCCACCCTGCTATACAGCCAAGCCCGCGAACTTGGCCGGGGATTTTTCTCAGCCGGGGAATGGGGGCTTGGCGGATGAGGTGGCGCGGCCTTATAAGGCCCGAGACAGCCCGGAGGCCAGCCAATTCCCGCGCGGTTGCGTCCAGCAACCGACGTGCGGTGGATTGGGGTCGGCCCATTGCCGTGCACTCACTGCCCGGGTCCCGACAGCCGCACTCTCTCACGCCACGGTTCAAGGAGACAGCACGTCATGAGCCTCACCCCCACCTCGCTGGATACGTTCAAGTGCCGCAAAACCTTGACGGTCGGCACCAAGACCTACGAATACTTCTCCCTCCCCGACGCCGAGAAGAACGGCCTCGCCGGCATTTCCAAGCTCCCGTATTCGCTCAAGGTTTTGCTCGAGAACCTGCTCCGCAACGAGGATGGCCGCTCGGTGAAGGCGGCCGACATCCGCGCCTGTGCCGAATGGCTGAAGACCAAGACGTCGCGGGCCGAGATCGCCTATCGCCCGGCGCGCGTGCTGCTGCAGGACTTCACCGGAGTCCCCTGCGTCGTTGATCTCGCCGCCATGCGCGACGCCATGAAGACCATGGGCGGCGACCCCTCGAAGATCAACCCGCTGGTCCCCGTCGATCTCGTCATCGACCACTCGGTGCAGGTCGATTTCTTCGGCACCGCCGACGCCTTCAAGAAGAACGTCGCTCTCGAGTACGAGCGCAACAAGGAGCGTTACGAGTTCCTGCGTTGGGGCGGCAGCGCCTTCAACAACTTCCAGGTCGTCCCGCCCGGCACCGGCATCTGCCACCAGGTCAACCTCGAATATCTGTCGCAAACCGTCTGGACCAAGCAGGTCGGCAACGTCGAGCAGGCCTTCCCCGACACCTGCATCGGCACCGACAGCCACACCACGATGGTCAATGGCTTGGCTGTCCTCGCGTGGGGCGTCGGCGGCATCGAGGCTGAGGCCGCCATGCTCGGCCAACCCGTTGCGATGGTCATCCCCGAGGTGATCGGCTTCCGGCTGAAGGGCAAGCTCAAGGAAGGCCTCACCGCCACCGACCTCGTGCTCACCTGCACGCAGATGCTGAGGAAGCGCGGCGTCGTCGAGAAGTTCGTCGAGTACTTCGGCGACGGGCTCGACCACCTCTCGCTCGAGGATCGCGCCACGATCGGCAACATGGCGCCGGACTACGGCGCCACCTGCGGCTTCTTCCCCGTCGACGCCGACACCATAAAATACCTCAAAGCCACCGGCCGCAAGGCTGAGCGCGTCGCCCTGGTCGAGGCTTACAGCAAGGCCCAGGGCCTCTGGCGCGAAGCCGGCCACGAACCGGTCTTTACCGACATCCTGGAGCTGGATCTCGCGACCGTCGAGCCGTCGCTCGCCGGCCCGAAGCGCCCGCAGGACCGCGTGCCCCTGAAGGACGCCAAAACTGGTTTCGCCAAGTCCGTACCCGATATCGTCAAGGGCGCTTCGCTCGGCAAGACGGTGAAGGTCGACGGGCAGAATTACGAGCTCGGCCACGGTAATGTCGTCATCGCCGCCATCACCTCGTGCACCAACACCTCCAACCCATCCGTGCTGATCGGCGCCGGCATCGTCGCCCGCAATGCCCGCGCCAAGGGCCTCAAGGTCAAACCGTGGGTGAAGACCAGTTTCGCACCAGGCTCC
Organism: Hyphomicrobiales bacterium; assembly: GCA_031367895.1. Taxonomy (GTDB): domain Bacteria; phylum Pseudomonadota; class Alphaproteobacteria; order Rhizobiales; family Hyphomicrobiaceae. Next base: position 14,851 of record JANLQP010000023.1, read on the forward strand.
CAGGTCGTCACCGATTACCTGAACAAGGCCGGCCTGCAGACCGAACTCGACGCCATGGGCTTCAACCTCACCGGCTACGGCTGCACGGTCTGCATCGGCAATTCTGGCCCGCTGCCCGAGCACGTCTCGAAGGCCATCTACGACGGCGATCTGGTTGCAGCTGCCGTGCTCTCGGGCAACCGCAACTTCGAAGGCCGCGTTCATGCCGAGGTCAAGGCCAATTACCTGGCCTCGCCGCCGCTGGTCGTCGCCTACGCCATTGCCGGCACCATGAACCTGGATTTGACCACGGAGCCGCTTGGCAAGGGCAGCGACGGCAAGGATGTCTTCCTGAAGGACATCTGGCCCTCGACCCAGGAGATCGCCGACACCGTCCGCTCGTGTGTCACGCCCGACACGTTCGCCAAGCGCTACAGCGACGTCTTCAAGGGCGACGCGCAGTGGCAGGGCATGGGCAAGGCCCGCGCCAGCCTGACGTACGGCTGGAACTCGGTCTCGACCTACGTAGCAAACCCGCCTTACTTCGACGGCATCACGATGGAGCCGAAGCCGATCAGCGACATTGTCAACGCCCGCGTGCTGGCCATGTTCGGCGACTCGATCACGACCGACCACATCTCGCCGGCCGGCAACATCAAGAAGGACGGCCCCGCCGGCAACTACCTGATCGAGCGTCAGGTGCGCCCGACCGACTTCAATTCGTTCGGCGCCCGCCGCGGCAACCACGAAGTTATGATGCGCGGCACGTTCGCCAACATCCGCATCAAGAACCTGATGATGGGCGGCAAGGAGGGCGGTAACACCTTCCACGTGCCGTCCGGCAAGGAAGAATCGATCTACGACGCCGCCATGCAGTACAAGGCCGACGGGACGCCGCTGGTCCTCTTTGCCGGCAAGGAAGACGGCACCGGCTCGTCGCGCGATTGGGCCGCGAAGGGCACCGCGCTGCTCGGCGTCAAGGCCGTGGTCTGCCAGTCGTTCGAGCGTATCCATCGTTCCAATCTAGTCGGCATGGGCGTCCTGCCGCTGGTCTTCAAGGACGGCCAGTCGGTTGCCGACCTCGGCCTGAAGGGCGGCGAAGTCATCAGCATCGGCGGTCTCGTCACCTTGAAGCCGCGCCAGGACGTCACGCTCGACATCACCTTCGCGGACGGCACGGTGAAGCACATCCCCGTGCTCTGCCGCATCGATACCGAGGACGAGATGAGCTACTACCGCCACGGTGGCATCCTGCCCTACGTGCTGCGCAATCTGGCGGCGGCTTGAACGGTTGGGTGTCAGGCTTCAGCCTGCCACCTTGCCGCAAGGCAATTCGTATTTACGCGCCCTCTGCACCAGTGGGCTTCCGAAGGCGCAAGCGAATAGGCCGGCAGCTCCCCGCTGCCGGCCATTTACATTTCATTGCCTCTGTTTCGGTGGAAGTGCTGCTGGCAAAGCCCGTCACCCATTCGTGAGTGGCAATTGAACGTGCGGACAGCGATATGTTGTGAGCGGCACACAGATCGCCGCGCAAGTTGACCAAGAGCACAATCGCCACATGCGCCGATCCGCCGCTCATTTCCTGGCCAAGTTTACCCTCATAGCCGGCGCATTCGTGCTTTTGCCGATGGCCTCGACCGTTTCGGCGCAAGCGCAACCCTCGAGCGGCCCAGCACAACCGACCGCCGTTCTCGAGCTGTTCACTAGCCAGGGTTGCTCATCCTGCCCGGCAGCTGACGCCTTGATGAAAACCTACACCAATCGCAGCGATGTGATCGCGCTCTCGTTCGCCGTCGACTACTGGGACTATCTCGGCTGGAAGGACACGCTTGCCAGCCCGAAGTTCTCCGCCCGCCAACGCATGTACGCCAAGCAGCGCGGCGATGGCCGGATCTACACGCCGCAGATGGTTATTAACGGCCAGACCCATGCCCTGGGCAGCAGCGCTGCGGATATCGATCAAACGATTGCTGCCAGCGCCGCTCAGTTTGCGCGCAGCCGTATCCCCCTGGTCGTGCGAACCGAGGCCGGTCAACTGGTGATCGAAGCCGGCGAGGCGACCGATGGCAGTGCAGCCCGCGACGCCAACATCTGGCTGGCACTGATCCAGCGCGAGGTGGAAATCCCGGTCAAGGCCGGCGAGAACCGCGGGCGCACCATTACCTACTACAACGTCGTCCGCGAATTGACGCCGGTCGGCATGTGGAGCGGCAAGGCCATCACCGTCCGCCTCGACCGCGAGGCGATCGCGCTGCCGGGTGCCGCCAGTTGCGCCGTCCTCCTGCAGAGCGGCAAGGCTGGTCCAATCATCGGCGCTGCGATGCTCGGCAAACTTTGAGCCGAGCCGCTGATCGAGGTTGCGCTCAAACCACCTTGAACAACAGCACGCCGCCAAGAATGGTTGCGATGCCGATCAACTCGACCGGCCTTATAACCTCGTTGAACCAGTAGCGCGACAACAGCAGGCTGAAGACGATTTGCACTTGCGCGACAGCAGCGACGTAGGATGCATTCGAGCCGACCGTCGCCAGGTACCACATGATCGTACCAAGCGCGCTCAACACGCCGAGTAACCAGCCAGCACCTTGATGATTGCGAATGCGTGCCAGCCCCTCGCGCTCGCTGAAGAGCAGCCAGCCGCCGAGCAGGACCACCGAAAACACGGTCATCATGAAGCCGGCATAGGCCGCACGCACGACCGGCAATGCTGCCGGATCGAGCGCCATCATCGCTTCGCGCAACAGCAGATAAGCGACGGCATTGACGAGGCCGATCACCAGACCGAGCCCCGTGGCCTTCCCGACTATCAACTCGAACAGACCAATCTCGCCCTTCCGCCAGGCATTCGCGGGCATGCGGCCCACCGAAATGGTCATTACGCCCGCGAGGGTAAACAGGATCGCGATCCAGCCGAGCCCTGAGATCTGTTCGGAAAAGAATGCCGTTCCGATCAGCGCCGTCAGGATCACATCGGACTTGGCCAGCATCGTTCCCACCGCGAAGTTCCCCATCTGGAACAGGCGGATCATCAGCGCGGTACTGAGAAACTGGCCGATTGCCGTCAACGCCGAGCAGATCACGAAGCGCGTATTCAGCGCCGGCAGCGATGCGCCGGTGAGCAGCAGTACGGCCGCGACGTAGACGATCTGTAGCGGAAAACTGAAGATGATTCGCACATACGTCGCGACCAGCGTCGTGAGGTGTTTGTTGAGCTCCTTCAGCGTTGCGTAGCGCAGCGTCTGACACAACGCTGCAATAGCGCTTTCCGCGATCCAGAGATGTTCCATCGACCCTCGAACGTTGTCGCTGCAGGTCACGGGCCCTGGCTGGCCGTTGTGACACGTGACTTATGATCAGCCTTTGATCAACCTTCCGGTCGGCGTCGCGAAGCCCTGCATCGAGCGTGTGCGCTTGTCGAGCCACCAGCCGTACTCCTGGCCCCACTCCTCGAAATGCTGATTGAGGCCGAGATCGTGGGCCCAATGATGCGCGATGTTGGGATTGAACTGTGCTTGCCGGCCGACCGCGATCAGGTCTGCTTGGCCCGCCTCGAGGATGGTCTCCGCCTGTACGGCTTGGAGAATGAGACCAACGGCCATCGTGCGAATATCGCTCTCGGCCTTTGCTTTGGCCGCGAATGGAACCTGGAAGCCGGGCGAGCGGGTCACCGGTGCCGCCGTCGCCGAGCCCATCAAACCGCCTGAGGAGCAGTCGAGCACGTCGACGCCGCGAGCCTTCAGTTCACGCGCCAGCACTACTGTGTCATCCATGTTCCAGCCCTCGGCGGTGCCGTCGACCGAGGAGACACGGAAGAAAAGCGGCGTCTTGTCAGGAATGGCCGCACGGACGGCCTCCGCCACCTCGAGCGCGAAGCGCATGCGGCCCTTGATGTCGCCGCCATAGTTGTCGTTGCGGGTGTTCGAAACCGGCGACAGGAACGACGCCAGCAGATAGCCATGCGCGCCGTGGATCTCGATCACCTCGAAGCCGACGCGGATGGCACGCGTGGCAGCGGCCGCAAACGCGCCGACGATATCGCCGATCTCGGACGTCGAAAGTTGATGTGGCGTCGGCCACTCCGAACTGATGGGCGTCGTCGTAGGGCCGACCGGCTGCCAGCGCTTGCGGCCGCGCCGCGCGTCGGTTTCGCTGAGCGGGCCGTTGCCTTCCATCGCAGACTGCATGCCGGCCTTCCGCCCGCCGTGCGCAAGCTGGATCGCGGGCGTCGCGCCCTCCTCCTTGATCAACTCGATCACCGGCTTGAACGACTGCGCCTGCGTTTCGTTGAAGATCGCGAGGTCCATATCCGTGATCATGCCGCGCGGTTCGACTGCGGCTGCCTCCGTCATGACGATGCCGAAGCCGCCAAGCGCGAACTTGCCGAGATGTACGGTATGGAATGGCCCACACATGCCTTCCCGCGCCCGGTAGTGCACCATCGGCGCAAGGCAGGTGCGGTTCTTGAACGTGACGCCGCGAATGGTCAGCGGTTGGAACAGTAATGGCCGCGAAGTGGCTTTGCCCGCGTTGGCAGTCGTCATCGTGTGGCTCCCATAGGGTTCATGGATCCGTTTGACTGAAAGGCGCTAACTAACTGGTGCGGCGAGTGCGATGCAGGCGGCAATCGATCGAGGCGCCGCCCCACTGCTGGTTGCAACTAAGCCTTCAGCAGCCGCCCGACGGCATCGCAGTAGACGTGGGCGCCGAGCACGATGTCGTCGTCGGACGTGTTCTCCGTCCAATGGTGGCTGATTCCGCCGATCGAAGGCACGAACAGCATGGCCGACGGCATGTGATTTGCAAACACCTGCGCGTCGTGGCCGGCGCCGGACGGCATGCGCGTGTGCTTTCCCGGCACACGCACTTCCGCAGCCGCCTCGATTGCATTCTGGAAGTTGTCGGCCATCGCCGCCGGCTTGGTCCGCCTGGGCACCTCGACCTTGACGCGGCACGGTCCCTTGTCGATCTCACCCGCGATCCTGTGCGCCTCCGCCTCCAGCCGCACATGCACCGCGGGATCGGTGTCGCGGAACTGGAACAGCATGACGGCTTCGCCAGGAATGATGCTGGGCGATCCCGGATCGAACGCGATGTTGCCGACCGTCCAGACCGTGCGCGGGCCGCACAGTTTCGGGAAGCTCTCAGTCACCCCGACCGCGAATTGCGCAGCGGCGAGGCCAGCGTCCTTGCGGATCGCCATGCGCGTCGTGCCGGCGTGGTTCTGCACGCCGCTGAACGTGATCCGCATCTGCGTGATGCCGACGATGCTGGTCACGACGCCGATTTTCAGGTTGTTGGCTTCGAGCCAATCGCCCTGCTCGATGTGCGCCTCGAAGTAACCGACGTAGCCGCTGGCGTTTGCGGCAGCGACTGTTTCGCGCTTGAGCCCTGCGCATCCCGCAGTCGCGAGTGCGCCGCGCATAGGCGTCCCGTTGGTGCGGTCACGCGCCGTATCGATCTCGTCCTCGCCGACCTCGCCGCACGCGGAGCGCGACCCCAGAAACGAGCCGAAATGGCCTTCCTCGTCGCACCAGGCGCCGACATCGACGCCTGTGCCCGCCAGTGCCGGATCCGCCTTCACCGCGCGCGCAGCCTCCAGGGCGTAAACAACGCCGAGAGGGCCATCGAGCCAACCGGCGTGGTTCTGGCTTTCAAGATGCGAGCCGGCGAGGAGCTTTTTTCCCGTCGCGCCCGAGAAGCCGAACACATTGCCGATGCCATCGAGCACGGTGCGGTGGCCGATCTGGTCGAGTTCCGCCTTCAGCCAATGCAACGACTGCACGTGCTCGGGTGAGAGTGACGGACGGTGCACACCCGTCTTGTAGGCGCCAATGCTGCGCAGGTGGCGAAGATCCCGCAGCACGCGGTTCGGATCAATCGTCGGCATGGCCGCCTCAGCTCTTCTTTTTCATCGATGCGAAGTCGGCGCTGTATTCTTCGCCGCAGAACGTGCCGCCTTGGTAGAATTCCGACGGTTCGTCTTTCGGCGCCGGCGCGCCAGCCAACACTTTCGTGGCGAACTTTTCCGAGCGGCCTTGTGGCTTGTAACCAAGCGCTTCCGCATGATCGTTGTTGTACCAGGAGCGCTTGTTGTCCGAGACGCCATACATGACCTCATAGACGAGGCCGGGCCGTTCCAGGCCAATGCGAATCAACTGCACCAGATCCTCCGGCTTGATCCAAATCGCGAGGCGGCGCCGATCGATCGGCTCCTCGTTGACATTGCCGATCCTGAGCGACGTAACACCGATGCCGTGCTTGTAGGCGTAGAGCGCGCCGAGGCCTTCGCCGAAGTGCTTGGAAAGGCCGTAGCGGCTGTCAGGCCGCGCCTGCACGTTCGCGTCGATTGTTGTCGTGCGCGGGTAGAAACCGACGGCGTGATTGGACGAGGCAAAAATGATGCGCTTGACGCCGGCCTTGCGCGCGCTCTCGAACAGATGGTAGCAGCCGACGATGTTGGCGTTGTGAATCGCGTCCCACGAGGCTTCGCCCGAGATGCCGCCGAGATGCACGATGCCCTCGACGCCGGCGCAGATCTTCTCGACCTCGTCGGCTTTCGAGATGTCGGCGGCGATGAACGTCTCGTTCGGCGTCAGGTCAGCCGGCGTCTTGATGTCGGAAAGGATGAGATCTGGGTAGATCGCCGGCAGCAGACGGCGGAGATGTGTTCCAATGCCACCGGCCGCGCCGGTCACGAGCACACGCTTCATCAGTGGAATTCCTTTCGAGTGGGTGCAATCAGATTGACGGCGATGCTAGTGCGGTGCCTCGCAATTGCCGACCAGAAATTGCGGCGAGTTCTCAGTCGGCAGTTGCGAGACAAGCACCACACTAAGCAATGCTTTCTGTGGTGTCCTTTGTGTCCCGCAAATACCAATTGAGCGCGCTGCAAATTGGACGGTATTTGCGGGACGGGACACTAGGTGTCGCATCGGCCAGTGCCAAGACGAAAGCGGTCAAGTAGGCATGCGGCAGATATGGCGCAGCGGTTGGGGGCAGCGATGAGCTGGAACGAGCAGGTCTTCCGGTATTGCGAGCGTGGGCTCGATCCGTCGTTCTGGGCGGAGCCGTTCAATGCGCTGAGCAATGTGGGGTTTCTGCTGGTGGCAGCGATCATGCTCGGCCATGTCCGCCGGTTGCCGGCCTCAATACCGTCCGTCGATCGTAGCGTACTACTGCTGCTGACCGGCCTGATCGCAGCGATCGGCATCGGCAGCTTTCTGTTCCACACGTTCGCGACCCGCTGGTCACGGACGGCCGACGTGGCGCCGATCGGCGTTTTCATGCTGGTCTACCTGGCTTTCACGCTGCGGCTGCTGATGGGCCTCGGCTGGTCGGCGACCGCCGGCAGCCTCGCCGGCTTTCTGGCCGTCACGGCCGTCGTCTCCAGCATTGCTTGTCCGACATGGCGCCTGACCGCGGTCACCGACGCCGCGCGAGAACCGTGCCTCAAAGGCAGCATCAGCTATGTGCCGGCGCTGGTCGCGCTCGGTATGACCGGGCTGCTGCTGCGGCGACGGCACCCAGCGGGACGGCAGTTGTTGCTTGCGGGCGGCCTGTTCCTCGCGGCGATCGTCTTGCGCTGGCTCGATCGCGATCTGTGTGCCGCAACACGTCTGCTCGGCGCGGTCCGCGGCACGCATGCGCTTTGGCATCTGCTCAATGCCGTAACACTTTATGTGCTGATGAGCGCGGCATTGCTGGCCGTGACACGCCCCGCCTCATAGGCGGGCGCAATAGCAAAGCCGTGATGCGCCGATCGGGCGTTCAATCGGTTCGATATGGCGGACGTGCAGTGCGCCTATTGCACCCTTCACGAACTCAAGCGACACCTGCGCGCAGCAGGTCGTGCACATGCACGATGCCGACCGGCTTGCCCTTGTCGACGACGAACAGCGCCGTGATCCGCGACTTGTTGAGCTGGTCGAGCGCGGCAGACGCGAGCATGCCGGGGCTGATCGTCTTCGGCCGCTTGGTCATGATGTCGCCGGTCGTCGCCTGCATCAGGCGGTCGCCCATGTGGCGGCGCAAGTCGCCGTCCGTGATGATGCCGACGAGCTTGCCCTCGCCATCGACGACGCCGAGGCAACCGAAGGCTTTCTGCGTCATTGTCAGCAGCGCTTGGCCCATGCTCTCGGTCGACGCTGCCAACGGCAGCGCATCCGCCTTGTGCATGACATCGGCGACGAACTTCAGTTGCGCACCGAGCGATCCGCCAGGGTGGAAAACCTTGAAATCGTGCGCCGTGAAGCCTTTCGCCTCGAGCAGCGCGATGGCGAGGCAATCGCCGAGTGCCAGCTGCATCGTGGTCGATGTGGTTGGCGCGAGCCCGTGTGGGCAGGCTTCCTTCGCCTTCGGCAGCTCCAGAACGATGTCCGCAGCCTTGCCGAGTGCCGATTCAGCTTTCGACGTGATCGCGATCAGCGGCACCGAGAAACGGCGCGAGAAGGTGAGGATGTTCTTCAGTTCCACCGTCTCGCCAGACCACGACATGGCAAGAATCACGTCCGACGACGTGATCATGCCGAGATCGCCGTGCGAGGCCTCGGAGGGGTGAACGAAGAACGCCGGCGTGCCGGTGGAGGCGAACGTCGCCGCGATCTTCTGGCCGATGTGGCCGGACTTGCCGATGCCGGTGACGATCACCCGGCCCTTGCCGGCATTGAGCGCCGCAACCGCCGCCGCAAACGGCGCCGCCATCGTGCCGGCCAGCAACGCGCGGAGTTGCGCCAGCCCCTCGCCCTCGATCTCGAGCGTGCGAACGGCCGCCTCGACGGCCCGCGTCTCGATCGTGTCGTGGGAGCGCTTTTCTGCCGGGACCGCCATGGCTCAATTTCCTCGAAGGGGCGCGGCTTTTGGCAACGCGCAGGTCGTCGTTCATTAGGCCACAGCGCGAACGGCTTGGGCCTTCACGTCCCTTCTACAACCAGATGCCCCTGAGTCTCCAGGGTGTCGTCGGCGAAATGCCCAGGCAATTTTTGCCCATTCGGTGGGTCGTTTTCGTTCGTTGTCTACTCTTTTCGCGCGCGCTGCTTCGGCATTTTTCACACGGGCGTGGCCAGCTGTGGTCGGCGCAGGTGCCAATCCGTCACCTGCTGATAGGCATGGCCCGCGCGTAGCAGCATCGGCTCGCCCCACCAGGCACTTTCGAGCTGCAGTCCGAACGGCATGCCGCCGCGAGACATCCCGTTGGGCACCGATATGCCGGGCAAACCTGCGAAAGCGCCGCAATACGTGTTCTTCGTTACCGACATGGTCGCCTTGTAAAGCGACTGACCGTCGTCGATCAGAGGAGGCTCGTCGATGATGGTCGGCGAGGCGAGCAAATCAACCTCTTGGAAGAGGCGCGCCATCGTGCGTCGCCATGACTCCTTGGCGCGCATGGCACGGGCATAGTCGCGGCCCGAGTGTGCAAGACCAGCCTTCAGCCGCTCGAGCGTCATGGCACCCCATCTTGCCTCGTCTTTCAAACGGTCGGCATGGAGATGGGTTGCATCGGAAAAGATCATCACCGAGGCCTCGTCCTGGATGCTCTCTGCGCCGGCAACCGTCACGTCGACAAGTCGCGCGCCGAGGCTTTCGAGCTTTGACAGTGAAGCCCGGTAGGCGGTTGCGACATCACCAGTGCAGCCGTCGAGATAGTGGTTGCGCGGCACGCCGACCTTAAGGCCCCGGATGCCCTCGCCTATGGTCGGGAGAAAGTTCTCCAGCGGTTGCGCTTTCGATGTCGGATCCTGGTCATCGTAGCCGGCAATGACGGCGAAGATGCGGGCGCAATCAAGAGCGGATGCCGCCATCGGCCCGACCGTGTCGTGGGATGAACTGACCGGCAGGCAGCCACGATTGGAAACGCGCCCCGATGTCGGACGCAATCCCGTGATCCCGCAGATGGCTGCCGGCAAACGGATCGACCCGCCAGTGTCTGTACCAAGCGCCGCCTCGGCCATGCCTGTCGCGACCGCGATTCCGGAACCGCCGCTCGAGCCGCCGGGCACGCGGCTCAAATCGTAAGGGTTGCGTGCCTGGCCAATGACCGGATTGTGCGAGCGAATGCCGAATGCGACCTCGTGCATGGTACTTTTGCCGACAATGACGGCACCGGCTTGCTTGAGCCTTGCCACCGTCGGCGCGTCCCGGTTCGGCACGTAATCCTTGAAGAACAGCGAGCCGGACGTCGCGCGCACACCGGCCGCTTCGAGGTTGTCCTTGATCACGATTGGCATGCCATGCAGCAGGCCGAGCCACCGACCGTCGGCACTGGCGCGATCAGCAGCGACCGCCTCGGCTCGGGCTGCGGTCGCGGTCGTCGTCACCATTGCGTTGACACTTGGTTGCCAGCGCTGGATGGCGTCCAGGCAGACTTCCAGACGGCCCAGTGACGATTGCAGGTGCGTGGAGTTGGCGCTCATGTTTTCATGTCCGACCAATAAAACAGCAGTCTCTGGCCAAAACTTAGAGTTGACGGGCCACGCAGGGCAAGGTGAAATGCTTTTCTAGTTTGAAGGTCGCGAGGTGTCATGTCCAACGCATTCGATGCCGCGACTTATGGTGCGCTCAACATCGGCTATGGCGAAAAACCGGCCATCCTGGTGGTCGACTACCAGAAAGGCTTCACCGATCCTGCTTGCACCATGGGCAAGTCGCCGCGCATACACGCCGCACGCGATCGGACGGCGGCGCTGCTTGCACACGGCCGCAAGTGCGGCATTCCGGTTGCGTCCTGCTACACCGCCTATCATACGACAAAGGATGCGCCGTTGTGGAAGGTGGCCGCTGTACGCAATGGCTTCCTCGAGGGCACGCGGGAGGCTGAAATGGACGACCTGATCGCCGATCCGTCCAACGACTACATCTTCCGCAAGACGGCGCCTTCGATCTTCTTCCAGACGCCGCTGACCGGCTTTCTCACCAAGCATCGCATCGACACCGTCATCGTTACAGGATGCGTGACTTCGGGATGTGTGCGTGCAAGCGTCATCGATGCCTTTTCGTCAGGCTACCGCACCATCGTTGTCGAGGACTGTTGCGGCGATCCCGGCCAGGAAGAGCATGACGCCAATCTCAAGGATGTCAGCCGGCGATATGCCGATATCGTGTCCAGCGAGGCGGCTATTCGTTACTTCGAAGACGTGCGCCAGCGCAACAGTTGAGGGCTTGCCGAAGCTCGAAACGCTGGCGGATATAGTGTTCCGCAAAAAAAGTTCATGAAGAGTCGGTCGATGGGAGTGTCGAGAATGCCACTAAAAACGCGTCGCTTCGGGTCAGGCTTGAAAGCCGCATTGCTGGGATCGTTGATGACGACAGTCATGCTCAGCCAGGATGCCGGGGCTCAAGGCAATCTGCGGATTGGCATGACCGCAAACGACGTGCCGTTGACATGGGGGCAACCGGACAATGGCTTCGAAGGCTACCGTACGCCTGGCCTGATGCTTTACGACGCGCTCATCAACTTCGACCTCACAGCGGCTGACAAGCCGTCGGGCCTCATTCCAGGTCTTGCCGAAAGCTGGGAGGTCAACAAGGCTGAACCGACGAAATGGACGTTCAAACTCCGGAAAGGCGTGAAATTTCACGATGGATCGGAATTCAATGCCGACGCCGTCGTTTTCAACATGGATCGCCTGTTCGCCGACAAGTCGCCGCAGTACTCGGCCCGAATGGTATCGCTGACCAATTTCCGGCTCCCTGCCTACAAGAGCGTGACGAAGATCGACGACTATACGGTCGAGTTCGAGACCAAAGCCCCGGATGCGTTCTGGCCCTTCCAGATCTGCTACGTCTTGCTGGCATCACCCAAGCAGTGGGAGGCGACCGGCAAAGACTGGACTAAATTCGCGGAAACGCCATCCGGGACTGGCCCCTGGAAACTCACCGCGCTCAAGGCGCGCGAGCTCGCCGAGTTTGTCCCAAACAAGGATTATTGGGAAAAGGCGCGCGTGCCGAAGCTCGACAAAATTACGATTATTCCGATGCCAGACCCCTCGGCGCGTACCGCTGCGTTGCTATCGGGCCAGGTCGACTGGATCGAAGCGCCTTCGCCTGATGCGATGAAGAAGATCAAGTCATCCGGCTTCGAGATCGTCTCCAACATCTACCCGCACATCTGGTCGTGGCATCTCAATCGCGTCGAAGGTTCGCCCTGGAACGACATCCGCGTGCGCAAGGCTGCGAACCTGGCTATCGACCGCAAAGGCATCGTCGAATTGCTGGGCGGCTATGGCGTCGAGGCGACCGGTCATGTCGTCAAGGGTGACCCGTGGTATGGCGCGCCCTCGTTCGAACTCAAGACGGATGTCGAGGCAGCCAGGAAGCTCCTTGCCGAAGCGGGCTTCAGCGCAGCCAAACCAGCCAAAATCAAGATGCTCATCTCGGCGTCTGGGTCCGGCCAGATGCTGCCGTTGCAGATGAACGAATACATCCAACAGAATCTGAAGGCTGTTGGAATCGAAGTCGACTACGAGGTGGTGGAGTGGCAGGCGTTGCTCGATCTGTGGCGTGCTGGTGGCAAATCACCTCAGGTCAAAGGTGCGCACGGCGTCAACATCTCCTACACGACGCAAGATCCGTACAGCTCGTTCCATCGGTTCTTGCGTACCGACCTCAGTGCGCCTGCCGGCGTGAATTTCGGCTTTTACAGCGATCCCGAGATGGACAAGCTGTTAGCTGTCGCGCAAACCGCTTTCGATGCAAAGGAGAGGGAAGCAGCGTTGGCCAAAGTGCACACCAAGATGGTGGACGATGCGCTGTTCGTTTGGGTCGTCCACGATGTGGCGCCGCGCGCGATGACGAAGAAAGTCAAAGGCTTCGTGCAGTCGCGAAACTGGTTCCAGAGCCTGACACCAGTCTACCTGGAGAATTGACACCGATCCTGCTCCCCGTACGAACCGAAATGAAACTTGAGGCCGCGCCATCACGCGCGGCCTTCTGAATTCCTCCACAAGGCTGTCGCCCGTGTTGAGCTATGTCCTTCGCCGTCTGCTCTACACTGTGCCAATCGCGCTCGGTGTGACGGTCTTCGTGTTTGCGCTGATCCACTTGTCGGGTGATCCCATAAATGCAGTGGTGGCACCTGACGCAACTGCTGAAACGGTCGAGAAGCTCAGGAAAGACTACGGCTTCGACAAGCCGCTGCCGGTGCAGTACTTGCTTTGGCTCGGCAAGGCAGTGCAGGGCGATTTCGGCCGCTCGATCGTCAACAGTAGGCCTGTGCTCGCGACGCTCCTCCAAGCTGTGCCCAACACGCTGATGCTCGCAACCTTCGCAATGCTTATCGGCTTTGCGCTCGGCTCGCTGCTTGGTGGCCTCGCCGGTTACTACCAAGGCGGCATCGTCGACAAACTGGCGACGGGCTTCGGCATTGCCGGCGTGTCGGTTCCGCACTATTGGCTCGGCATGGTGCTGGTCATCATCTTCGCCGTCGAACTACAGCTTCTGCCGGCGACTGGGATGGGGCCCGGCGGCTCGTCGAGCTGGGTCTGGGATTGGGTGCACATCAAGCACCTCATCCTGCCGGCGATAACGCTGTCCGTTATACCGTGCGGCATCATCACACGCACGGTGCGGGCGACGGTGGCAGAGATCCTCAGCCAGGAATTCGTGCAAGCCTTGCGCGCGAAGGGTCTATTGCACAGCCAGGTGATGCGGCACGTCATCCGCAACGCCGCGCCGACCGTCCTCGCGGTGATGGGGCTGCAACTCGGTTATCTCCTCGGTGGCTCGATCCTGGTCGAGACCGTGTTCAACTGGCCGGGAACGGGCTATCTCCTGAACGACGCGATCTTTCGGCGCGACATTCCCATGCTGCAAGGCACCATCCTGCTGCTCGCCATGTTCTTCGTGGTGCTCAATCTGATCGTCGACATCCTGCAGACGTGGATTGATCCGCGCATGCGGCGGAGCTGAGCCGATGGACCTGACAACGCCTGCCGCACCCGCCACGATCGATGTCGCCCAGTCCATCGCCCACACGCCCGGATACTGGGTAACGGTCCTGTCGCGCCTCAAACGCGACAAGACGACGATCTTCTTCGGCATCGTCTTGCTCTCGATCGTACTGATGGCGATTTTCGCGCCCCTGATTGCGCCGGCCGATCCTTACAAGGCCAATATCATCAGGCGCTTGAAAGAGATCGGCTACCCAGGGCACCTGCTCGGCACGGACCAGACAGGGCGCGACATGCTCTCGCGTCTCATCTACGGCGGTCGGCTGTCTCTGTTCATGGGCGTAACGCCGGTAGCGATCGCGCTGGTCATCGGCGGTCTTTCCGGCGTGCTCGCCGGCTACGTCGGCGGCAAGCTCAACATGGCCATCATGCGCACTATGGACATCTTCTATGCCTTCCCGTCCGTGCTGCTGGCCATTGCCATCTCGGGCGCCCTCGGCGGCGGCATCAACAACGCCATCCTTTCCCTGACGGTCGTGTTCATACCGCCGATCGCGCGGGTGGCGGAAAGCGTAACCACGCAGGTGAGATCACTTGACTATGTCGAAGCGGCGCGCGCCTCGGGCGCCTCATCGCTGCGGATCGTCCGCGTCCATGTTCTCGCCAATGTGCTCGGCGCGATCTTCGTTTATGCGACGAGCCTCATATCGGTCTCGATCATCCTGGCGTCGGGGCTATCGTTCCTGGGCCTCGGCACCAAGCCGCCGGAACCGGAGTGGGGCCTGATGTTGAACGAGTTGCGCCAGGCGATCTACGTGAACCCTTACGTCGCAGCATTGCCTGGCGTGATGATCTTCATGACGTCACTGTCGTTCAACCTGCTCTCCGACGGTCTACGCTCGGCGATGGATCTGAAAACATGACCGGATCTCCCGTCCGACAGCAATGCGCACCGGGTGTGGGCGCCCCCCCGCTCCTCAAAGTCAGGGGGCTCGTCAAGCATTTCCCGGTCGGCCCCGCCTTGTTCGGCAAAGGCTTGGTGGTGCGCGCGGTGGACGGCATCGACTTCGACGTGATGCCGGGCGAGACGCTCGGCATTGTCGGCGAATCCGGTTGCGGCAAGTCGACAGCCGCACGCCTCGTCATGCAGTTGCTGGGTGTGACGGCTGGCGAAATCCTTTTCGACGGGCAGCGCGTCGGTTCCTCGGAATTGCCGCTGAAGGAATTCCGCCGTCAGGTCCAGATGGTATTTCAGGACAGCTATGCCTCGCTCAATCCGCGCCTGACCGTGGAGGGCTCAATTGCCTTCGGGCCGCAGGTGCACGGGGCCAGTCGCAAGGCCGCGGTCGCCAAGGCGCACGATTTGCTAGTGCGCGTCGGGCTCGAGCCAAGCCGCTTCGCCGGCCGCTATCCGCACGAACTTTCCGGCGGCCAGCGCCAGCGCATCAACATCGCCCGGGCATTGGCATTCGATCCGAAGCTGCTCATTCTGGACGAGGCAGTCTCCGCCCTCGACAAATCGGTCGAGGCGCAGGTGCTCAATCTGCTGCTCGATCTCAAGGATGCGTTCAAGCTGACGTACTTGTTCATCAGCCACGACCTCGATGTCGTCAGGTTCATTTCCGATCGCGTGCTGGTGATGTATCTCGGCCTCGTCGCCGAGATCGGGCCGTCGCGCACGGTGCTCGGGAATCCGACGCATCCCTACACGCAGGCGCTGGTCGCATCGGTGCCGTCAATGGACCCGAAGCGGAGGACCAAGGTCGCGCCGTTGACCGGCGATCCTCCCAATCCCATCAATCCGCCGCCGGGTTGCCGTTTCCATCCTCGCTGTAAATTCGCGGAACCAGTGTGCACCCAACACGAGCCGGAGCTCGATGATATCGGCGCACAGCACAGGGTGGCCTGCCATGCAGCAAAGGCAGGGTC
Source organism: Hyphomicrobiales bacterium (assembly GCA_031367895.1). Classification (GTDB taxonomy): domain Bacteria; phylum Pseudomonadota; class Alphaproteobacteria; order Rhizobiales; family Hyphomicrobiaceae. The sequence continues at coordinate 30,642 of JANLQP010000023.1, forward strand.
GGGCCATTCCGGTATGCAGGCGGCACGGGCAGCCGTGCCGGAGTTGTCCCCATGACCGGAGCGAACATCCAGACCGCCACGCGGCCGATCGTTGATGTGCAAGCGTTGAACGTCACATTCCGCACGGGCGGGGGCGGCCGGATCCGTGCCGTCAACGGCGTCGATCTGACGTTGGCGCGCGGCGAAACGCTGTCGATCCTCGGCGAATCCGGTTCCGGGAAAAGTGTCACGCTCCGAGCGCTGATCCGCCTCAACCCGGCCAACATTACCGAGGTCACCGGACGGATCTCTGTCGCCGGTCGCGACGTCTCGGCGCTGACGCCTGAGGCATTGCAAGATTTCCGTGGTGCCGTCGCATCGATGATTTTCCAAGATCCCGGGCTGGCGCTTGATCCGGTCTATCGGGTCGGCGATCAGATCGCCGAGACGGTTGCGCGCCACAAAGGCGTCTCCAGGGCGGACGGGCGAAAGAAAGCGCTGGAGCTGTTCGAGCGCGTGCGCATTCCCTCGCCCGAGCGCCGGCTCGATGCCTATCCGTACGAACTCTCCGGTGGGATGCGTCAGCGCGCCATGATCGCGCTGGCGCTGTCGTGCGATCCGGAGCTTTTGCTCGCCGACGAGCCGACGACCGCGCTCGATGCCACCGTGCAGATCCAGATTTTGCTCATCCTGCGGGAGTTGCAGCGTGACCTCGGCCTCTCGGTTATTTTCGTGACCCATGATATCGGCGTGGCAGTCGAAGTCGCCGACAAGATTGCCGTGATGTATGCAGGTCGTATTGTCGAGACCGGGCCGGTTGAGGAGCTCATTGGCCGACCGCGCCATCCCTATACGATGGGGCTGCTTGCAACACGTGCGCACGGCGGGCGTCTTGAAGGGCGCCGGCTTCCCGCGATCCCGGGCAGTCCACCCGATCTCGGCAGTCTGCCGCCGGGTTGCGCGTTCGCGCCGCGTTGCACGTTCGTGCAGGCCGCCTGTCGCGCAGCGGAGCCGGCTGAGACAGCGGTTGGCCCCGGGCACAGGATGCGTTGCATTCGGTCGGCGGCGGCCGGAGCAGGCCCGATTGAGGCAGTGCCCGCGTAACATCGAAGTACAGAAGGAGCGGATCGCTGCGTTGCAATCGCCGCGGTGAAGACTTTCCCGACCTCCGCCGCGAGATCTTCCACGAAGACGTTCGTCGGCACCCCGATCCGGACCCCGCCCACATCGCCGGTCAGCGCCGCTTCGTAGTCGGGGTACCGGCTCATGCGAAGACGTCGGATCATGCGGATCGTGGCCGGCAATCGTGTGCATGAGACGTGCGCAATCCCGGGCCGTGCGCGCCAATGGACCGACGTTGTCGGCAGAGAACGACAACGGCATCGCGCCGTAGCGCGAGACGCGCGTCTGCGTGCCCTTGCTGCCGGTGACGCCACGCATGGTGGCTGAAGCCGAAGTTCCGCGACCGAAAATCGGAGACTGGAGCGACAAGCCTCTGATCTGGAGACGGTTTTCGCGTATCCTGCGTGCCGGGCGGGCGCCGATTGTCGTGACTGGCACATGCTTTGCTTCCTCAGCCGGGAAGCCCGCGGGGACAGGATTTCTGACACATGGCCGAGCTCACTCTTGATCGCGCTACTCTTGGTGCAACCGGCCTCGATCGTCGCGAGGCCGTGCTCGACACGAGCGTTGCACCGAAACGGAACATCGAGCCTGACCCGCTGCAGGTCGCGTCCGCCGCCAGGATCACCTTCTCGCTGGTCGATTGCCCGGAGGCCTTGCGCGCGCTCGGCCCCGATTGGGACGCTCTCTTCACCGAGGCCGGACGCCCCGAGCAGGTGTTCCAGTCGTTCGCCTGGAACTGGCACTGGTGCCGACACTACGTCGCCAGCGGCCGATTGCACCGTGGCCCACGGCTTGCCGTCGTTGCTGGCCACCGCAAAGGCCGGCTCGTGCTCGTCATGCCGCTGATCACCGAGCGCGTCGCCGGCTTGAAGCAGCTTGCCTGGATGGGCGCGCCGGTGTCCCAGTACGGCGATGTCCTGGCAAGCCCTGATGCCGCTGACCTGGCGACGCTGACCGCGGCCTGGACCTATGCCGTCGCCGAGACGGGCGCCGATCTCGCCAAGTTGAGCAAAGTGCGCGCCGATGCTGTCGTGACACCGCTGCTCAATGCCCTTGGCGCCGCGATTACAGCGACCGAGGAAGCCCCCTATCTCGATTTCACCCAGTCACCCGACCACGCAGCATTCGAGGCCAGGCTCAACGCCAAGGGCCGCAAGAACCGCCGCCGACACATGCGCCGTCTGCTGGAGCGTGGTCCTGTCTCGTTCGAGCAGCACGCGGGAAACGAGCCGGCCTCGCGTCTGGCCGGCTATGCCATTCTGCTGAAGCGCGCCTGGCTCAAATCGCGTGATCGCATCTCGCTGGCCATGGCCGATGACCGCTTCCTCCAGTTCTTCGCCGATGTAGCGGCTGGCGGCCAACACGCCGTGCCCTGCAAGGTGTTGGGCCTGAGAACCGCGAACGAGATGGGCGCCCTCCAGATCGTGCTCGATTGCAAGGGGCACCGTTTTCTGCACGTCGCGGTTTACGTTGCAAAGCACGAGAAGTGCGGCGTCGGCGGCCTGCTGCTCGAGCACACGATCGCCGACTGCTTCAAGGACAAGTTGCAGCGCCTCGACCTGCTGGCGCCGAAGCACGAGTACAAGATGGAGTTTGCCGACGGTTCGATCGCGGTCAACGATCACGCCGTGGCGCTGTCGCGGGGCGGTCGTTTCTACGCGCAGAGCTATCTCAGCGTTCGCCGGCGTTTGAAGGCAATCGCGGAGGCGATGCCGGCCCCGGCGCGGCGTGCGCTGGCAACGGCCATTGCGATTGTGAAGCGTTGAGGCGCGTGGGCGCGCTCTACCGGCGGCCGACCTTGGCCAGCAGTTCGCGCTTGATGCCGTCGATGAGGAACAATGATCCGTCATTGGTGAGATGCGTCGAATCCCTGAAGTACAACGCGGGGCCAGCGCGCGTAATGCAAATGTCGGCGGCGCAGAACACGCTTTTCGGATCAAGTTTGACCACTGACGGGAATTCGGCCGTAGCGCTGTCGATCATGCGGTCGGCCGCCGCATATTGCGCAAGCGATTCAGCGCGCGTCGCCACCTTGCAGACGTCGACGGTACTCGCTTGCAGGGTGCCCGGTCGCGACAGACATTTCGCCAGATCGAGCCCCGTGTTGTAGGTCTGCCTGATGATGACGACCGGGCGTTTACCGGCATCGAGCTTGACGAGCCCCGCCTGCATCCGTTGCTCGAGCCAATCGAAATACTGCGGTTGCGAGGGCGTCCCTGGTAACGCAGCACCCGGCTCGGCGGCAGCCCCCCGGTAACCGGTGTAATCCATGGCGATGATCACCGGCTCCTGGCGTCCGCTCAAGTAGTCGTAGGCGTGCGCAACGTTACGCTGGCATTTCTGATCGACGACACCGTTGACGAAGGTCCGCGTATCCGGGGCGAACAGACAACCGTGATCGTAGAGTGCGATGCCCTTCATGCCGTTGGCCGCAAACAGCTGGTCGAGGCCGTGGATCAAGTTCAGGGCGTGGCTGTCACCGACGAGATAGACGACGTGCGTCGACGCCCGATCGCCGAACACGCACTCCGCGCGCTTGAAGCTGCAGAGATCGCCGGCGAATGTCAGCCCCTTGTCGACGAATTGCACGCGCTGCCGGTCGAGCCGCAATGGAAACCCGGCAGTCCGCAAGACGCCAACAGAGCCGATGACGCATGCAAGCGCCGTGGCGGAAAGCGCCGCCGCCTTTAGACATCGCCATTTATCACCGCCGTGATCCGAGCCTCGCGTTTGCCGGAACGGCCGTTCGACCGCGTAATGCAGCGCGGCGCCGAGCACGATCGTGCCAAGGCCGAGCAGAAGCAGCGCCAACGTTCCCGGTTCGGTAATCGCATGCGTCCGGTAGAGCGTGATGACAGGCCAATGCACGAGATAGAGAGAGTAGGACATGCGGCCGATAAAGCGCAGCGGCGCGAGACTCAGAACAGTATTGCAGATGCCGTGTGCGCCCGACAGCAGCAACAGTGCGGTTGCAACCGACGGCAGCAAAGCAGGCAAGCCCGGCCACGCCATGTGCCCGCTGAAGCCCAAAAGGCAAGCGCCGAGCAGCCCGATCCCCAAAATCCCCGCGACGTCGTGGACGTGGTGCGGCATTCGCCGCCAGTTCGCTTCGACCGCCAGAACACCCGCGCCAATCGCGAACTCGAACATGCGAAACGGCATCATGTAGAACGCGGCTTCCGGATGCCACGGCCGCACGATCAGGAGCGCAATCAACGAAAACACGCCGATACCGAGTGCGAGCCAGGACAGCCGCGGCATCTGCCCCCGGACCAGCAACAGCAGCGCCGGCCAGACCAGATAGAACTGCTCCTCGACGCCGAGCGACCACGTGTGCAGCAGCGGGTGATCGAGTGCGCCGGCGTTGAAATAGTCGACGGTTGCCCAGAAATAGATGTTGGAGACACCGGGCACGGCCGAGAGCGCCGACTTCGCTGATGCCACGTAGTCGGCAGGCCCGAGCACCCACCATCCCGCAACGAGCGTGCCGGTGAGCGTCACAAGCAGCGCCGGAAACAACCGGAAGAACCGCCGGATATAGAAATCGCGGAAGCTGAATTGCACGCCGTCCGCCAGGATCAGCCGCGTGATCAGATAGCCCGAAATGACGAAAAATATGTCGACGCCGATGAAGCCGCCCGGACACCAGGCGGTGTTCAGATGGAACAGCAGGATCGGCACGACCGCCAGTGCGCGGAGTCCCTCGATATCGGTTCTGAACACCTGCGCCATCCGTGCCGTCACCATTCGGCGCTGCCCGGATCGAGGTCATCGAGGCTGGCGTCGCGATGCACGAGGACGTGGATGCGACGCTCGGTATCGTCGAAATCGTAGAGCACGAGGAACGGTGTGCGCGAGACTGGGTAGAAACGGAGGCCCAGTCTCGGGTGCGGTTGTTTGATGGCAGGCGTGTCGGCGAGAGGACGCTCGATGATCGTGAGTGCGAGCCCTTTTTTCGGGTTGGCGACGCGGGCGCCGAACTGCTGCTCGCCATAGTCGATTTGTTCGATCAACTGGTCGGCGAACGACTTGGAGTCTGTGACGCGTCTCATGCCTTGGCGCGTTGCTCGCGACGACGATCGAGTTCGGCATCGATACAGGTACGCACCTCATTGGCGGAATAGGTTCGCCCGGCCCGGAAGTCTTCCTTCGATTGCTCGATCAAGTCGAGTTCCTTGGCCGTCAGCTGGCGCGGCAAAGTACTGGCTGCGTCGATGCCCTGCACGAAATCAGCAACAGTGACGACGCGCTCGTCATCGAGGGATGCGAGTTTGGTGTTGATGCTGGCGATGCCTTCGGTTCGGGTCATCGGAAATGCGTATCACAAATGTCTGTGGATTGCACAGTGTCGCCTGGCTCCACATACCCCACTTAGACGGCCAAACACGCCTGTGCTACGACCGCGCCAACCATTCGACACCCAAGCACAGGCGGCAAGCCCCATGTCCACGACCCCCTCCGGCACTCAGAAGGTGGTGACGCGCCTTGCGCCCTCACCGACCGGCATGATGCATATCGGCACCGCGCGGGCGGCGCTTTTCAACTGGCTCTTCACCAAGCACACCGGCGGCACCTTCCTGCTGCGCATCGAGGATACCGACCGCGAGCGCTCGAAGCCCGAGTACGTCGATGGCATTCTCGACGGCCTGCGCTGGCTTGGGCTCGACTGGGACGGCGAGCCGATCTTCCAGTTCGCCCGCGCCGACCGGCACCGCGAGGTCGGGCGCCAATTGCTCGCGGACGGCAAAGCCTACAATTGCTACCTGACGCCGGCCGAGCTCGACGCCATGCGCGAGAAAATGACGGCAGAGCGCGACATCGCCAAGAAGGAGGGGCGCCCTCCCGAGGGCCCACAAGTGATCGAGAGCCCCTGGCGCGACCGCGACCCGGAGGATGCGCCCACCGGCGTCAAGCCCTCGATCCGCCTGAAGACGCGGCGCGACGGCGAGACCGTCACCGAGGACCAGATCCAGGGCCGTGTCGTCGTGCCCAACAAGGACCTCGACGACATGATCATCCTGCGCTCGGACGGGGCGCCGACCTACAATTTCGCGGTTGTCGTCGACGACCACGACATGGCCGTGACGCATGTGATCCGCGGCGTCGATCACCTGACCAACACGGCGCGCCAGATCCAGGTCTATCAGGCGCTCGGCTGGCCGTTGCCGGTGTTTGCGCACATGCCGCTGGTGCATGGGGCCGACGGCGCCAAGCTCTCGAAGCGGCACGGCGCGCAGGGCGTCGCGGAGTTTCGCGCCATGGGCTACCTCCCGGCGGCGCTGCGCAACTATCTCGTCCGCCTCGGGTGGAGCCATGGCGACGACGAGATCATCTCGACCGAGAAGGCAATCGCGTGGTTCGACATCAAGGACGTCAACAAGTCGCCGGGCCGCTTCGACTTCAAGAAGCTCGCCGATCTCAACGGCCATTATATCCGCGGCACCTCCGACGCCGATCTGCTGGCGGCCGTGAAGGGGTTCCTGCCCTACGCTGCCAACGGCGAGGCCTTGGCTGCCCGCTTCGCCGAGGTCGGCTGGGAGAAGCTCGCGGCCGCCATGCCGAGCATCAAGGACCGCGCCAAGACGCTCCCCGAGTTGATCGAGAAGGCCGACTTCCTGCTGATCAAACGGCCGATCAAGCCTGATGAGAAGGCAGCGAAGCTGTTCGACGCCGACGCCAAGGCGACGCTGGCCGCAGTGCTCGCCCGCCTCGAAGCGGTATCCGACTGGCAGGCGCCTACTCTGGAGGCTGCGGTCCGTGCGCACGGCGAGGCCGTCGGCGCCAAGCTCGGCGATCTCGCGGCGCCGTTGCGGATCGCGCTTTCGGGCAAAACCGTTGCCCCGCCGATTTTCGACGTGCTGGCCGTTCTGGGGCGCGAAGAAGCGCTCGCCCGCATCCGCGATTCTGTGGGGTCAACGGCGTGAGTGCGGGAGTTCGTGAGTGATGATCCCAGCGTCACGAATTCACGCATTCACCAGCTCACGACTGACGACTGACGACCTTGCTCCCCGCAGTGCCCAGCACTCGAGGTTTTGCGTCAATTCCAGGCGCAGGGCGGCGTAACCGCCGGGAACCTCTTGTAGTCGATGCGGCAAGGCCGCCCTGCCGCACGA
>JANLQP010000033.1:0-12564 GCA_031367895.1 Hyphomicrobiales bacterium
GGAAGAAGAAGGCTTAGTGCGGACGGGAGTGGTGAGTCGTGGTTCGTGAGTGATGAACCGCAAGCCGCCGTTAGCACCCTGCTGATAGTGGAACTGTCCGCGTGCCGCTGTCTACTCCCGACTGGCGACTCCCGACTCACCACTCCCGTCCGCACTAAGCCTTCTTCTTCCTCTCCCCCTCCACGATCCGCCGGCCGAGCGCATGGCGGTGCACTTCGGAGGGGCCGTCGTAGATGCGGAAGGCGCGGACATCGCGGAAAATGCGCTGCACCATGTGGTCGTCGGTGACGCCGGAGCCGCCGAGGATCTGCATCGAGCGGTCGACGACGCGGAAGATCGCTTCCGAGCAGATCACCTTGGCCATGGAGCTTTCGGACGAGCCGCGATGGCCCTGATCCAGGAGCCACGCGCACTGCCAGATGGCGAGACGGCTGGTATGGATGTCCATGGCGTTGTCGGCCAACATGAACGAGACGCCCTGATGGTCGCCGAGGCGCTTGCCGAACGACTGGCGATGCCGCGCATACTCGGTCGCGGTATCATGCGCGCGAATGGCGGAGCCGAGCCAGCGCATGCAGTGCGTGAGGCGCGCCGGGGCAAGTCGCACTTGCGCATACTGGAAGCCCTTGCCGACTTCACCCAGAACATCGTCGCCGGAGACGCGCAGGTTGTCGATGTCGATCACCGCGTGGCCGCCCATGAAACTGCTGTCCATCGTTCCGAGCACGCGGGCGATCTTGAAGGCGGGGTTCGGCAGTTCGGTCAGGAACATGGTGCAGTCGCCGGGCGCATCGCCCGTGCGCGCCATGATGATCGCGAATGCCGCGCCTTCCGCGCCGGTAATGAGCGTCTTGCGGCCACTGATGACGAAGCCGTTGCCGTCCGGCTTTGCGCGTGTCTTGAGCATGACGGGATCGGCGCCGGCGCCGCCGTCCGGCTCCGTCATGGCAAAGCACGAGCGCACTTCGCCGGTCGCGAGCCGTTTGAGGTACTTCGCCTTCTGCTGGGGTGTCGCGACCTTTTCCAGCAGGTTGATGTTGCCCTCGTCGGGGGCATGGAAATGCAGCGCGATGGGGCCGAGGATCGAATAGCCGGCTGCCTCGAACACCACCGCCTGCTCGAAATGCGAGAAGCCTTGCCCGCCGTACTCCTTCGGTGAGTTGATGCCGAGCAGGCCCGCCTTCTCGGCGGCCGTGTTGAGATCGCGGCGCATGTCCTCGGGGATGCCGTGGTTGTCCCAGCGCTTGTCCTTCTCGAACGGAATGATCTTGTCGCGCACGAACGCAGCGACCTTGTCGCGAAGAGCTTCGAGCGGCTTGTCGATGGTGAAGTCCATGTAGGTCGATCTCCGAGGTTGACCGGACGACGCCGATCTGAACGTGGTCTTTCCGTTCACCGTTGCTTGACGACGGCACTCGCGCAAACGGAGAAATATCTCATTTCGTCACGGCGGATCGAGCTTGCGCATGCGCGTGCGTCCAACCTCCACGACCGAGAAGCTTCCCGCCCAGTCATCCCGCTCTGTCACACGTGCGGCAAGGTTCTTTCCAACACTCATAGGACCCGGCATTGGCAGGCGAAAAAGAACGATTCCACAGGTTGCTGGCAGCTTGCGTCGCCAAGCCAGCTCGCCAAAATCCTTGTCGAACGTGAGAAGCACACGTGCCTCTCGTTCGGCCCATGCCAGGATGTCTGGGTCCTTCATACCTGGTGCAGACGTGCGGACCCATGTCACATCATGTCCTGCGCGCCGAAGCGCATCGACAGTATCGCCCGGGAAGTTTTCGTTCGCAAGAAACCGCATCACTTACGCCGCGCTCGGATAGACTCTTTCAGAACTCAAAGCATCTCGGGCGTAGGTCAGGCACGCAGCGATGTCTTCGCGTTCGACGCCTGGATAATTGCGCAAGATGTCGGCTTCACCCCACCCATCAGCTAGCAAGCCAATAATGAATTCGACGGCCAAGCGCGTGCCTCGAATGATCGGCTTGCCCGACAGAATATCGGGATCGAGAACAATGCGTGACTGATCTCCCACGACTAGACCTCCATTTTTGAATTGCCATGCCTCATTACTGCATCCTCATGCTGTGCGACCCAGCATAACACCGCGCGTAAACTCCAGCAGCTCCGTCGCGATGCGATCCAGGCTCGCGTAGTCGGCGCCTTTCGCGACGCCGCGTTGCCAGAGTGCATGCAACTGGAACAGCACCACGACGAGCTTGAACATCGCCAGCACGCGGAACACGGGGAAGTCGGAAACGTCGGTGCCGGTGAGCGTCGCGTACTGCGCGACGATCTCGTTGCGCGTCGCGAACCCGGGCGCGGCTGATGGCATCTGCTTCATTTCGGCCATGCAGCCGGAATCGCCGGGCTCCACCCAGTAGGAGAGCAGCGTTGCCAGATCGAACAGCGGATCACCGCGCGTGCCCATGTCCCAATCGACGATCGCGACTGGCGCGAGCGTGTCCGGCGCGACGATCAGGTTGTCGAGCTTGAAGTCGGAGTGCAGCAGCACGGCTGGGCGGTCGCGGACTGACTGGCGGCCAAGCCACTCACCGATTTCGCCGGCGAGCAGTTTGACGTTGGGCGCCAACTCCAGCCGTTCCGCGCGGCCACGCCAGCCCTTGATGCCACGTTGGACGAACCCTTCGGGTTTTCCGAGCGCTTCGAGACCCGCCGCCGCAACGTCCACACGATGCACGGCGGCAAGCGTTTCGACCAGCATACGGCTGGTGCGTTGCGCGATTTCGGGCTTGCCCGTGAAATGGCTGACGTCGTCACCCTTGATGACGAGGCCCGGGCGGTATTCGATCAACTGAAACGGCACGCCGATGACGGCCCGGTCCTCGCACAGGTGCACGCCTTCCGGCGCCAACGGCAACACGCGCCAGAGCCGGGAAAGAATCCGGAACTCGCGCGCCATGTCATGCGCGCCGGGCGGGAGGTCACCACCGGGCGGACGGCGTAGCACGAGACGGCGCCCGCCCGCTGTGACGCGATAATTGATGTTCGCCATACCGGTTCCGAACTGGCGGATCGGCTCGGCAGGATCGAGCGGCAGACCGACGCCCGCCAGATACGCGCCAAGGCACGCCGCATCTATCGCCGTGCTATCGCCGGCGGCACGAAAGACGTGCGCGTCGGCGGGCACGGATGACGATGCGGTGGCCATCGGGTTGCTACTTCACGCTGTCCGCAGGCGCAGCGGGATCACCGCGCCGGCGCCCCTGACGCCCCGGACCTCGGTCTCCTCGACCTCGGCGGCAGCGATTGCTCTCTGTAACGCCGCACTCAACGCCTTGGCCGACTCGAGCGTGATCTCGACCGCGGCGCGATTGCCGGGGTCGAGCCTGTCGTTGACGAAGTCGATGGTGATGCAGTCATCGAGCAGCGCATGGCGCGCGTGGTCGTAGGCAACCACCGCGCGCGTGACAGGGAACCATTCGTCCTCGCGCTTGGCCATGCCGCTCGCTGCAGCGATCTCGACGATCGATGTGCACATTGGCTCAGCCCTCACTTCTTGTTGAGATTCTTGCCCAGGAACGCGAACGTCTTGTTCCAGCCGTCCAGCGCCTGCTCGACCCGGTAGAGCGGCCGGTGAGTGTAGAAGAAGCCGTGGCCGGCGCCGTCGTAACGGTGGAACTCATAAGTCTTGCCGTGCTTCTTGAGTTCCGCCTCGTGTTGGTTGACCTGCTCGGGGCTCGGCGCACGGTCGTCGTTGCCAAAAAGTCCGAGCAGCGGGCAGCAAAGGTTCGCCGTCATGTCGATCGGCGCGGTCGGAGTCTTGGCGTTGAGCTCTTCCTTGCCCATGACGACGCGGCCGCCCCAGAGTTCGACGCAGGCATCGACGTCCTTCTTGGTGCAGGCATAGATGAACGCATGCCGGCCGCCGGAGCAGGAGCCGAACAGACCGACCTTGCCGTTGTGGCCCGCCTGCGCGCGCATCCACTTCACGGCAGCCTCGGTGTCACCGACCATCTGCGCGTCGGCAATGCCGCCGTCGGCACGAACCTTGGCGGCGACGTCGTCGGGGTGGCCTTGCCCGGCGCGCTCATAGAGGTTGGCGCAGATCGCCATGTAGCCGTTGTGCGCGAACTTGCGCGTCATCTCGATGTAGAGCTCGCTCCAGCCGGGGAGATGGTGGATCAGCACGACGCCCGGGAACGGGCCCTTGCCGGCGGGCTTCGCCGTATAGGCCTGGATCGGTGTGCCCTTGTCGCCGTTGATCGTGATCATCTCGCAGGTCATGCCAATGTAGGACATCGCCGTTACCTCGCCGGTTTGAGAATGTGAGAGCGGCATACCAGCACAGGATGCCGGCAAACGCCAAGCGGCACGTGCCATGCCGGCGAAAATTCCGGCACTTGCATGGACGCCTGGAATGCGCCAGCGTCGGCCGATCCGACACTTTCGCGAGCGCCGATGACCCGCTCACCCGATTCGCGCCCTGCCGCAGACATCGATCCGATCACGGTCGAAGTGATCGGCAACGCGCTCTCGTCGATCGCCGAAGAAATGGGCGAGACGCTGGTGAAGGCTGCCTATTCCACCAACATCAAGGAGCGACGGGACAGCTCCACGTGCCTGTTCGATGCGAAAGGCCGCACGCTCTGTCAGGCCTCGCACATTCCAATGCATTTAGGCTCCCTGATCGGCATCATCGACGCGATCCACGCCCGCGTCGATCGGGCGGGCATCGCTGAAGGTGACGTCTTCATCGGCAACGACGCCTACACCGGCGGCGGCACGCATTTGCCCGATCTCGTGCTCGCCGAACCGATCTTCTTCGAGGGCACGCTGGTCGGTTGGGCGACGAACACCGCGCACCACGCCGATTTCGTCGATCGCGGGCATGCGCACATCTTCCAGGAAGGCATCCGCATTCCACCGATCCGCCTCTATCGGGCGGGCCAGCTGCAACAGGACGTGCTCGACGTGATCTTACTCAACCTGCAGGTGCCGCGCGAGCGGTTGGCGGACTTGCGGGCGCAACGTGCCGCCAATGCGCAGGGCATCCGCCGCTTCCAGGACCTGTGCCGCCGTCACGGCCGCGCGAAGATCTCGGCCACCTCGGAGGCGCTGCTCGACTACGCCGAGCGGCTCACGCGCGCGGGCATTCGGACGATCCCCTCCGGCACCTATTGCTTCGAGGATACCTTCGATTCCGAAGAGTTGACGGAGATCCTGACGTTCAAGCTCGAGGTGCGCGTTGCCGATGACGAGATCCACCTCGCGTTCGATGCCCCGCGCCAGGTGCGGGCCGGCATCAATCTCGTCGAAACGGGCTTGCTCGCGACCGTCTACTACGCCTTGAAAACGCTGATCGGCCCGGACATCCCGCCGAACGCCGGCTTCTTCCGGCCGATCCATGTGACGGCACCGAAAGGCTCGGTGCTGAACGCGCAAGCGCCCGCGGCGGTCAACTCGCGGCTCGATTCGGGCCAGCGCGTCGTCGATCTCGTGCACGGCGCTTTGGCGGCGGCGATCCCGGAGCGCGTGACGGCCGCCCACAACGGCGCCTGTGTTTATGCGGATTTTTCCGGGATGGATCCGCGCAATGGCCGTTTCTACGCCTACGTCGAAACGGTCGGCGGCGGCTTCGGCGCACGCGCCACCAAGGACGGGCTCGACGGCGTGCACGTGCATCTCACCAATACGTCGAACCTGCCGGTTGAGGCGCTGGAGACCGAGTACCCGTTGACGGTCGAACGCTATGAGCTGATCGCGGATTCAGGTGGCCCCGGCCGGTTCCGTGGCGGCATGGGGCTGCATCGGCGCATCCGGGCGGAGCACGACGGCTGCCGCACCTACATCTTCGGCGCCCGCGTCAAGACGGCACCGTGGGGGCTTGGCGGCGGTGGCGAGGGTGCGAAGGCGCATTTCGACTATCACAAGCCGGGCGAAGGTCCGGCGAAGGCCGCCGCCCGCCTCGACAAAGGCTCGGCAGTGTCGATGTTCACGCCCGGCGCCGGAGGCTATGGCGAGCCGCGTCAGCGTGACACGGCGGACGTCGCCCGCGACCTCGCCGAGGGCAAGATCAGCGCCGACGCCGCGCGGCGGGATTATGGGGTGGGCGATTGACGGTGTCATCCTCGGGCTTGTCCCGAGGACCCATGGCGCAACGAACGCCAGACGCGGATGATTTCTCGGGTCGGCGCAGTAATTGTGGTTGCCGTTTCACCTGAGTTTCAGCGTCGCGAGCCCGATCAGCGCCAGCACCACCGAGATGATCCAGAAGCGCACGACCACTGTCGATTCTTGCCAACCCTTCTGCTCGAAATGATGATGCAGCGGCGCCATGCGGAAGACGCGCTTGCCGGTCAGCTTGAACGAGGCCACCTGGATGATGACCGACAGCGTTTCCAGCACGAACAGGCCGCCGACGATCGCCAGAACGATCTCGTGCTTGGTGGCGACCGCGATCGAACCGAGTGCGCCACCCAGAGCCAGCGAGCCCGTATCGCCCATGAAGATCATGGCGGGTGGCGCGTTGAACCACAGGAACCCCAAACCCGCGCCGACCAGCGCGCCGCATATGATCGCGAGCTCGCCAGCCCCCGAAACGAAATGGATCTGCAGATACGTCGCAAAACGGAAGTTGCCGACGATGTAGGCGATCAGGCCGAAGGTGGCAGCAGCAATCATCACCGGCACGATGGCGAGCCCGTCGAGGCCGTCGGTGAGGTTCACGGCGTTGCCGGCACCCGCAATAACGACGATGCCGAGGATCACGAACATCAGCCCGAGGTTGATCACCACCGTCTTGAAGAACGGCACCGTCAGCGTCGGCTTGCCCAACCTCATGATGGCGTAGGCTGCGATCCCGGCGACGAGAAACTCGAGACCGAGCCGCGCCTTGCCGCCGAACCCGGAGGCCGTTTGCTTCGTCACCTTCAGATAGTCGTCGTAGAAGCCGATCGCACCGTAGGCCAGCGTGACCAGCAGCACGACCCAGACGTAAGGGTTCCAGAGATTGGCCCACAGTAGCGTCGAAACCGTGACGCCGGAGAGGATCATGAGGCCGCCCATAGTCGGCGTGCCGCGCTTGGAAAGATGGCTCTTCGGCCCGTCCTCGCGGATTGGCTGCCCCTTGCCCTGGCGCACGCGCAGGAGGTCGATGATCGTTGGCCCGAACAGGAAGACGAACAGGAGCGCCGTCATGATCGCGCCACCGGTACGAAACGTGATGTAACGAAAAACATTCAACGCGCCCATGTGGTCGCTGAAGCTGACGAGCTCGTAGAGCATTGCTAATCCCATTCCCCGGCTGGTCGAAGGTCCGCCCGTTTCCCTGCCGGACCTGCGCGCTGCCACGTTCTAGACGGAACCACTTGATCCCGCAAAGTGCTTCTTGATGGCATCCACGATTGGAGCCAGTCGCGACCCGTTCGAGCCCTTGACCATGACGACGTCGCCGCCACGGATCGCCGCGAGAACGTCGGAAATCAAGGCTTCCGATTGAAGTTTCCAGGCTCCGCGACGTTCGACCGGAAGGCTTTCGAACAGGAGTTTCATGCTCGCGCCCGCCGCAAAGACAAGTTCGATGTTATCCAAGGCCTCGACAATGAACAGACCGAGATCGCCATGGAGTTTCGCCGCACCGTCTCCGAGTTCGAGCATGTCGCCGAGCACGAGCACGCCGCGCTCGAAGGGCGTTTCGACCTCGAGGTTGGCCAGTATCATCGCCCAATGCATCGAGGCGGGGTTGGCGTTGTAGCTTTCATCGATCAGCAGAACCGGACCATGCGGCGTCGCATATCGCGTCCGCTCGCCGCGCCCCTTGGATGGACCGATGGTCCGCAGCGGCGCCAGTGCTGTCTCCGACAGCAGCCGCAGGTGATCGAGGCAGAGCGCGACGGATAACGAATTCGTGGCGATGTGCTGACCTGGGGTGGCGAGTTGATAGCGGATTTTGCGTCCGCCGACTTCTGCCTGGATGTCGGTCACCGAGTCTTCGGCACTGCCGGCATGCAGTGTCCGGCGCGCACGCGCGGTGGCATCCTCGGCGTTGCCGAACGTACGCACATCGGCGCTGGCCGCGAGTGCCATTCGTTGCAACAGGTCGAAATGCGGACCATCCCGCGGAATGATCGCAACGCCACCCTCGACCAGCCCCTCGAAAATCTCGGCCTTGGCGTTGGCGACGCCGACTTCACCGTCGGGAAAATTGCCGACGTGCACGGGGAGCACGTTGGTGATGATCGCCACATGCGGGCGGACGAGTTTTGTCAGAGGGCGGATCTCGCCGGCGTGATTCATGCCGATCTCGAAGACGGCGAACTCGGTGTCCTCGGGCATACGCGCCAACGTCAGCGGAACGCCCCAGTGGTTGTTGAACGACTTTTCTGGCGCATGCGTCTTGCCGGCGGTCGAAAGCGCGGCGCGCAGCATCGCCGTCGTGCCGGTCTTGCCCGCGCTCCCGGTCACGGCGATGACGCGCGCCGTCGGTGCCAATCGCGAGCGCGCGGCGATGGCGATGTCGCGCAACATCTCGAGGGTATCGGAGCCCTGGATCAGTGCTCCATCCCCGGGCTTGCGCACATATCGGGCGTCCACGAGCGCGCAGGCGGCACCGCGCGCGAACGCGGCTGTGACGAATTCGTGGCCGTCGCGCTGGTCCTTCAGCGCCACGAATACGTCGCCCGGAGCCAGCGAGCGCGTGTCGATGGAAAAGCCCGTGATCGGCCGCGTCGGCGTGCCGTTGCCGATCCCGCCCGATACACGGACGAGGTCGTCCCAAGTCCACAGCGGCTTGGGCGTCGATTGCTCAACCATGGCCGGCCTCCAGGATCGCTGCCAAAATTTCCTCCTGGTCCGAGAACGGGAGCACTTTATCGCCGACGATCTGGCCGGTCTCGTGGCCTTTTCCGGCGACCAGCAGCACATCACCTTGGCCGAGCAGGCGCACACCCTCGCGGATTGCAGCGGCCCTGTCGCCGATCGGTGGGCGCATCTCGCCCAGCGGGCGACGCTTGTCGCCGATATAAGCCTCAATCGCCTTAGTTGCATCTGCCGAAGGAGTGTTCGTCCCGGCCAATATTTCTGCACGAATGGCGTTCGGAACTTCTGACCGTGGATTGTCATCGGTCACGATGACAACGTCAGCCAACTCTCGCGCGATACGGCCCATGATCGGGCGTTTGCCCTTGTCTCGGTCGCCGCCGCAGCCAAAAACGCAGATCAGCTTGCCCGACGAAAACATGAATTTGCGAATTTCGCTTAACGCAGCGGCAAGTGCTTCGGGCTTGTGTGCATAGTCGACAATTGCGAGCCCACCTCTAACTTGACCAACTGTTTCCAAGCGTCCCTTCACACCTGTCAATCGCTCAAGAGCGTTCAAAACCCTCTCGGGATCCTCATCGCAACTTATTGCCAATGCAGCGGCAACTAGCGCGTTGCTTGCCTGATACGCTCCAACAAGATTGAGATGTTTTTGATATTTTTTTCGCCGGTGAACAATGGAGAGATCCATACCATTTCCACCGCGATGAATGTGTGTGAGTTCAAACGTTGTCTGCCATGGGCCGACTGTTACAAGTCGGAGATCGTTTGCAGTAGCAGCACGCCTAGCTTTCTCGGCAATTTCATCCGCTGCGCTGTGTTCATTCACCACCACCGTTTGTCCCGGCTGCATCAGGCGCTTGAACAACCCGAGCTTGGCTTCGAGATAGGCTTCCATCGTCGGGTGATAATCGAGATGGTCGCGGCCGAGATTGTTGAAGGCGGCGGCCTTCAAATGCACGCCGTCAAGACGGAACTGATCCAGGCCGTGCGACGATGCTTCGAGCGAGAGATGCGTGATGCCCTCGGCGCGCAGTTCTGCCAGCGTCTGCGCCAGCGTCACCGGGTCCGGCGTCGTCAGCGAGCCATAGACCCCGCCGTCGGGCTTGACGATGCCGATGGTGCCGAGCGACGCCGCCTGCCGCCCGCATGCCGCAAAAATCTGGCGCGTGAATTCGGCCACGGAGGTCTTGCCGTTCGTACCCGTGATCGCGACGATGGTCTCCGGTCCCGGGCCGTAAAAGCGCGTCGCCATCAAAGCCAGCGCCCGGCGCGGCTCGCTGGCCCGCAGAACCAGAACGCCCAGCGGAACCGCGATCGGCGCCCCCGCACCAGCCAGTACCACGACCGCACCCTGGGCGACGGCATCGGCGACAAAGCGGGCGCCGTCCGTCTTGGTTCCGGCGAGCGCCGCGAACAGGAAGCCCGGCCGTACGGCGCGGCTGTCGGCCGTGATACCGGTGACGTTGACATCAGCGAGCCCGCCGTCCGGCGTCGTCTCGGGCCCGAGGAGTTTGGCGATGTGCATGGCTTCCGCGGTCGCTCTTTGCAAACGGTTCGATTGCCGGAGCAACACGCCCGGCTCGACAGACGCCACAGCCCGGTGTGGCGTCTCGCAATTGCCGACCAGAATTCGCGGCTGGTTCTCAGTCGGCAATTGCGCGGCAAACGCCCCATTAAGCCTAGGAATTTCCTAGCAGCCTGTCCACTTTTTCAGCGTGAGATGGAGCGTCGCACGGGCGAGGAGGCGGCAGAACCTGCTCCTCATGCTGCGACTGGCGCCCCGCCGGCGAGCGGCCGTGCTGCGGACAGACTCCGCCTCTGGCGCATCATCTTGACGACCTGCCGGAGGCCTCGTCAATTGATTGATCCTGCCGCAAGCAGTTCTGGGACGACCCGCCTGCGCATTTGAGTCCCGGTGCGGCTTTTGCGCTATAGCGCGCGCTGATCCGCGAATCTACGCTCGGCGCTGGTTTGATCCAGTTGCATTCAGGGAGTTCAGCATGTCGCGTTCGACAGTTTTCGTTGCCGCATTGGCGCTCGGATTGATGTTTGCCCTTGTCCCAGCCGTGTCCTTCGCACAGTCGCCGGCCGCCGATGCGGCCAAGTCCGCTCCGAAAGCTGCGCCGAAGAAGGCGGCAACGCCGAAAGCCGCGCAAGCCAAGCTCGGACCCAACCAGAAGCTATGCAAATCGAAGCAGCCGAGCGGGACCACCAAGACATGGACCTGCGGCAAGGATCAGCCGTGCTGCGTCAGTCACGAACTCAACCTCTACACCTGCGGCTCGCAACTCCTGAAGTGCTTCTGAGCCGGGCAAGGCTTCTCGAGGCAGGCACGCACACGACGAAATAAATGCCCCGACCGCAAGGCCGGGGCAACGCTTCGTGGACGCTCGCGAGGCTTGTCCTCACTTCTTCTCCGGCATCGAGCCCGAGCCCTTCATCTCGTCCTTCTTCATCGGCTCGGCCATCGTGCCGGAACCCTTCATGTCGTCCTTTTTCATCGGGTCCGCCATCGGAGCGGAGCCCTTCGTCTCCTCCATCTTCATCGGCGCCGGCATCGCGTCCTTCTTCATTTCTTCCTTCTTCATGTCCGGCATGGCACCGGAGCCCTTGTCCTGGGCGACCGCCGGAACCGAGGCGACGGCGAGCAAGAGGGCACTCGTCAGCAGCAGATGCTTTTTCATTTTGTTTCGATCCTTCGGGTTTTCTGCGATTCTTGACAGGTAACGCCTCGGACATAGCACTGCTATTCCGGGTCCGATTCTCACTTCACTTGAACAGCGCGTGAGTGGTCCGTGAAGTGCGCGGTGGCTGCGGCCACGAGGAAAATCCCGGCAGATTGCTCTGCCGGGGCGTGTGCTCGGGGAAACGCTTACCAGGATCGCACTTTACTTCTTGGTGTCGCCAGCCTTCATTTCAGGAGCCTTGACGTCAGCCGGCTTCGCAGCGGCCGGCGCAGTCGTTGCAGGCGTCGTCGCCGGAGCAGCAACCGGGCTCGCGACAGGCGCAGCCTTCGGAGCCTCAGCGGCCTTCGGCGTCTCGACCGGCTTCGTTGCGACCGGAGCCGGCGTTGCAGCCGAGCCGGAGCCAGATCCAGCCTTCGGAGCTTCGACGGTCTTCGGCGCCTCGGCAGGCTTTGTCACGGCCGGTGCAGTCGCGGTGGTCGCCGGAGCAGCAGCCGGTGTGGTCACCTTCGGAGCTTCGACCTTCATGGCCGGAGCCGGGGTGGCGCCGCCGGTGGTCGCTTTGGTGTCCTGAGCGAAGGCGGGAACCGCAAGGGCGAGTGTCAATGCGGCGGCGGTGATGAGCTTGATGGTCATGAGTTTTGATCCTGGTTGATGCCAGCCTCGTCGCCGAGGCGTGAGAAGGAATAAGCACTCTGATTGCGGCGTGGCTTCGGCGCCCAGCTAAACGGCACCTGAAAGTCACATTCATCGGCCGTTCAGAACCCGATAATTGTTCGAGAAATGACGGCGTCATTCGTCGCGATGAATGGTTAGTCACAAAACTGCAACAGAAAAAGGGCGAGTCATCGCTGACCCGCCCTTCTGAAACCGGTCGGCAGCTTAATCAAACCTTCGGCTGCTCGCCGGTGCCTGGTACCTCGTCGTCGCCGCCACGCCGGCCGCCACCCTCGAAAGCGTCGTCCTCGCTGAACGTCTCGATGTCGAGCGCTTCATCACGTACCATCGTGACGTCCTCGCCGCGCGCCTGACGCTGCGCTTCGTCGTCGGAGCGGGCGACGTTCATCGTTACTTTTACGATGACCTCCGGATG
>JANLQP010000042.1:0-1949 GCA_031367895.1 Hyphomicrobiales bacterium
GATCAGTGACGACCTGGCGATCCTGCATCTTCAGTACTCGACGCAATGGGACAGCCTGGCCCATGCGGGGCAGCTGTTCGACGCCAACGGCGACGGTATACCCGAGGCGGTGTACTACAACGGCTTCCGTGCGGGCATTGACATCTTCGGCCCACTCGAGGGTTTCGACGCCGGCGTGCCCGAGCGCGGCACGCCGGCCCGGTCGACATCGGCTGCACGCGCCTTGGGCATCGAGAACATCGCGGCTCACGGCATGCAGGGCCGCGGCGTCATGATCGATCTGCAGGCTAACCTCGGCCATGGGCGGGTCGTGGTCGGCTACGACGACATGATGCGCGTGCTCGAGAAGGACAAGGTCGTCGTGGAACCGGGCGACATGGTGTGCCTGCATACCGGCTTCGCCCAGGCCCTGGTCGACATGAACGGCCAACCGGACGTCCACGCGCTCGAACGAAACGGGGCGGTTCTTGACGGCCGAGACGCGCGCCTGCTGCAGTGGATCACCGATAGCGGCATGGCCTCGTTGATCGCCGACAACCACGCGGTTGAACTCTTTCCGGCTACAACGCGGGAAACCTGTTGCGCCGCGCTGCCGCTGCACGAGCACTGTCTCTTCAAGCTGGGCGTCAACCTGGGCGAACTCTGGCACTTGACGCCGTTGGCGCAATGGCTGCGCCAGCACGGCCGTTCCAGATTCCTGCTGACCGCGCCGCCGCTGCGATTGCCGGGGGCCGTCGGGTCTCCCGTGACGCCCATCGCGACGGTTTGACAGCCATTGCTTGGGCAGTACCATAACAAATCGTGAACATTGAGCAACCACTTACGAACCGAGAAGACGAGAGCATGAACAAGGCGGCCATTCACATCAAGCCTGCGCCAGAACTGGCCCAGCTCGACCTCATTTCCCAACAGTACATCGGCGATCCAGCAGGCACGCTTCGCCAGGCGCGCGAGAACCATCCGGTGTTCTATTCGGAGAAGATGGGTTGCTGGGTCTACACCCGGTACGCAGACATTCGCGCGGCGCTGATGGACTTCGCGACCTATTCGAATGCGACCTTGGCGGCCGCCCCGGTGCCCCTGGAATATCAACAGCGGGTGCCCACCAACTTCTTCGCCAAGTCGTTCAACGCGATGGACCCGCCGGCGCACAACCCGGTGCGCAAGGTCGGCCACAGTGGCTTCTCGAATGATCGCCTGGCACCGTTTGAAGCGCCGATCACGGCGGCCGCCAACGAGCTGATCGACGGCTTCATCGCAGACCGGCATTGCGAGTTGATGCACGACTTCTGTCATGAGTTATCCCATCGGGTCATCACCGCCTTCATGGGTCTTCCGGTCTCCGACATCCCGCGACTGAAGCAACTCGCCGAAGATCTGCCGCGCGTCTTTACCGATCACATGACGCCCATGCCCGAGGCCGAGAAACTTCTGCGCTGGCATCGCGTGGCGGATCTGCGGGACTATTTCCGATCGGTCATCCAGCAGCGTCGCAGCGTACCGACCACCGACTTCGTGTCGATGCTGATACGCGCCAAGGACGAACACGGCGCGCCACTGCTCGACGATGACCGGATCACCACCCACATGACCGAACTGGTGTTTGCCGGCACGGACACTACGGCGAACCTGATTGCCCGCGCCGTGATCCTGCTGGATCGGAGCCCCGCGGAGTTGGCAAAGATGAAGCGGGAGCCCGAACTCACCAGCGCGGCGATCGAAGAGGTGCTGCGTCTTGGAGGCAGCGTGAACGGGTTGTTCCGCAAGACCACGAAGCAGGTCGACATTGAGGGGCATTCGATCCCGGCCGGCGCCATCGTTTATCTGTCGACCGGCTCTGCCGACCAGGACACGGCGCAGTTCCAGCAAGCTGAAACCTTTGACATCACCCGCAAGGAAGCCTCGCAGCATCTCGCGTTTGGCAAGGGACGGCATCTTTGCATCGGTGC
>JANLQP010000048.1:0-6472 GCA_031367895.1 Hyphomicrobiales bacterium
GGACCATGGTATGCAGATAACGCATTGGTGGGCCTCGGACTTGGGCTGACGGCGAAACAACGGGGCGATGCGATGCTGTGCCCCATTCCCCACCGAGTATGGCCGAGCCCGGCCGTAGCGCAAGAGGGGCGATCGCGTGGGTTGGCCCGGCCGAGCGTCAGCGGGAGGCCACGATTGAAAGACTGCGATCGCGGCAAAAGCAACGAATTCGCGGCCGGACCAGAGTTTCGCCGACCCCTCGCCGCGCTGTTTTGGCGAATCAGTGTCCTGCAGACGAAAGAAAATCGATGTTCAATAGGGAACTCTCGAGGGGCCTGTTGATAGCGCTGTGAATAACCCGCGGTTGACTGTCGAAAACATTGCCGACCCACCTGATTCGATACATGCCGAACCCCTGAAAACATGGCCGAATTTCCGCCAGTCAACGCATCGATGTTTTATCTCTTCGACTGCCCTAAAGTTCGTGCATAACCACAAAAAAGGCTACATCCGGCCGCCTTCCAGACAAGACGCACGATGGTATTTTATTCAGTTATATCAGCGTGTTACTGCCGAATCGAAGTAGCTTGAGTTGTTCTGTCGCAGGCAAGCGTGGGTGCGCACGGATTTGACGACTTGGGGGGGCGTGGCTATGTTCCGGCTCGTCGAGACCGAGCAGCTGGCGAGGGGGCAAATCGAGCCGGACGCCTGGTCGCGATGGAGGCGAAAGTCGAATGTCACGTGGCGACGTCTCTTGGTAATTAACACTGTAAAGTAAGCGGGGTATATATGATGGGGGACTCACCGAAAGGTTTCCCGGAGTTTCCGGGAATGATCGACACGCATGCGGATCTGAAGCGCCTCGACGAGACCGGCGGTCTCGAGGTGTTTGAGATCGCAGGTTCGATCAAGTGGTTCGACGCATCGAAGGGTTATGGCTTTATCGTGCCGGACAACGGCTTGCCAGATGTGCTGTTGCATGTCACCTGTCTGAGGGCTGGCGGCTATCAAACCGCCTACGAGGGCGCCCGGGTTCATGCCCAGGTTCTCAAGCGGCCCAAGGGTATGCAGGCGTTTCGCATCCTGAGCATGGATGAGAGCACTGCGATCCACCCGTCGCAGCTGCCGCAGCGGACCCACGTGGTGGTCGAGGCGGAGAGTGACTGGGAGCGGGCCATGGTTAAATGGTTCAATCGCGTGCGGGGCTTCGGCTTCCTGACACGTGGCGAGGGTACTCCGGATGTCTTCGTTCACATGGAGACGTTGCGCCGCTTCGGCTTTACCGAGCTTCGGCCCGGCCAGATTGTCCAGGTTCGCTGGGGTCATGGCCACAAAGGCTGTATGGCTGCCGAGCTTCGCCCTGATGGCGTTCCAAGCGGTCTGCCGACGTCGCACTGACGGCGTCGTCGTGGCAATGCCAAATCAGTACGAATTCCACAGGGCTGCGCATCGCGCGGCCCTGTTTGCCGTTTTGTGTTTCGCCATCGTGATGTGCTTTGCTGCCCGGACAGAAACGCAGGCTGAAATGCGCCGCGAGACGATGCAGATCACCACCGACACCGGCGAACACACGTTCGAGATCGAAATCGCCGAGAGCATGGAAGACAAGTCACGCGGGCTGATGTTCCGCCGCGCGCTCGCGGACAATGCCGGCATGCTGTTTCCCTACCAGCCGGCGCAAGAGATCACGATGTGGATGAAGAACACCTACATCTCGCTCGACATGGTGTTCATTCGCGGTGACGGCGTCGTGCACCGGATTGCTGGCGGCACGACGCCGTTCTCCGAGGCCGTCGTTGCTTCCAGCGGCGACGTCTCGGCAGTGCTCGAGATCCGTGCCGGCATTGCCGCAAAGATCGGCCTGAAGCCGGGTGATCGGGTCAAGCATCCTTATTTCGGCACGTCGAGCAGCCTCGCTCGCTGAACGGCTTTGAACCCCGAACGCTGCCGAACCCCGAATGCTGCAAATGAAATTGGCTCGGCTCTCGATGAGAACCGGGCCTTGTCGTTGAATTGCCGGGAGCGGATCAGCCGAAGCGGCGCTGCCACCAGCCCTTGCGGACGGGCCGATTGGGGTCGTTGTCGGCCGGCTCCAGTGTCGGCGGTGCAGCTGCTGCCGACGGCGACCGGATCTGGGTTGCCGATGCCGATGCAGCCGAACCGACGAGGGTTGCCTCTGTGGTTGCTGCGCGCGGTACGGCCGCTGGTGCTTGCTCGACCGGCGCGGTTTCGACGACCCGCCGAGGCTCGACGACAGCGGCTTCGACGCGCGGTGCCGGTGCCGGTACATGCTCGACGCGCAGCGGTAGCTCGTGCGTTTGTGAAGAGCCATGGTCATGGGTGGCCGTGGTCAAGACGCCGTCGTGACGCGCGGGTTGCTCGTGATTTTCCGGCTCACGTGCCGGGGGCGCACCGCCGCCTAACGTGCCGGGCTGGCCGGCACCTGGGCGGGCGACCTCGTGCAAGCCCAACTCCGTCGCTTCGGCGGCGACGCCACCCTCGACGGCGAACTGATGCTCAGGGCGCTGGCCACCCTCCTCGCGCTGCCGCGAGCGACCGCCACGGCGACCGCGCCGACGGCCGCGCCGGGACTGGCCGTCCTCACCGTTGCCCGCGTCGGCTTCGCGCACGGTATCTGGGCCTTCGCCGCTGGCGGCGTGCTGTTCGTGCGTGCGGCCGGCGTCGTCGATGTGTCGGTCGTGTTCGACATGACCCGCTTCGGGCCGATCGTGACCATGCTCGCTGGGTTCAACTGCAACGTGGTCATGGCTGCCGTGCTCCGCCGCTTGTGGCTGCTCGACGTGTCGATCGACGTGTTGATCGGCGGGGCCGTTCTGTTGGTTGCTGCGCTCACGACCGACGTGACCGCGATCGTCGCCGCCCTCCCGGTCGCGCCTGCCGCGGCGACGACGACGCCGGCGGCTGCGGCCGCCTTCCTCACCACCCTCGGCACGGACTGCATCTTCGGGGCCCTGCTCGTCCCGGACCGCGTCGCGGCCATTGCGGGCTTCGCCACGATCACGGCCTTCACTGAGATCACGCGCCTCACTGCGGTCGCGGCCCTCGGGACGTTCATCGCGACGGTGGTCGCGGCGATGTCCGCCGCGCTCGCCCCGCTCACTGCGGTGTTCTGGGCGGTGTTCTGGGCGAGACTCCGGCTCCTCGCCGACGTCACGCACGTTATCGCCGTGGCTTGCGCGATCTTGGTCGCGATCGGGCTCAGGCTCGTCGGCATCGCCGACCGGCGCTTCGCCGGAGCCGAAGCCCCAGTCCATGCTGACGGCTGTACGCGGCGCCGGCTTGACGTGCTCGTGCCCGGCCGCCGCTGCCGTGCGCTCGATGGCAAAGCTCGCGCCATGCATGCGGTCGCTCGCCTCGACCACGATCGCGATCCCGAGGCGGCGCTCGATCTCGGTTATGAACGCACGCTTGTTGTTCAGGATGTAGAGAGCCACCGTCGCGCTCGTCGAAACCGCGAGCGAGGCCGGTTGCTTCATCAAATGGTCCTCAATGGCACGCATTACGACGAGCGCAATCGATTCCGTCGAGCGGATGTTGCCGGTGCCCTGGCAATGAGGGCATTGCGAAGTCGAGCCCTCGACGACGCCGGTGCGCAGGCGCTGGCGCGACATCTCGAGCAGGCCGAAGTGCGAGATGCGGCCAACCTGGATGCGGGCGCGGTCGTGGCGCAGCGCGTCCTTCATACGGCGCTCGACGGTGCGGTTGTTGCGCTTTTCCTCCATGTCGATGAAGTCGACGACGATGAGGCCGGCGAGGTCGCGCAGCTTCAGTTGGCGCGCGACTTCTTCGGCGGCTTCGATATTGGTGTTAAGTGCTGTCTCCTCGATCGAGAACTCGCGCGTCGACTTGCCCGAGTTGACGTCGACGGCGACGAGCGCCTCGGTCTGATTGATGACGATGTAACCGCCGGAGCGCAGCGTCACCACGGGGTTGAACATGGCACTCAACTGCCGCTCGATGCCGAAGCGCGTGAACAGTGGCTCGGGTGCATCGTAGCGGACGACAGCGTCCTCGTGGCCGGGCATCAGCATGCCCATGAAGTCGCTGGCCTCGTTGTAGGCACCTTCGCCGGCAACCTGGATGTCGTCGATGTCTTTCGAGTAGAGATCGCGGATCGATCGCTTGATCAGGTTGCCTTCCTCATAAACGAGGCAGGGCGCCGTCGATGTCAACGTCATATCCCGCACGCTCTCCCAGAGACGCAGCAGGTATTCGTAATCGCGCTTGATCTCCTGCTTCGACTGGGCAGCACCTGCCGTGCGGATGATCAGCCCCATGCCTTCGGCGACATCGAGGTCCTCCGCGATGGCCTTGAGACGCTTCCTGTCCGGAGCCTGTGTAATCTTGCGCGAGATGCCACCGCCGCGGCCGGTGTTCGGCATCAGCACGGTGTAGCGGCCAGCCAGCGAGATGTAGGTCGTAAGGGCCGCGCCCTTGTTGCCGCGTTCTTCCTTGACGACCTGGATCAGGATGATCTGGCGGCGCTTGATCACTTCCTGGATCTTGTACTGGCGCGCACGGCGGCGTGGACGCTCGGGCAATTCCTCGAGCGCGTCCTCGACGGTTGCGACCTCGTCGACTTGGTCGTCGGCCTGGTCGTCGCCCTGATCGCCGGCACCGTTGTCGGAGCCGCTGCGATCGGAGCCGCCGACCTCCTCGACGTTGCCGTGATCGATGCCGCCACGCTCGTCGTGATCGTGGCCGCCGTGATCACCGGTTGCCTCGGGGGCATCGCGAAGATCGCCGTTGTCGGGCGACCGCGCAGTGTCGAAGCGGTCGTGCGGGTGGGCGCCATGGCCGTGGACGTCATGGTGCCCAGCGCTTTCCGCTGGTGCGTGGGCGCCGGGTGTGTCCGTCTCCCGGCGCGGCGCATCGAGATCCTGCCTGATCACGTCGCCGCCATGCGGCACGTGGCTCAGTGCCTCTGCACGCGGCGCTTCGCCGCCGTGAATGTGGTGGTCGCTGCTGCGGTCGTTCCCACCTTCGCCATGGACACCGTCACCGTGGCCGGCATCGTTGCCTGCGTCGAGGCCATGCGACCGCTCAGCGGTGTCGTCGTAAGACGCGCGCGGCTCACCGCCACGGTCGTCGCGGCCATCTCGGCCACCATCGCGGGCACCATCGCGGCCTTCACCACCACCACGGCGACGGCGCTTCTCCCGCTGCCGCGACCGCTCGTCGGCCTCGGCTTCCGCGGCGGCTTCCGCCTCGGCTTCCTCCTGCTTCAAGAGTTCGCGATCCGCGATCGGGATCTGGTAGTAATCAGGATGGATCTCGTTGAAGGCGAGAAAGCCGTGGCGATTGCCGCCGTACTCGACGAAAGCCGCCTGGAGGGAGGGCTCCACTCGTGTGACCTTGGCGAGATAGATGTTGCCGCGGAGCAGTTTGCGCGACGCAGACTCGAAATCGAACTCTTCTACCCGGCCATTCCGCAATACCACCACCCGGGTCTCCTCCGGGTGGGTGGCATCGATAAGCATTTTGTTCTTGTCCATGGAATCGTCCTAGCGCGCCGAGCCGCATCGGCGATCGGACCGGACAGGCGGCCGGCGATCGCGCGATCTGGCGTCGAGACGCGTTGCTGTGTTGATGGGGTGGGGGGTGTTGAAAGGCTCAAGCCGGACCGGACTGGAATCACTTTGGCGCGCGCGCTGCTGTCGCAGCAGGTTGGCGCCGTGCGCCCAAGCTGACCGATCCCCGACCGAACGGCGGGGCCGTCTGATCCAGGGTTAGTGCAGCGAATGGCGCTTCGGCTATTCATGGTCGTGGGTCGGACTTTCGTGTCCTGTTGTCATTCATACCGCGGCCAATGCGGTAGCATCAAGCCGCAGACAAACACCCTGCCGATCTTGGCTCGCCCACTGATCTTGGCCCCACTGAAGCTTGGCCACGAGCGTTCCGTTACGGCAGGTTGGCTCGCCAATCCTGCGTTGGCGCCCAACTGGGCGACCTTGAGGATTGACCAACCGCAAACTTGTCCGAGGCAGAAACTTAGGCCCCGGTCGATACAGCCAAATCTCGATGCAGCCAAACCTCAATGCAGCCAAATTCTCCCTGCGCCTTCCGCCGCTATACGCGGGCGCAGGTCGAACCGCTGCGGCTTCCAGCCGGACCAGTCTCGCTGGCTTCTCCTTCAGGCCAACGAACTCTCGATGTCCAGCGATGCAAAGCCGATCCCGACGATCACGCCCTTCGCTTTCGCTTCTGCGACCAAGCTGCCCATGTGTCAGGTTCCTGAGACAGGCGCGGCCATGTCGCGGCGACAACGGAGGATCACGTCGCGGTGCATGACGTTGATACGATTTTGTGACGCAGGACGCAAGCACTCGTCATGTCCCACCGGAAAAGCCCGCAAAAGCCAATTCATGCGTAGCAGCCGCCGGGTCGCGATGCAGCCCTGTGGATTGTGGGGATGAGGGTTGCTCACCCACCTGACAGTGGATCGGCAAACAAACAGTTAACGGCTATAGGG
>JANLQP010000067.1:0-9346 GCA_031367895.1 Hyphomicrobiales bacterium
ATCCCTTAAGCTTTGCGTCATATACCCGGTCGCGGTGCCGCGCAGGCGGCAGCCGCAACCAGGACGCGGGTGTAGCTCAGGGGTAGAGCATCACGTTGCCAACGTGAGGGTCGAGGGTTCAAATCCCTTCGCCCGCTCCAATTTTCCAGAAGCTGACGACGTATGGGGCCGGCGCGAGTCGGCGCCCCTAATTCCCATTTCTGTGATGGTGCGATCGCTTTCCGCAGGACTGCGCGGTTAACACACGTCTGGCTCCAATCGCATCGCAACCCCCGACGATATGCCGAAGGTCGCGCGTGAGTTGCTAAGGTGTTGTCCGCCCAGGCTCAGGTCTCTTTCCAGGCCGCCCATGCAATGACGATAGAGATTGCCAGCGGGATCGAGCTGAGCAGCAGGCGCTGCACGGTCGTTACTTCGGGTGCCGCCAAAGTCATGATGGCCAACGCGATAATCGCCGCGATAACCACGAAGCAGATGAGCATGATTTTCACTTCAGTACGACCTCCTGAGTTTGATGAGCGGACAAGTGTGCTTACAGCTCCGCCATAAGTCAAATCGATCCGCAGTACCTTTCAGCAGCTCGCCGAGCGCGTCGCAAAATTGGCACAACCCTTCGGCACACAGTCACGCCCCAGCCGTCACCCTCCGCCGCACCTCGAGGCCCTCCGCCTCGGCGAAGAGGCGCTGCAGCATCGGAAGCAACGGTCAAGGCGCGCGATCGGGCTCAAGCGCCAGCCGTCCGGCCCTCGCCGGTACGGCCACCGCGTGCGAAATATTGCCGGACGAGCACAGGGATCGACAGAGCCAAGCCGATCAGCGTCAGCGTGCGGCTCGGCGTGATCACCAGCACGGAGGCGACGAACAGCAACAGCCGCTCCCAGCGGCGCATCAAGGCCACGCCATAGCCCGTCAGCGCCGCCGCCAGCATGACGATGCCGACGAGGCAGCCGATCGTCGTCTCGAAGAATTCGGGCCAGGTGAAGCCCTTGGTCACGATCAACATGGCCGGCGAATAGACGAACACGAACGGCACCAGCGCCTTCGCGAGCCCCAAACGGAACGCGGTATTGCCGGTCTTGAAGGGATCGGCACCGGCCATGCTGGCGCCGGCATAGGCGGCGAGTGCCACCGGCGGCGTGATGTCGGCGAGCACGCCGTAATAGAAGACGAAGAAGTGCGCCACGATCGGCTCGATCTTCATGATCGACAGCGCGGGCGCCGCTACCGTCACCATGATGATGTAGGTCGCCGTCGTCGGCACGCCGGTGCCGAGCAGGATGCACACGATCGCCGTCATAATGAGCGTGTAGAACAGCGCCAGCCCCGACGTGCTGGCAATCCACGCCGGCAGTACCATCGCTGTCAAATCAGCGAGGCTCGTCGCCGCGCCCGTTACGATGCCCGAAAGCTTGAACCCGACGCCGGTCAGCGTGACGATGCCGACGATGATGCCGACGGTTGCTGCCGCCGCGCCGACGCTGATCGCGTACTTGGCCCCGAGCACGAAGGCGTCCACGATCTCGACGGCGCGGGACTTGCCTTTCGTGTCCTTCAGCACGCCCCAGATGCAGGCAACGAGGCTCGGGCCGACGATCAGCCCGAGGCCCAGCCATTCGGTGATGATCTCGGTCATGACGCCGATGATCATCAGCGCCAGGAAGGCGACGGAGATGTACGGGTTGCGGTCGGTGAGGCCAACGACGATGCAGGCGGTGATGCCCCAGAAAGCCGCGAGATACGGGGTGAAGCCGGAGAACAGCACGAGCAGCAGCACGAACAGCGGGATCGACGTCGGCCATCCCGTGCGCAGGACATCGCGAACCACCGGCAACTCGGCGGCCGTCAGCCCGCGCATGCCGAGCTTCTTCGCCTCGAAGTGCACCTGGCAGAAGACGCCGAAGAAATGCATGAACGCCGGCACGATCGCGGCAAGCGCAATGGTCTGGTAGGAGAGCCCCAGGAACTCGACCATCAGGAACGCAGCCGCACCCATGATCGGCGGCGTGATCTGGCCGCCCGTCGCCGCAGTCGATTCGACCGCAGCCGCGAAATGGCGCGGGTAACCGATGCGGATCATCATCGGGATGGTCAGCGAGCCAACCGTCACGGTGTTGGCGATCGAAGAGCCTGAGATCATGCCGAACAGGCCCGACGCGAAGATCGACACCTTGGCCGGACCGCCCGAGAAGCGGCCGGCGAGTGCGGTAGCAAGGTCGATGAAGAAGCGGCCAAGGCCGATGCGCGTCGCCAGAACACCGAACAGCACGTAATGGAAGACGTACGTTGCGACGACGCCGAGGGCGACGCCATAGATGCCCTGGCTCGTCAGGTAGAGGTGGTTGACGACGCCCTTCCAGTCGTTGCCGGCGTGATTGAGGATGCCGGGCAGATGCCGCCCGAACATGGCGTAGATCATCAGGACGATGGCGATGATCGGCAGCGCGGCGCCGACGCTGCGCCGGCAGGCCTCCAGCAGCACGACGATCAGGATAGAGCCCATCACCCAGTCAACGAGAAGCGGGTTGCCGACGCGGAACTGCAGGTCGTGGAACACCCAGGGCACATAGAGACTGGTGATGACAGCGGCGATGCCGCAGAGCCAATCGAGGAGGCCGATACCGAGCGGGGCAAACAGCCCGGATGGCTGCACCTCGCCGCCTTTCCGCTTGAACACGGGAAAGACGAAGTAGATCAGGCCGATGACGAAGGCCATGTGGATGCCGCGGTGCGTGGTCTCAGGGAGCAGACCGAACCCGGCGGTGTAATAGTGGAAGAACGACAGTGCCAGCAGCAGGCCAGCGACGATCCATTGTGCGGCCGGCAGCAGCGGGCGGAACGACATCTCGGGATCGAGCTCGGCCTCGAGCTTCTGCAGCTCTGCGTCGCTGATCGGTGTGGTCGTCGCGGTCATGCTGCCCCCAGCGTCGTCGTGTCGTCAGGGTCAAGCCGGCGCCGCCCCTTTGGCCGACAGGAAAGCACAGCGGGGACGGGAATGCGAGATAAGGGTGGCGCCACGCGCCGTATCCCCACGCCGGTTGCGGCAGTGGGCAACCGAAGGCGCCACCAACGACGCGCCGACAGTGCCCGGTGCCTAGTTTTAGCCTACTCGGCCTGTCGGAATCGGCTCTGAGTATAGGCGCATGATGCCCCGGCCGAGCCAGGTGATCCACGGATAGCTTTCGAGTAGCCGCGCAATGAAGTTTGCAGCTAGAGCCATCAATGCAATCGACAACGCCAACCCGACCGCAAGGATCGGAAAGTTGCCCTTGGCAGCGCCGGCGACGGCAAGCACGTTGTCGAGCGACATGGAAGTGTCGGCTAAAACGATGGCACCAACGGCGCTCGAAAACTCATCACAGTCTGTGGGTTGCGAACCGCTGCGGCCCCCAGGCTCGATGGGCTCGAACGAAGTCTTTGCCTTGGGACATCAGAGTGTTGCTATGGCGTGGACCTGCGATTATCGCTGACGCACGCAGACGCAAACGCCTGGGGTTGACCCGCGCCTGGCCTTCGATCACAGCTAACGACTGCGACCTGTTCCGGTCATTCGGAGGCAACGACACCAATGCAGACCTACCTTTTTGACGACCGCAACGTCACATGGCAGACGATTGAGTCCATCGGTGCGCAGATCCACGTGCTTGCGGTCGACGACGCGCGCGGAATCGCGGACGTGCTCATCAGATTTCAGCCGAACACGCCGGGCAAACTGCACCGGCACGTGTGCGACTTCAGCACGCTCGTCTTGCAGGGAGAATTGCTGTTCTGGCGTCCGGATGGCTCTTTGAAAGAGGTGCGCCCGACCGCGAGCTACGTGCCGGTTGCCGCGAACGGCGAGCCGCATTTGGAAGGCGCTGGCGATCAGATGGCCATCGTGCTGTTCAGCTTTCGCGGCACCACCGGCGACATGATCCTGTATCTGGACAAGACCACCACGAACGTGTCGTTCCGTCTCGGCTTCCCAGAATTCAAGGCGACGCTGGCCCATCAGATCGCCACGGGTGCTAGCGCGAAACTCGGGGGGCGCGCGGCTTAAACCAAAACTTTCGCAATGGCGAGCGCGAGAACGAATGGCGCAGCGGGCGGAGAAAATCCATGATGTCGGTTGCCAGCAGGTCTGGCTGTTCCATAGCGGCGAAATGGCCGCCCTGTGTGATCGTCGTCCCTCAGCCCGCCGACCGTCGCCGATCAGATCCTGTTCGGCGCGAGCCAATCACCGTGACCACGGACCAGGCTCGTGGCAGAATTTTAAAGACCGTCGCTGGAAACGAGGAGAAATTGGCTCCGTAGCTTGCGGCTCGCAGCGCGGAGGATGTCACTTTCGCGGCATCGATGAGACGAGATTGTGGTCATAGACAAAGTTCCAAGGTCGTGCCTCAGCGGGTGGTGTCGGAGCGCCGTCATGATCGGAGCCACTGCTGGACGAATTGTCACGCTGCCGAAATGACCAGCGCTGGCCGCCTTCGACGACGACAGCGGCGTGGTCTCGTCAATCATCGAGCCACGCCACGGCACGGATCGGGCTGCCCGTGCCGCCCTTGATCTTCAGTGGGAAGCCGATGAAGCGGAAACGGCCTTTGCCGATCAGCTTCTCAAGGTTGGTCAGCCCTTCCATGTGGGTGAAGCCAAGATCGCGGCAGACGTGGTGCACCTGGAAGTTGTTGAGACCGGGCCGGCCGGGGCTCACTGCCTCGACGCCGAACATGCCGATCCCGAGCTTGCGAAGCCAGGTCGCTGACTCCTTGGTGAGGCCCGGGAAGTCCGTGAGATACTCGGGCGTGCCGTAGCAGCGGCGATAGAAGTCCATATGCAGCAGCACCGTGTCCTTCGGCTTAATGGTGACTTTCGCTGCTGCGATCGCCTCTCGCAGATCTTCGATCGAGATGTCGGACTTGAGCGGCTTGTGCGACAGGTCGAGGCAGACCGCCTCCGTGAAGAAGGTCTCGAGAGGCAACTCGTCGATCGACTTGGCGCCGGGCGTGGCGTCGAAATGGCAAGGCGCGTCGACGTGGGTACCAGCGTGGTCGCCCATGGCCAGGAACATGGTGGCGGCGGAGAACTTGTAACCGTCGGCCTCGCGCGTTTCGGCGTGCGTGCTGAACGGCGTGGTGATGATTGACGGGTGGTTCAGGAGCCGTGGCATGTTGTGGTAGATCACGCGGCTGAGATCGATGAGTGTCATGATGCCTCGCAGGTTCCTTGCGTTGCGGACGGCGGATCCCCCGTGGCAAAGACCGAAGTTGAACGTTCATCTTCGGCCAGCTGGCGGATTTCGGCAAGGCAGGAATCGTCATGGGTCTCGAAGTCTCGCGCCTGGCCCGCAACTCGGCCGACTGGCACCGGCTGATCGAGTTGTGCGCGCTCACCAGCACGTCAAAGACGGATGGCTAAATTCGGTCTTGGAGGCCACGCCCGGAATCGAACCGGGGTGCGCGGATTTGCAGTCCGCTACGTCACCACTCCGCCACGTGGCCATCCATTTCGGCGCCGGTGGTGAAACGGCGCCGAGCCCGTTGCCGGGCAATCGCAACCGGGCGCTTCGCAGCGCCTCGGGGACTGACACGCATGTATCACAAGATCGTTAAGCAAAGCAAACGACTGTAGACTTATTGTGGACGGTGTGCCGGTTCAGGCTCCCCGAACCACCGCCCTCGTGCTGCGGCAGCGCTGTCCTGGATGGCGGCGATCTCTGAGTGCTCGAACTACGGCAAATTGCGTTTCGTCTTCGGTTCGGCCATCGAGATGAAATCGGTTTTCACCGGCACCAGGCAGCGGGTGGAGCATCAATTTGGCGGTGCAAGGCGCAGGATCGCGAGCGCCATGGCTTGCGCGCGGGGCACGATGCTCTCGACTTCGAGGTACTCCTCCGCCGTATGCGCGTTGCCACCGACCGGCCCGACTGCGCATATGGTCGGACAGCCGACGCCGGCGGTGAAGCCCGAATCGGCACAGCCGCCGCTGAATTCTCCCTCTATCGTCAGACCCGCATCCTTCGCCGCAGCAGCATAGGAGCGGAACAACGCTTGACTCTCGGGCATCTGGGCCAGTGGCGCGAACTCACCGAGGATCTCGAGCTTCGCCGTCGTGCCTTTGACGGTCGGCGTATCGATAATCTTCTGGATTGCCGCGATCGCCGGGCCGCGCTCGGACGGCTTCACATACCGCAGATCGATGCGGCCTTCGGCAAATGGCGCCGTGGTGTTGACCGATTGGCCGCCGGAGACGAGACCGACGTTGAGCGTCAATCCGCGCTTCAGGTCCGTCAATGCGTGGATCGCGACGATCTTGTGTGCGATCTCGCCGATGGCTGAAATGCCCTTCTCGAAGTTGCCGCCGGAATGTGCCGCTTTTCCCTGCACCTCGAAGCGCAAGAAGACGCCGCCCTTGCGGCCGGTGACGACGTTGCCTGTCGGCCTTCCGGGTTCCGAATTGAAGACGCAACGCGCCTCCCGTGCGACGCGCTCGATGACCGGTCGCGAGGACGGCGAGGCGATCTCCTCGTCGGACGTAATGAGGCCGATAACCGGGGCCGGCGCGCCGCCGAAGCGCTTGAAGGCTTCGAGCACGAATGCGTTCATGACGAGGCCCGCCTTCATATCGCAGACGCCTGGACCATAGGCGCGGCCATTCTCGATGTGGAAGCGTCGCTTGCCAACCTCGCCCTTTGGAAACACCGTGTCGCGATGCCCCATCAGCAGGATCGGCTTCTCATTCGAAGGCGTGTCGGCGAGCCGGATATGGATCGCGTTGCCGAAAGTCTCGTGCGGCTCGACGCTGGTGATGAGTCCGCGCTCGTTGAAATGGCGGATGAAGCGATCCCCGACCGCATCGACGCCGGCCTTGTCGTAGCTGCCGCTGTCGATGTTCACGACCTCCTCGATAAGGCCGAGCATCGCCTGCTTGTTTTCCGCGAGCCAGTCGCAGATCTTCGCCTCGATGGGTTTCAGGCCGGACTTCAGGTTGGGTGTGGCGCCGCTCATGCAACTCGCTCCTTCGATTGGGTTGCCTGATTAAAGCGGGGGCAGAGCACTAAAGTCCAGTGGTGGACGCCCTCGAGACTCTGCCGCGGCTTTGCGATAGCTGCTGCCCTGGACTATGGTGGAGGCCCGTCCGATCAACCTGCATCCGCGCGAGAAGCCCCATGGCGACGACCTTGAGACTTGGCATCGGCGGGCTCGGCGCCATTGGCTTGGCGGTGGCCAAGAAGGTCGACGCCGGCGAAATCCCAGGGTTACGCCTGGTGGCCGTTTCCGCCCGCGATCAGGCCAAGGCACGGGCGCGCATCGCTGGGTTCAAGTCTGCGCCGAAGCTCGTCTCGCTGGCCGAATTGGCGGACGAAGCCGATGTGATCCTCGAGTCCATCCCTGCCGCGCATTTCGCCGAGATCGCCGAGCCGGCGATCGCCAAGGGCCGCATCTTCATGCCGCTGTCGGTCGGCCAGTTGCTCGGCCACATGCACCTGATAGAGAAGGCCAAGGCCACGGGCGCGCGCATCATGGTGCCCACCGGCGCCTTGCTCGGCCTCGATGCGGTGCGTGCGGTGGCGGAAGGCCATGTCGAGAGCGTCAAGATCATCACGCGCAAGCCGCCGAAGGGGCTGGCTGGCGCGCCGTATCTGAAGGAGCACGATCTCTCGATGGACGACGTGAAGGTGGCGACGAAGATTTTCTCGGGCAACGCGCGCGAGGCGATCCGCGGCTTTCCAGCCAACGTCAACGTGGCCGTAGCGCTATCGCTGGCCGGCATCGGGCCGGACCGCACGACTGTCGAGATCTGGGCAGATCCGACGGTGACGCGAAACACGCACACGATCGAGGTTGTGTCGGATTCATCGAACCTGACGATGACGATCGCGAACATCCCAAGCGTCGAGAACCCGGCGACCGGCAAGGTGACGGCCCTTTCGGCGATCGCGGCGCTGCGGCGGCTGACAGCACCGCTGGTGGTCGGCAGCTGAGGCCTTTTGGGGGCGTCTAGCAATTGTGCAATCGATTGGAGCCGGTAACTTTCATCAATTCTTGTCTGGGGTTGGCGTCGCTGGGCATATATCCTGTCTGCAAGGACCCTTGCGACACTCGGGCCGCCTACAGTCGCAACGATCACAACAGTGCCGAGAAGCGTTGTTGCCCAGGAGTTCGCATAAATGCCGAGAGCCGTGCAAGCGCCAACACCAGCCAAGGCGACAATGCCACCTATCATCTGGCCTCTGTCCATCCTGCTATGATGGCGGTCCGCAGTCTTATCCTCTCGACCAATCGCCGCATTTGTGTGTGCAGTCATCGCAGCCATGATTGCCGGCCGATCTTCGAGAGCATATTCGTTCAAAATATCGGGCGACGGCCACTCGCTTCGCCACATGGAAAAACGCGCAACCATCTGAAATTGCTGCTCGATTTCTTGCGAAACTGAGGGTCGACCTTTTCTAACCGGGCTGATATCTCGGGATCAATGACAGGAATCGATGGAGAAGCGGGCGGTTCGGGATGGTCGTCGGCACTCAGAGGTTGACCACGTGACTATCCCCTATTTCCGCCTTTCCGCTTCGACATCGTCATTTCTCGCCTTAGCGGTCCCTTCGTGAAGGAGCAACTTGCGCTCACTGGAGCATCGCTTCAAATCGAGTGAAATGCGCCAGAAGTTATCTACCACAGACCCGATATCATCGGGCTGCTCCTCACGACGAGAGCACACAGGAAACATGTCCATCGAAGAGGCATAACCCTCCAAGTAATCCAAAAAGGACTCGGATGGGTTCTTCAACGGGTCAAACTTGAACCAAGCGTGCTTGTGCTGTGACATGAGTTGACTCAGGAACGCGAAGAAAAGGTGACTGCGGGCTGGTTCATGGTACGCGCTACTCCGAGACCCGCCATATCTTGCGGCAATTATGGGCATGGGGTGGCCTCGTCCTCGTGCGTTGTAGCTAGGAAGTATATTGAGTGCTTTGTGCGATCTAGCAAGCCTAGTTCACTTGATTTGCGTTAACGAAACAGTCATTTACGGTGATTGGTCCTTTTTAAACAAAGATTTGTGCTCCGGTTCGTCCATTCAATGGATGCCAAGAACTAAGGACATCTTCAACGATAAGTGAATCGCGATCCGTGGGCGTGCGATGGATCGACTCGGGGGATTCCGGAGCGGCGCGAACAGTCGTACCTGCCGCGCATGATCGATCAAGAAGGTATCAAACTGCGCTGGGAAACGGTGGGCTGCAAGCATGACGAACGCGGGCAGCGATTGTTCGCCGCCAACGAGGTGCGGGCCGCCGGACACGGTGCGCTGGCGATCGTCTCCGAGATCACCGGGCTCGCCCGCTCGACGATCAATCGCGGCGAGGATGATCTCG
>JANLQP010000080.1:0-3650 GCA_031367895.1 Hyphomicrobiales bacterium
AAGCGGCAGACGGGTGACGTTTCGTCATGAACCGGGAGAACTGTCATGTCGAGTGAAGCCATTCAGCCGTCCTCTCTGGACGGCATCAAACGCCTTGCCAAATCGCTCAAGACCGAGCGCGGCATCCAACACGTTCGGGCCCTGGACGACGCCGCACGCGCGGCTGGTTTCCAGAATTTCCGACACTCAAGCAATGTCCTGCGCCACGGCGCTGAGCCGACGCGCACGAGGCCTGGTCACCGCGTCTATGTCACGGTGTACTGGAAAGATCGCAAAGCCAGCACCACTGGCCGCGAGACGCTGAGCCTCTGGCTGTCCGTCCCCTGGGGCGAATTGGTCACGCTGGCGCAGCTTCAGCACCACCGCGCGCTGATGCACTTCCGAGGGGAAGGCACGGACCATCTGGCCCGCGTCAATCTCGTGGACTCGCAGTCTCAAGCGCGCCGACAGGCTTGTGCCGCGACGCGAACTCTCCAGTTCATGGACGCGACGAAGCTGCGGCCCTCCAACAGCCACTGCCGGGCCTTCCCTGGCGGTCGGTCGGTCAATGCCATTCTGGGCCGGGACCACTACAGCATCTGGTACGACCGCGACACCAAACGCTACCTCTTCGCGGACGAGCCTTACGAGCTGGCGGCGCAGAGCAAGGCCAGCGAGCGGGCCACCTGGTCTGCGCAACACGGATTCCCCATCGTGAAGCCGGATTGGCCGGGCATGTACAACCCCGACGGCGGATCGCGCCTCTACCTGACCGCCGATGCGCAGAAGGGTGTTCCCCTGGCGCCGGTGGTTGCCGCTCTGGACGCGCTGCCGCCCCCGATCGTGGAAAGCACCTGGGATGGGGAGTCGGCATCGTTCGGGCCAATCTTCGTCAGCCCGGGGGCGCCTTCAAGGGCCGACACCCCGCGTCCGAAGCCGCATGGAACGCGCAAGCCATCTGGCGCACGAAACTCGGTGCAGTACGTGCAAACCTTCGTCGGGCCTCAGCGACGTCCCAAGGGGCGCATGCCGGTGGAGGTGCATTCCGAGGTCGGCAGTCTTCTCAAGTCGGTGCTCGCGGTCAGCTATCACCGCAAAGGGGTCTACAACCGTGTCGATGCAATTCGCAGCGAACTCGATGAGTGGACGCAGCGTGAGTACAACTACGACGAGTTGCCCAACGAGCAGTTCTTCGATCTGTACTATCACGGGACCGAGTCCTCCTTTTCGCGGTCGATCACTGCCGAGGAGCGTGACCGCCACGTGGCCAGCCTGACGCGAGTGCAGGAGATCCTCGTCGAGCACTATCCGGAATGCCCACCGCTGCGTTCGCTCATGACGAAGGTTTCGGCCGCAGTCGGTTCGCTTCAGGGATGGGGAGCCTGACCGGTTGCTTGAGCAGCGGGCGCTGATGCGCAAGCCGGGTCCTCTGGTCCCGGCTGACGGCGATGTCTCAGGCCGGCTGCGCCGGCGAGATGACGACAGCGGCCCGTTCCCGTGCCCGGGGATCGCGGGCCTTGCTTCCTTCACGGGTACGTGAACGAGGCCCGCTTGACGAACTGACCGGCGTTGGCTGTCGACTTCGACGCCATCCCGACGCACGACTCGTCGTCGTGTCCAACGACAAGGGCTATGCGCCCTTGCTGGAGCACGCGGCAGAGTTGGGGTTCTCGGCGCGTCAGGTTGGCTTCGGCAAGTCCAGTTCGTTCCAGTCGGCATAGCAGGCGACGTTTGGCTTGGCATGGTTCGGCTCGTCTCCTTGGTCAGCGATCGAACTGCTTTGAACTGCCCAATCCCGCATGCGACTGCGAAAATGCCGTCACGATGCAGCACCTGATCCTGCGCCCAGGCCCCCAACTGGTCATGCGAGCCTTCCGACCGGAGCCCGACGACATGGGCGGCCGACTCAACGAGGTCGATGTCACCGGCTGTGCCCATGAGCTCCTGTTCGAGATCATCACCGTCCACGCCGAGACCACGTTGGCCGACATCTTCCGGCTGATGGAGGCCAGCCCGCTGCTGCAGAAGTTCTACCGCCGGGACTTCGCCGAAGAACTCTGCGCGGAGGCGCGCAAGGGGGTCGCCGAGCCGCCGGCCCGTGAGCGGGCTCCGCATGAAGGCATCGAGTTCCTCGAGCTGTATCAGGAATGGGGACTGGACACGAGCACGAACGAGTACTCCGGCATGCAACGCCTGCACCTGCACGGCATCGGCCACGAACTCGCGGAAGAACGAAGGAAGAAGGGCGAACGCATCGAATGGTCGGTGTCGCTGACTCCGCTGCGCGAGTTGCTGTCGTTGCCTGTCCGGGTGAAGGCCGAGGTTCGGATCACCGAGGAAGATGCCACGGCCAAGGCCTACATGAGCGAGATCCGGCGCGCTAGATGCGCCGACGTGACGCTCGGCCAGGTCATCCACGGCCTACTGTGGGAACTGTCCTTTCATGGTGGACCGCAAGAGCAGCTGGAGGTGTCGGAAGACCTCAAGCGACGGGTTGCCGAGGTCGATGCCGGGACGGTCGAACTCGTGTTCGCTGACGACGTTTTCGAACCCCTTTACAAGCCCGGATGCGACGCGCTCTTCGAGAAACTCGGCGG
Organism: Hyphomicrobiales bacterium; assembly: GCA_031367895.1. GTDB lineage: Bacteria > Pseudomonadota > Alphaproteobacteria > Rhizobiales > Hyphomicrobiaceae. The sequence continues at coordinate 2,577 of JANLQP010000080.1, forward strand.
TCGTTCGACGCGTGAGATCGCGGCAGCGATCCGCGACATCGACGACGACCAGAACGCGACCGCGTGGCTGGAGCGGGTCTTCGAGGGCACCGTCGTGGTCAAGCCGCAGTTTCGCAATCGTTCCGGTCGCGAGTTCCGCAAGGCCTTCCGGGCTGCCGGACGCTGACTTTTTCGCCATGAAGAAGGTGGTGATCGCCCATCAGGAGCGGATCGACGATTTCGAGCGCACGGCGGTTGAGTTCTTTCGCGCTGTCCTGGGCATGGACTACGGCGAGTGCATCGTCACCGACGAAAGCCGTCTCAGCGACTTCGCCAGTTGCGGCCTGCCAGAGGACAGCGCTGACGCAACCCAGAGCTTGAAGGAGCTTTACGCGGCGTGGGACGCGTGGGTCGTGCCGGCCATTTACAGCCGGTATGGCCTCGCGGATATCTCGACGACGATCCTGTTTGTCGATCTCTTTGAACTCGGGAGTATGGAGAGGGGTCCGGCCAGATCAAGCTTGTCGCGGCCTGCGCCGAGGCCGCGCGCATCCGGGCGCTCGCGCGTGACGGTGTGGACTGGCCAGCACAGGAAGAGCTTCGTCTGCGCGCCGAAACGGCGGCACGCGACCTCGCAGAGCGCGAGGAAGGCGTGACGCTCGCGAAGGCGCTGCACGAGTACGTCGAGAAGAAGCGACGCGCCAAGGATGGCCTGCCGTTGAAGGCGCGAACCCGGGCCGACTACCTGGCGATGCTCAAGCCGGGCCGGACATCGACGACGGGAAAGAAGTTCGCCGACGGTGAGCTCTATCCACTCGCCGACACGTTGCTGTCAAAGATCACCGCCGACGACATCCGCGGTATCTACACAGGACTGCTGAAGCGATCTGAGCGTCAGGCCACGTATGCGATGCAGGTGATGCGTGCAGTACTGCGCTGGCACGGGGTCATCATCCCCGACAAACCTTTGGGCCGCGACACGGCGGGCCGCGACCGCAACGTGCTGGCGCCGCAGAAGGGCGATCCCTCACCGATTCCGCCGGAACGGCTCGGCGCTTGGTGGCGAGCGGCAGCGGCTGCACCGTCGAAGATCGC
>JANLQP010000139.1:0-6063 GCA_031367895.1 Hyphomicrobiales bacterium
CCACATCACCGGCTTCGAGCCGCGGTAAAGCTGTCCCGTTTCGGCGAATTTCAGCAACTCGCGCGCGATCTGCGCCTCGGCCGGAAACGTCATCGTCGAGTAGGGGTGCTTCCAATCGCCCTCGACGCCGAGGCGCTTGAACTCCTCGCGCTGCACGTTCAACCAATGCTCCGCGAACGCCCGGCATTCCTGCCGAAACGCCTTGACGGCCGTAGGGTCCTTCAGGTTCGGCTTCGCCTTGCCCTTGGCGATGTACTCCTCCTCGATCTTCCATTCGATCGGCAGGCCGTGGCAGTCCCAGCCAGGCACGTAGTTGGAATCGAACCCGAGCATCTGCTGCGAACGCGTCACCAGATCCTTCAGGATCTTGTTCAGTGCGTGCCCGATGTGGATGTTGCCGTTGGCGTAGGGCGGACCGTCATGCAGCGTGAACTTCGCCCGACCCTTTCCGGCGGCGCGCAGCTTCGAATAAAGGTCGATCCGCGCCCAGCGCTCGAGCAGCTTCGGCTCCATCTGGGGCAGCCCGGCGCGCATCGGAAAATCGGTTTTGGGCAGGAACAGCGTCTTGCTCCAGCGGTCCTCAGGAGCGTTCGCTTTGGCTGCGTTGGAATCGTTACCGCGCGGGGACGTTTTGTCGGTCATGGCCTGTGTTCGCAAAAGAGGTGAGCGCGAGGGGGAGGAAAGCGCACAGCATGTCAGGAGGAGGCCCAAGTACGCGGGCTCGGACAGCATTAGGCGAGACGTCCGGTGCCCTCAGGCAACCGGGCCCATAATTCGCGCGGCAAGGCGTATGCGGCGAAGACTTTGCATGCGGCTGTTGTACGGAAGCGCGGCGTCGGTTTCAACCGGCATTTGAAGCGTGCTTCGGTCCCGATGGCGCAGACGCAACCAGGATCGTCCGCGCCTTGGCGACGTCGGCGTCCATCTGCGTCGTCAGGGCTTCCATGCCGTCGAAGCGCATGTCGCCACGGATGAAGTCCACGAACGACACCTCGATCAGGCGGCCATAGAGGTCACCTTCGAAGTCCAACAGAAACACTTCGAGCACGGGCAGGCCGTTGTCGAACGTCGGCCGCGTGCCGAGATAGGCGGCGCCGTTGTAGCGTTTGCCGTGCACATCGACGAAAACAGCGTAGATGCCGTGCGCGAGCGTCGTGCCGGCGGGCAGCTTCAGGTTGGCGGTGGGATACCCCATGCCGGTGCCCTGCTTGAAGCCGCCGACGACCTCGCCCGCTACGGCCCACCAGTGGCCAAGCATGTCGGCTGCGCCCTTGACGTCGCCCTGCGCGATCTCGGCACGGATGGCGCTCGACGAGAACACCTCGCCGCCCTCGCCGACCGGCCGGATGACGGAGACGCCGAAGCCCATTTCGGCGCCCGTGCGCTCGATGTCGTACGCTCCGCCCTGGCGGCCCTTGCCGAATAGGAAATCGTAGCCGATCACGACGTGGCGCACGCCCAGGCCCGCCACCAGCACCTGCTCGATGAAGTCCTCGGCCGAGAGGCATGCGAGGCGCTTGTCGAAGGAGACGACCACGGCCATATCGAGGCCATAGCGCTCGAACAGGGCAAGCTTCTGCGGCAGCGTCGTCAGCCGGAAATGCGGACGCTCGGGATGGAAGAACTCGCGCGGGTGCGGCTCGAAAATCATGGCGCCGGCGAGATGCGAGACGCCATGCCGCGTGGAAGCAGCCGCGCGCTCGCGAACTCGGTTGAGCAACGCCTGATGCCCGCGGTGGACGCCGTCGAAATTACCGATGGCCAGCGCCGCACCGCGGAGCCCCGCCGGGACATGATCGTAACCGTGAAAGACATGCATGGCAGTCAGGTTTCAGGTTCTAGGTTTCAGCTATCAGAACAGCTATAACCTGAAATCTGACACCTGAAACCTATTCCCTCACTTGCGGGCTGGCACCATCAGCACGGCCTCGCCGTCGAGCACGGTCTTCCCGGCGACGGAGCAGACGCATTCGAAGCGGGCGCGGCGCTTGCCCGCGATCAATTCGACGACTTTGACCAAGGCGATCACGGTGTCGCCGATCCTGACCGGGCCTTTGAAGTTCAGCGTCTGCGAGACGTAGATGGCGCCTGGTCCCGGTAATTCCATGCCGAATACGGCCGAGATGTAGCCGGCGGACAGCATGCCGTGGGCGATGCGCTGTTTGAACATGGTCTTGGCGGCATAGGCTTCGTCCAGATGCACCGGGTTCTTGTCTCCCGTGATCTCGGCGAAGGCTATAATATCTTGTTCCGACACGGTTTTCGAGATCGACGCCTCCATGCCGACCTGAAGATCCTCGAAAGCATAGGCAGTCCGCGTGATAAGCGTCATCTCGCACTCTCCTCACAACCTGCCGTTGCACAAGCAAGTATTCGGTCCGCAATTCCCCGGCTACGTCTGCGCGATAGTCTAAACGCGGTGAATGCGCCCGCAAGTGGCATCGAGAGATGCGATTTCCAGTGTCATCGCAATGGTTTCAGATACTTAGGCGCTAGCCCGCGATCCTGCGCGAAAAAGGCGCACGCGCCGGATGGCGCCGTCGATACCGCCGTCTGCCGAACGGCTGAGGCCGAAATGCCATATGTTTCTTGAAGTCGAGGGGCGAGCCGGGATATACGTCGTCCAAATCCCCATATCCCCTGAGATCGCTATGGGTCGGCTGGAGGTTCCAGTTGGCCGGGAGAACCGCATATGAGTGACCGTAAACCATTGATGCCGAAGGCGACCGCCGTCTGGCTGGTCGAGAACACATCGCTTTCGTTCGATCAGATCGCCGAGTTCTGCGGTTTGCACAACCTCGAGGTCAAGGGCATCGCCGATGGCGACGTCGCCCAGGGCATCAAGGGCATGGACCCGATCTCGTCGGGCCAGATTTCGCGCGATCAGATCGCGCGCGCCGAGGTCGACAAGAATTTTCGCCTCAAGGTGCTCGATTCCAAAGTCGAGATGCCGGTCGTCAAGACCAAGCGCGGCCCCCGCTACACGCCGGTTTCGCGCCGCCAGGACCGCCCCAACGCCGTGCTCTGGCTCCTGCGCAGCCATCCGGAACTCAAGGACAGCCAGATCATGCGGCTCGTCGGCACGACGAAGCCGACGATTGCGGCAATCCGCGAACGTTCACACTGGAACTCGGCCAACCTGACGCCGCAGGATCCGGTTACCTTGGGTCTGTGCACGCAGGTCGATCTCGACGAGGAAGTGCAGAAGTCGGCGAAGCGAGTCGTGCCGAGCGTCGAGCAGCCTGTGGTGGAGCAGCACGCACGCACCGGAACGCTGCTGCCAGCATCCGAGACGGTACCAGGTATGGGCCCGCAACCCGATTTCGGTGCTCCCGAGGCAGCCTCCGAGCCGGAGACCGAGGCCGAACCCGGCCCGAACGAGGCCGAGGAAGCCGAACGCGTCTTCGCCAAGCTCAAGGAACTCTCGCGCCCGACCGACGCGACCGAGTAATCGGGCCACACGGCCGGTGCAGCTGCAACACCTCGGCGCGGCCTGTCGATAGGGCCGCGCACGCCCGGGACTCCAGCCTTTCGGTTGCATTCGCTCCACAGCCCACTATATTCCGCGACGAAATCCTGACGACGAGTGGTCGCGGCCGTGGCGGGGAGCCAACGGTCAGCGGCCGTTCATGTATTTGCACCCTTCGAGGAACCGAAACCGATGCTGTTCATCTCACCGGCCTACGCACAGATGCCCGGCGGCGACCCGCTGTCGAGCCTGCTCGTGCCGCTGGCACTCATGCTGCCGATCTTCTATTTCCTGGTGATCCGCCCGCAGCAGCAGAACACCAAGAAGCACAAGGAGATGGTCGAGAAGGTGCGCCGCGGCGACACGGTCGTGCTTGGCAACGGCTTCATCGGCAAGGTGACCAAGGTCAAGGACGGCGAGAACGAGATCGAGATCGAGCTCAACGACCAGCTGCGGATTCGCGTGACGCGCGGCTCGGTGGCAGATGTCCGCGGCAAGGGCGAGCCGGTCAAAGAGACGACCTGACGCTGAATTGACAATTTATGCTGGCGGACCAGAATTTTGGCCCGCATCGCAACCGAAAGGCCTGAGCCATGCTGCAATTCCCGCGCTGGAAGATACTGGCGATCATTGCCACGTGCCTCGCCGGACTGCTGTGCTCGCTCCCGAACTTCTTCACCAAGGAGCAGGTGGCGCGGTGGCCCAGGTGGGTGCCGCATCTGCAGATGCCGTTTGGCCTCGACCTGCAAGGCGGCGCGCATTTGTTGCTTGGGGCGGACAGCGAGCAGTTGAAGAAAGATTGGCTGGCGAAGCTGAACAAAGAAGTTCGCAAGACTGTCGTTGTGGATGCGAAACTGCCCGCATCCGTCTCGATCGTTGGTAACAGCGTGCACGTGCGAATGACCAAGCCGGAGCATGGAGACACGGCGGTCAAGGAGCTGCGTGCCAAGGTCGTTCAAACGATCGGTAATGCCATCCTCGGTTCAACCGGAAGCAACGTCGACGTGACGAAGGGCGAAGGCGGCCTGATTGTCGTACAACCTACCGAACCTGGATTCCTCGATCGCCAGAGCAATGCCATCGCCGCTGCGATCGAGACCATCAACCGGCGCATCAACGCAATGGGCACGGCGGAGTCGACTGTGATCCGTCAGGGACGGGACCGCATCCTGGTTCAGTTCCCCGGGTTGACGGACACCGAAGAGCTCAAAACAATTCTCAAGAACACCGCCAAACTCACGTTTCATGAGGTCCATCCGACATCGACCCCCGAGGACGCGAATCAAGGCCGCGCACCAGGCGGCTTTTCCGTTTATCCATCCGAGGACGGTTATGTGGAGAGCTACCTTCTGCGCACGGATCCGATCGTCGAGGGCGATGAGTTGACAGATGCGCAACCGGGCCAGGATCAGCGCACGGGAGAGTGGATCATCTCCTTCCGCTTCAACCTCGCAGGTGCGCGCGCCTTCGGCGAATTCACGCGGAACAACGTTGGCCGACCGTTTGCCATCGTCATCGATAAGAAAGTGCTGTCGGCTCCGGTGATCCGCGAGCCGATCACCGGCGGCTCCGGCCAGATCTCCGGCCGCTTCACCGTTGAAAGTGCAACGACGCTGGCGCTGCAGTTACGCTCGGGCGCGCTGCCGGTGGACCTGACGATCGTCGAAGAACGTACGGTTGGCCCCTCGCTTGGCGCCGACTCGATCGGCGCCGGCAAGCTCGCCGGCATCATCGGCGGTATCGCCACGCTTTTTCTGACGGTCTTCGCCTACGGCACGTTCGGCATCTTCGCCTGCGTCGGCCTCCTGGTGCACTTGATCCTGACGGTCGCGCTGATGACGGTGTTCGGTTCGACCTTGACGCTGCCCGGTATCGCCGGTCTGGTGCTCGGCGTCGCCATGGCGGTCGACGCAAACGTGTTGATCTATGAGCGTATCCGCGAGGAGGTGCGTGCCGGCAAGACGCCGATCGCCGCCATCGACGCCGGATTCACACGCGCCTTCATCACAATCGCGGACTCGCAGTTGACGACGCTCGCTTGCGCCGCCGTCATGTTCTGGCTCGGCTCCGGCCCGATCCGCGGCTTTGCGATCACGCTGACGTTCGGCATCCTGACGTCGATCTTTGCTTCGGTCACGGTCGTGCGCCTACTGGTCTGGGTCTGGATCAAGTCGCAAGCCGGCGGCGGTCAAAGGAAGACCTTGGAAGTACCGGTCTAAGCGCGGTTGCGCAGTGGGCAGTCGAAGCGCAAGTAAAAGCGCGGTTGCGCAGTGGGCAACTGAAGCGCAAATAAACGTGCGGTTGCGAAGTGGGCAATCGAAGCGCAAATAAACGCGCGGTTGCGCAGTGGGCAACCGAAGCGCGATGAGCGAGGTTTCCGATCACATGAGACTGATGCCGAACTTCAAGGGCTTCGATTTCTTCCCGCACGATCTGCGGCTGCCCTTCATGCGTTATCGCGATCTCGCGGTCGGCATGTCGATCGTCGCCATGCTGCTGTCGCTCGGATTGTTCCTGACGCGCGGACTCAACTACGGCGTCGACTTCAAGGGCGGATCGATGATCGAGGTGCAGTCGAAGGACGGCCCGGCCGA
>JANLQP010000211.1:0-1799 GCA_031367895.1 Hyphomicrobiales bacterium
CTGCGCGATCTCGAGCTTCTCGTCCTCGCTGTAGCCGGGGACCTCGATCAGCTCGATGCGCTCCTGCAGCGCATCAGGCACCAGCTCGATGTGATTCGCGCACAGCAGCAGGATGCAGTTCGACAAATCGATCGGGAGCCCGACGTAGTGATCGACGAAGCTACGGTTGGTCGAGGGATCGAGCAATTCCTGCAGCACTTCGAGCACGCCGAGCCCGGACTCGCTGAGCAGGCGGTCGACGCCGTCGATGATCAGCACGGGATCGCTGGCACCGGCCTCACGCAGCGCCTGCACGATCTTGCCGGGCTGGGCGCCGGGAAGATTGCGGCTGATGCCGACCAACTCGCCGGCTTCGGAGGTACCGGACACGCTGATGCGCACGAACGGCCGGTTGAGTGCCCGCGCGACGGCGGCACCGAGCGACGTCTTGCCGGTGCCCGGAGGGCCAACGAGGCACAGCGTGGGTCCTTGGAGATCGGGCTTGAGCTTGCGCACGGCGAGGTACTCGACGATGCGCTCCTTCGCGCGCGACAGCCCGAGATGTTCCTGCTCGAGCGTGCGCTCCACGGCGCGCAGGTCCGTGATCTCGCCCTGCGTGCGCTGCCACGGCAGCGCCCACACGCACTGGAGATAGGCGCGCACATGCGCCGACTCAGGCGCGCCCGGCGGCAACCGGCGCAGGCGCTCCATTTCACGCTGGACCTGGCGGGCGACGGACGGCGGCAGGCCGGCGGTACCGGAGGTCGTTCGCGGGCGGGGCGGGGCTTCGCGATCCGAAGACTGACTCACGGACGACGTTGCGCTCTCGGCCATCATGCGGCGGCCGGCCTTCGTGGATTGGGGCTTTCGGGCGCGCGCGGGTCGAGACATCCCTGGTCTCCTTCGGCTTCGGTTATGGCGAGTAGGGCACTGGGGCTCAAATCGGAGTAGTCCACTCCCACCCCATGCAATCCCCCGGCCGGAAGCGTGGCACGCGATTCAGCACGCTTCCGGCCATTGGGGCAGGCCACAACGGGCGAATTGGCGCGGCGGCCGTGCAGCTTGCACGACGCGGTGTTCAGCGCGCGGCGCGGCCCGCCTGGATCCCACCATGCACGGCGTTCACGATCAGGAACGCCGCGGGACGCCGCAGCTCAGGACTTCGCGGGAGCGAAGCCGGTGGCAACGGTGCGTTGCACCATGCGCACGACGTCGGCGAAACGCGTGGCGTTCGTCGGCGCACCCAGCACCACCGCGATCAGGTCGCGGCCATCGGCGCGCAGCCACGTCACGAAGCAGTAACCGGACTCGTTGATGAAGCCGGTCTTGCCACCGAGAATCTGGTAGCGGCTCTTGAGCAGGCGATTGGTGTTGTTGATCAGGTGATCGCGACGGCCCGTCGAGAACTCGTACGAAGAGGTCGTGGTGATCGAATGAATCAGCGGCTGCCCCGCCGCGGCCTGCAACAGGTGCGCGACATCGCTCGCCGTGGAGATGTTGTTCTCGTCGAGCCCGGTCGGCTCGACGAAGCGCGTGTCCCGCAACTCGAGCTCGGCGGCTTTGGCGTTCATGCGCGCGAGGAAGTCGCCGCGCGATAGCCCCGACTCGCGCGCGATCACACGCGTCGCGACGTTATCGGAGCACATCAGGCTCATGTGCAGCAGGTCGCCCAGGGGCAGCGTTTCGTGCTCGCGCAGCTGCGTGTGGCCGCCCTGGTAGAGCTCCTCGCGCGTCACTTCGACGTCACGCAGCAGGTTTGGCTTCTGCTCGAGGAACACCATCGCGGTCATGAGCTTGCTCAAGGACGCGATCGGCACCGA
>JANLQP010000267.1:0-1572 GCA_031367895.1 Hyphomicrobiales bacterium
CTTGCTCGTCGGCTTCTTTCTCGGTGGACTGGTCGTGCTCGGCGCGCAGCAGCAGTGGTGGTTGCAGCCAATGCTCACGAAACTCTCGCCGGACGCCGCGTTCTTCGGCGCGACCGTACTCACGGCCATCACCGACAACGCGGCGCTCACCTATCTCGCCTCACTGGTGCCGGGGCTGAGCGACGAATTCAAGTACATGATTGTTGCGGGCGCGGTGACCGGCGGCGGCTTGACGGTCATCGCTAACGCGCCGAATCCGGCGGGCTACGCCATGCTCAAAGGCAGCTTCGAAGACAACGCGATTGGCGCGGGCGGCTTGCTGCTCGCCGCGCTGCCGCCAACGCTGGTAGCGGCGTTTTGCCTGTGGGCGTTGCGCTGAAATTAGCAGGAATCTGTAGGAGCGGCTGTGCCGCGACCTCTCTTGGGTCGGCACGGGGCGGGTCGCGGCAAAAGCCGCTCCTACAAAATATTCAACTTTTCACGGAACGCTCCATTAAATATGGGCTAGCGCTGAAAATCGGCATAAGTCGACAATCGGCATTTATTGCCGATAGCCCCTATGAAATAGGCGTTACACAGAAAAGTTGATAGGTTGGTTTCTACCCTCCGCCTATAATTCCATCAAGCGTGTAACTGGCGTAAGCGTCGCTAATTTGAGCGACGTCTGAGAGGGAGCCACCCTCAGGAAGCCCGCTTTTCGGCCCGTCATTTTCAGGGTCGAACCCGCCGTCCGCCTGGGCATCAAACCTCAACTCAAAAGGAATGCCCATGAACGCGCGCCCGGAATTTTTTGTCTCCTCGCTGGCTCAAGTTGACCCCGAAGTTTTCGCTGTTATCCAGTCTGAAAACCAGCGTCAGGAAGACCACATCGAGCTCATCGCCTCGGAGAACTACACATCCATTGCCGTGATGGAAGCGCAGGGCTCGCAGCTCACCAACAAATACGCCGAGGGCTATCCGGGCCGTCGCTACTACGGTGGATGTGAGTTCGTGGATGTGGCAGAAACCATCGCCATCGAGCGCCTGAAAACGCTGTTCGGCGCCAAGTTCGTCAACGTGCAGCCGCACTCCGGCGCGCAGGCCAATGCTGCCGTTTACTTCGTGCTGATGCAGCCAGGCGAATCCTTCCTCGGCCTCTCGCTCGCCGAAGGCGGCCACCTCACACACGGCATGGCGCTCAATATGAGCGGCAAATGGTTCAAGGCCAATGCCTACGGCCTCACCTCCGCAGAGACCATCGACTACGACCAGATGCGCGCCAAAGCGCATGAAGTCAAACCGAAGATGATCATCGGCGGCGGCTCGGCGTATTCGCTCAAATGGGACTGGGCCAGGATGCGCGAAATCGCGGATGAGGTCGGCGCCAAACTGTGGGTCGACATGGCGCACTACGCCGGGCTGATCGCCGCTGGCGTGTACCCGAACCCGATGCCGCATGCGCATGTCGTTACCAGCACCACGCACAAAACGCTGCGCGGCCCACGCGGCGGCATCATCCTCACCAATGACGAAGACCTCGCGAAAAAGCTCAACAGCGCCGTGTTCCCCGGCTTGCAGGGCGGCCCGCTGATG
>JANLQP010000303.1:0-19738 GCA_031367895.1 Hyphomicrobiales bacterium
GGGGGGTTGTTGTGGTTCGGTATTGGTTTTGGGCGGTGGGTGGCGCGGGGTTCCCCCGCCCCTTTCCACGTCCCCCCCCCCGCCAATGGGAAACACTATACCACAAATAAACAAAAACACGACCTGCGCTGATCACCCCTCCACAGAAACTTTCGCGAATCGTTTAGGAAGGAGGCGCCCTGATGGTAAACGGGGGTCGCAGTTTAGTCACATTGAAACGGCAACTAGACGTGTGGGGGACCATGCAGCGGTCTTTGGTGGTGGCACGGACGGGGATGGCAAATGGCGCGCTCGAGCGGCCACTGCCGAAGCTGTCCGTAGGGCGTGATCCCGGTGATCATCGCCCAGAAGGTGACGGGAGCAGCATGAACTCGATTGCCCGGATTTTGATATCGGCCAAGCAGCTGTGGCTCCTGGGCCCGGTAATCGTTGTGCAGGCTTGCGCCTCAGCCACGGTCTTCGCGCAAGGCGCGGCACCCGTCGGCCAGGTCACCAAGGAAGCCGTCGGCGGCATCAGCGGCGGCGGCCACTCGTTTCTGCAGCTGTTCCTGCAGGCCCATATCGTCGTCCAGATCGTGATGACGGGCCTGCTGCTCGCCTCGGTCTGGTCCTGGGCCATCATTGTCGAGAAGATGTTCGCCTTCCGCCGCGCCCGCTCCGAAGCCGACCGCTTCGAGCAGATGTTCTGGTCCGGGCAGTCGCTGGAAGAGTTGTATACTGGCCTGTCGCGCGACCGCACGTTCTCGATGGCCGCCCTCTTTGTCGCCGCTATGCGCGAGTGGAAACGCTCGGTCGAGGGCAATATCCGCGCGCTCGGCGGCATTCAATTGCGCGTCGAGAAGGTGATGGACGTCACCATCAGCCGCGAGATGGAGCGCTTGGACCGGCGGCTGCTGTTCCTGGCGACGGTCGGATCGACGGCGCCGTTCGTCGGCCTGTTCGGCACGGTCTGGGGCATCATGACGAGCTTCCAGGCCATCGCCACGTCGAAGAATACGAGCCTCGCGGTCGTCGCGCCGGGTATCGCGGAGGCGCTGTTTGCGACCGCGCTTGGCCTGCTGGCTGCGATCCCCGCGGTCATCGCCTACAACAAGTTCTCTGCCGATTCGGCGCGTCTGGCGCAGCGGCTCGAAGCCTTCGCCGACGAGTTCGCGGCCATCGTGTCGCGCCAGATCGACGTTAGAACGTAAAAAAAGTGCGGATGTCATCCTCGGGCTTGTCCCGAGGACCCATGCATCCGCGAGTCCTGAGGGTGCAACGAGGAAGCTGCAGTGACGCCTTCGCCAATCCTCTCGTCGAGCGCTCGTTGCACCATGGGTCCTCGGGACGAGCCCGAGGATGACAATCGAGAAGCCGGAATACCGGACAGGGAGTTCTCCAATGGGCGCTAGTCTCAAGGGTGGAGCCGGTCACAGCGGACGTCGCGGCCGCCGGCGCAGCCATGCGCCGATGAGCGAGATCAACGTTACGCCATTCGTCGACGTCATGCTGGTGCTGCTGATCATCTTCATGGTGGCAGCGCCCCTGCTGACCGCCGGCGTCCCCGTGGAACTGCCGGCAGCCAAAGGCAAGCAGCTGGAATCCAACAACAAAGAACCTCTGGTTCTGTCCGTGACGAAGAAGGGCGAAGTCTTCCTCGGCCAGGAAGAGAAATCGCCGATCAAGCCCGAGGACCTGGGTCCCAAGCTCACGGAAATCGCGAAGGGCCGCGGCGGCGTCGACGAGGCCATCTACGTGCGCGGCGACAAAAGCGTCGAGTACGGCTACGTGGCTCGCGTGATGGCGATTCTCCGCGAAGCCGGCTTCCGCAAGATTTCGCTTGTCACCCAGGTGGAGGAGGGACGCTAACGTCATGCGTCTCGGGTTCGTCATCTCCCTGTTTTTGCACGCGGCGCTGCTCGCCTGGGCATTGGTGTCGGTGGGAGAGACGCGCCCGCTGAAGCTCCCCGAGCCTGAGCCGATCGTCGCTGAAATCATTTCCGAGGCGGATCTGACGCAGATCCGCCAGGGTAGAGAGACCGCGAAGCTGGAAGAGGCCAAGGCCAACGACAGCCGCCAGCAGAAAGAGCCGCTGAAGGAATCGCCGAAGCCGACACCGCCCCCACCGCCGGCTCCATCCAACGCTGCAGATCCTCCGCCTCCGCCGGAAGAGGTGAAGCCGCCGACGCCCGAGAAGGTCGCCGAGCCGCCACCCACGCCGAAGGAGGCGCCGGACCAGTTGGCCATGCTCGAAAAGCTGGATGAGGTCGCATTACAGCAGGCCGCCGAGAAGAAGCGGCAGGAGGAAGCCGCCAAGGCCAAGGCCGCTGACGAAGCCAAGAAGGCCGAGGAACTGAAGAAGGCGCAAGAGAAAAAGAAGTCCGACGAGAAGAAGAAGCGCGAACTGGCCGAAGCCAAGAAGAAAAAGGACGAGGCCGAGAAGAAGCGCAAGGATGCCGAGGCGAAGGCTGCGAAGAGCACCGCTGACCGCATCTCCGCGCTACTCGACAAGACGCCGAACCCCAAGGAGGCAGCCGCCGCTGCGCCAGCGACGCCGACGCCCGCCACCAAGGTCGGGCCGGTCAAGGGCGCCGCTGATGGCCGTGATGCAGCAAACGCGGCGCGCGAAGGCGCCGTGCTCCTCGGCATCATCGTCAGCAAGGTCAAGACCTGCTGGAACATTCAAGCCGGTGGCTCGGAAGCCAGTGCCCAGGTGCCAAAAATCCGCTTCGACCTCAATCGCGACGGCTCCCTGCGCAGTGAACCACGCATCATGAACCAGCAATCTTCGCCGCAGTTCAATCTGGCCGCCGATGCCGCCAAACGCGCAGTCGTCGATTGCCAGAAGTACGACCTGCCGGGCGACAAGTACGACCTCTGGAAGACAGTCACCTTGGACTTCGACCCGCGCGAGATGTTCCAGTAGCGCAACGCAATCCTGAGCACGCCCCGATGCCGCTGCAGAACCGAACACCACTGATTCGATGAGGCCCCAAGCCATGACGTCCCTGCGACTGTCGCGCCGCACCCTGCTCGCCGGCCTTGGCGCTGTCTCCGGCGCCGGGCTCATACCCATGGCGCAAGCTCAGCAACCAGCCGATGGCGGCGGCCTATCGGGCACGGTCAAGGACGCGAACCTCCGACCGCGCCCCATTGCTGTCCCGCCGTTTCTGTCGGACGACCCGAAACTCGGCCAGGACATCGCAACGATCGTCGCGGCCGATCTGCAAAGCTCGGGGCTTTTCATCCCGCTCGACGCGAAGGCCTTCATCGAGCGTATCGCCGATATCAACGTCGCACCGCGCTATGCGGACTGGCGCAGCGTCGGTGCTGAGGCGCTGGTAACCGGCAAAGTGACCCGGGCCCAGGACGGGCGCCTGCAGGCCGAATTCCGCCTGTGGGATACGGTTCTGCAAAAGCCCCTCGCCGGCCTGCGCTTCGGTACCGCTGCCGCCAACTGGCGCCGTGTCGGCCACATCATCGCCGATCAGGCGTGGGAAAAACTGACGCTCGAGACCGGATACTTCGACACCCGCGTCGTCTTCATCGACGAGACCGGCCCCAAGGAGCGCCGCATCAAGCGCCTCGCCATCATGGATCAGGACGGCGCCAACGTCCGCCTGCTCTCCAAGGGCGACGAACTGGTCTTGACCCCGCGCTTCAGCCCGACGAGCCAGGAAATCACCTACATGTCGTACACGCGCGACCAGCCGCGCGTGATCCTGATGAACATCGAGACCGGCCAGCGCCAAGTCGTCGGCGACTTCCCCGGCATGACGTTCGCGCCGCGATTCTCTCCGGACGGCCAGCGGATCGTCATGAGCCAGGGGCAGGCCGGCGATTCCTCGATCATGGAGATGGATCTGCGCAGCAAGCAGGTGCGCCGCCTGACTGAGGGCGGGGCGATCGATACGGGCCCCTGCTATGCGCCGGACGGGCGTCAGGTCGTGTTCGAGTCCGATCGCGCCAACCACCAGCAACTTTACATCATGGGGTCCGACGGCGGCGGCGCGCGGCGAATCAGCAATGGCGATGGCCGCTATTCGACCCCCGTCTGGTCGCCGCGCGGCGACTACATCGCCTTTACCAAGCAGACCCAAGGACGATTTCTGATCGGTGTGATGAAAACCGACGGCTCGGGCGAGCGCATCCTCTCCGACGGCTATCACAACGAAGGCCCGACCTGGGCGCCAAACGGCAGATTCCTCATGTTTTTCAGGGAACAACAGGGCGGTGGCGGCGGTCCGAGCCTGTACTCGGTGGACCTCACCGGCCGCAACGAGCGCAAGGTCAAGACGCCGTCCTACGCGTCTGATCCCGCCTGGTCGCCACTCCTCAAGTAGAACAGTCCTTTACCTGCCGTTAACGACTCGGATACTTAACTAGGTCAGCGGTTGCGGGCGCTCGCGTCGGGGCCGCCTGTTGTCGGTCGAGGGGAGCCGGAGAGTTCCAATTGATCGGGCGTCATCTGACACAAAAGCAGCAGTGGCATTTTCGCATCTTCTAGGGTGGAAAAGTGGTGGAAAAGTCTCGAGGTTCTTGATCTCGAGGCTCAGCACCGGTACCCCAGAGTGGCGATTGCCAAAGAAGCATCAGGAGAGAAGACAATGACGAAGGTTATCATCCTCGCTACGCTCGTTGCAGCCCTTGCCGTTTCGGCATGCCGCCGTGAAGAGCATCATGAGCCAATGAAGCTCGGCGCCGACGTTTCGGCCGTCGAAGTACGCTAACTAACGACTAAAGATCCTCACGGGATCAAGGAGAATACAATGAAGGGCGCTATCGTTCTTGCCACGGTTGTCGCGGCTCTGGCTCTCGGAGCCTGCCGCAAAGAAGTCGACCACGAGCCGATGAAGCTCGGTGCCGACACCGCGGTGCAAAGCCAAGTGGCTCGCTGAGCCGCACGCGTGCAAGAGTGCTGCGATCCACTCCAATCGCAGGCGTCTGAGTTCTGAAACCACCCGGAAACTTTGTTTCCGGGTGGTTTCTTTTGCGATGCACAGAACCCATGACGTGCTCGCCACACCCGCAGAGCCGCATGCGCACTGTGCCAGCCACCAGAGTTGCCAGCCACCATCCAACCGCGACCCTAAAACTGGGGAAACGCACGGCTTTAACCTTGCCGCATCGGCGCTCAAGGTTCACGTATTTGCCAAGTGACGGCCTTATTTTCGCACGCCCGGTAGTTTACGGCATGCTGGATGTACGCACGTAAGTGGACCGGTGCACCACCATGGGGGTGGGGTGCCCAATGAGGGGCAAACGGTCCCGGAAGGGGGTTTCGATGTTCTCTGTCAAGGCGATCAAGAGCGTGACCAGGTTCGTGGTCGCGGCAGGCCTCGCCCTTTCGGTTGCAGCTTGCGCCAATCAGCCCAAGCCCGAAGACGCCGCCGGTCTCAACGGCAGCGGCGCCAATGGCCGCAATGGCAAGGGGCCGCCGGCGACGCCGGGCTCGGCCCGCGATTTCAGCCAGAACGTCGGCGACCTCATCTACTTCTCGTCCGATGCGACAGACCTGTCGACGGAGGCGCAACAGACGCTGACCAGCCAGGCCCGCTGGCTGCAGCAGTACGCCCAATACACCATCACCATCGAAGGCCACGCCGACGAGCGGGGCACGCGCGAGTACAACATCGGCCTTGGCGCCAAGCGCGCAGAATCGGTGAAGGCATTTCTCGCTCGCAACGGCATCAACGCATCGCGCATCCGCACGATTTCCTACGGCAAGGAAAGGCCGGTCGCAGTCTGCAACGACATCTCGTGCTGGTCGCAGAACCGGCGTGCCCAAACGGTGCTGAACAGCCGCGGCGCGGGTTCATAACGCTCGGTTAAACGGCGCCGAACCGTTTGAAACGCCGGCTCCCAGGCCGCTCGGCGCAACAAAAATAAGCCCAATTTTCGGATGAAGCTGCGCATCGGCGGCAGTCTGCGCCGGGGGCCAAATACGATGCGAGCGAACCAGTCGACTCTCGATTGTGAACCCCAGTCTTGTCAACGAGCGTGGCGGCGCGGCGTCGCTGCCTTGGTCGCGGGATTGGGCATCTCGGGCTTGGCAGTGGTCGCGGACGTCGCCGCCCAATCGCGTGAGGTTTACATCGGCTCGACCGGTACGCGCGACCGTGATCCGCGCGGCCCCGCCTATCCGGGGGCTTACTCTGGGGCTCAACAACAGCCCCAACAGCGCTCCCACGGCTACGGTGCCCAGCGGCAGCAAACGGAAACCGACGGCCTGCTCGAAGATGCACTCGAAGACTTGGCGCGTGGCCGTGTCACCCAGGCGCGACGCCTGCTCGAACTGGTCATCGAAGGCTTTGCGGACACCCGCTCCGCCGACGAGGCCCGCCGGCTCCTGGCGCCGATCTATGCCGGCACGGGCCGCCACCCCGGTGCCATGCCACCACCTCAGCCCGACGCCAACGCGGGGCTCGGCCGAAACGGTCCGATCCGCCCGGCTTCGATTCCCGCGCCCTTGCCCCCCCCCATACCGGAGCGCGATGCCGGTGCCGAGCGGCAACGCAAGGCCGAATTGGTGCGGCTGCACACCCTCGATCAGGATTTCCGCGCCAACGTGGGCGACCGCGTCTTCTTCGCCGAGGCAAGCACCGATCTCGGCGCCCGCTCCCGGGTCGTCCTGGCAGCCCAGGCGGCTTGGCTCAAGCGCAACCCCGGCTTGACGGTGACGATCGAGGCGCATGCCGACGACCACGGCACACCCGAGTTCAATCGCACCCTGGCCCAGCGCCGGGCCGACGCCGTGCATGCTCGCCTGGTCGAGGAAGGCGTCGATCCTACCCGGATTCGCGTCAGTTCCTTCGGTCAGGACAAGCCGGTCGCGACCTGCGCCGACGCTGCCTGCGCCGCCCAGAACCGGCGCGTCGTCACCCAGATCGAGACCATCGACCCAAATCGGCGGAACTGAGCCGCCGGCCAGTGTGGCGGTTCGGAAGTTCGTAACGATGGACAAAGCCTTGTCGGATATGGAACTGCGGCCCGAGTCGTGGTCAAACAAGGCAGCAATGGCCGTGAACTCCGGGATCACAGCCGAAGGCATCGAGGATTGAACGTGAGCAATGCAAGCAAGATCGCCGGCGCGGCCTTCGTGACCGGCGCCCTGCTCGGCGCCCCCGTCGGGATCGTGCCGGCAGCAGCCCAACAACCGCCCTGGTCCACGGACCAGGCGCCGCCCCCCAAAGCCGCGCCGAAAGCTGCCCCGAAGGCCCCGCCGAAGGCTGCGCCTGCCGCACCGAAAGAAGACGCCGCGGCTGCATCGCGCGGTGGCGATCCGGCGTTGCGCCAGCGCATCGAGCAGCTGGAGGAGCAGCTTGCCGACATGCAGGTGACGATGGGAACGCTCGAGTCTCTCGGCAAGGTCGGCGGCGCCCAGGCATCCGCGTCGCAACCTGCCCGCGCCGGCGGTAGCGGTGGCGCTATGGACAACACACGCATCGACAGCCTGGAAACGCAGATCCGCGCGCTGGCCGATCAGGTCGAGCAGCTTTCCGCACAGATGCGGCGGCGCAGTGATTTGGGCCCGCAAGGTAATCCAGGCACCGCGCCACGGACCGATACCGCGCAGGCGCCGCCCGCCGACTTGGGCGGCTTCGGCAACGTCACCGTCACGCCCGGCGTTCCCAGCAACGACCCGATCGGGCGCATGATCGACCCGCCGCTGGCCGGACGGGCGTCGGCGAATGCGGCGAACCTGCCGTCGCCGAACCTGCCGACTGCTGCACAAACAGCCGGCAGCCCGAAGGAACTCTACGAAACCGCCTACGGCTACCTGCTCCAGCAGGACTATGGCGGCGCCGAGGTGACGTTCGAGGAGTTCATCCGTCGCTACCCGACCGACCGGCAGGCGCCCGATGCGCAATACTGGTACGGCGAGACGCTGTACGTGCAGCGCCGCTACAAGCCGGCGGCTCAGGCATTTCTGAAGGTCATCGACACCTATCCACAGAGTGCCAAGGCACCGAACGGCATCCTGAAGCTCGCGATGACGCTCGAGCAGCTCGGTCAGAAGGACTGCGGGCTCTTTACCGATCTCGACACCCGCCATCCGAACGCTCCCGCCGACGTGAAAACCAAGGCCCGCGCCCTGAAGCAGCGCGTTGGATGCTGAGGATCGGATGCTGAGGACATGATCGGTGCGCCCCTCAGTAACGACGAGGTCGACGCGCTGTTTCTCACGCTCCTGCGCTACAAGAAGCTCGTTCTTGCCGTCTCGGGCGGCGCCGACAGTTCCGCCCTCATGTACCTCGCCGCAGCATGGCGGATCCGATGCCCCAGCGCGCCCGAGTTGACCGTCGTCACCGTCGACCACGGCCTAAGATCTGAGGCCGCCGAGGAAGCCGCAAAGGTCGGCCAATGGGCCACATCGTTCGGCCTTCCCCACCACACATTGCGCTGGTCCGGGCCGAAACCGGCCACCGGGCTCCAGGCCGCCGCGCGCACCGCGCGCTACGACCTCTTGCTCGACGCCGCTCTCGACGCGGCGCCCGCTTTCGGCGCCAACGGCCGCGCGATGACTGCCATCGTGACCGCACACACAGCCGACGATCAGGCGGAGACTGTCGTCATGCGCTTGGCACGCGGCAGCGGCGTCGATGGGCTCGCCGCAATCCCCCCACTTGGCCGTTACGCGCGATTGGCACCGAGCGGGCTGGTCGAGGCGATTGCAATCGCCCGGCCATTGCTCGCCGTCTCACGTGACCGCCTCATCGCGACGCTGACGGCTGCCGGCATTCCATTTGTCGATGATCCCAGCAATCGCGACACCCGTTTCGAGCGTGTCCGTGTCCGCCAGGCGCTTGGCCTGCTCGAGGACCTCGGCGTCACACGCACGGCCCTCACGCGGACAGCGAGCCGTCTCCGGACAGCCAAAGCTGCGCTCGATGATGCCACCGATCGCCTGGCTCTACGCGCTCTCTCGCGCATCATCGAGGTCGTCACGGTGATCAATCGCGACCTGGTCGCGCGCGAACCCGATGCGATCGGCGTCAGGCTATTGCGCCGGGTCCTCGCCGGGACGGGCGGCGTGGCTGCCCAGGCCGAGCTATCCGCCGTCGAAGACTTGTACTACCGCCTGTTCCGTGGAGCGCGCGAGACCGTCCAAACCTGCACGCTCGGCGGCACGATCATCGAGACCGAGGTTCGTGATGTCCCCGATGGCTCCCGCATTCTCATTTATCGCGAGCCGGACCGGGGTGGTGGACTCCCGGTCATTGCAATCTCGCCCGGACATGGCGCACTTTGGGACAATAGGGTCTGGGCTCGCGTCGCCAATGAGCACCCGTTTCCAGTCGAGCTCGGGCCGCTTGGTGCCGACTGGCGGTCCGTTTGCGCCGAAAATGGGCTCGAAGGCTCGCCGCCGATCCCGATTGCCGCGCTCCGCGGTCTGCCGGCATTTCGTCGACGTGGTCAAATCCTTGCCGTGCCGATGCTTGCAGCCCACGCTCGCCAACTTGGCGCCGTTGACGCTGCCAACCGCCTCGCCGGCCCGACCTGTGCCACGTCGGGACCGGCTCTGCAGGCCCACCTCCGGCTCGACCCGACGCCCGATATGTCCGAGCCGTAACTTGGCAAGACTTGTGCACATCCCTATGTTATCGACAACGAGACCGGTGCCGTAACACGGTTAACTGTGGCTTGGTCACTTGCGGCTGGAACGTTTGTAAGCCGCAGAGGAAGGGATCATCATGAACGCGCACTTCCGGAATATGGCGATCTGGGTGGTTATCGCCCTGTTGCTTTTCGCTCTGTTCCAGATCTTCCAGAACCCCACCCAAGCCCGGCGCGCCAACGAGCTCCAATACTCCGAGTTCATGGACAATGTGAAATCCGGCGCCATCAAAGAGGTCACGGTCCAGGGGAATCGCTATTTCGGCTCGTTCGACTCCGACAAGCAACGCCAGTTCTGGACGCTTGGTCCGGACAGCCAGCGTGACATCGTGCAGGAACTGCGCGCGAGCGGTGTCAAGATCGGCGTAAAGGCCGCCGACGAGGACGTGCCGACGTTCTTCAACCTGCTCGTGTCCTGGTTCCCGATGCTATTGCTGATCGGCGTCTGGATCTTTTTCATGCGCCAAATGCAGTCGGGCGGCGGCCGCGCCATGGGTTTCGGCAAGTCGAAAGCCAAGCTGCTGACCGAGCGGCATGGCCGTGTCACGTTCGAGGACGTCGCCGGTGTCGACGAGGCCAAGGTCGATCTGCAGGAGATCGTCGAGTTCCTGCGCGACCCGCAGAAATTCCAGCGCTTGGGCGGTCGCATCCCGCGCGGCTGCCTGCTCGTTGGTCCGCCCGGTACCGGCAAGACGCTGATCGCGCGTGCCGTCGCCGGTGAAGCCAATGTGCCGTTCTTCACCATCTCGGGCTCGGACTTCGTCGAGATGTTCGTCGGCGTCGGCGCCAGCCGCGTCCGCGACATGTTTGACCAGGCGAAGAAGAACGCGCCGTGCATCATCTTCATCGACGAGATCGATGCTGTCGGTCGGCACCGCGGCGCGGGCCTCGGCGGCGGCAACGACGAGCGCGAGCAGACGCTGAACCAGTTGCTCGTCGAGATGGACGGCTTCGAGGCGAACGAGGGCATCATCATCCTCGCCGCCACCAACCGTCCTGATGTGCTCGACCCCGCGCTGCTGCGTCCCGGCCGCTTCGACCGCCAGATCACCGTGCCGAACCCGGATGTCGGGGGCCGCGAAAAGATACTGCGCGTCCACATGCGCAAGGTGCCGCTCGCCCCTGACGTCGATCCCAAGGTGATCGCGCGCGGCACTCCGGGCTTCTCGGGTGCCGATCTCGCCAACCTTGTCAACGAGGCCGCACTGCTCGCCGCCCGCCGTTCCAAGCGGATGGTCACCCAGGCCGAGTTCGAGGATGCCAAGGACAAGGTCATGATGGGCGCGGAACGCCGCTCGATGATCATGACCGAGGAGGAGAAGCTCGCGACCGCCTATCATGAGGCCGGCCACGCACTCCTGAACATCCTGGTTCCGGGCAACGATCCGCTGCACAAGGTCACCATCATTCCGCGCGGCCGTGCACTGGGCGTTACCATGAGCCTGCCGGAACGCGACAAGCTCAGCTACTCGAAGGAGTGGTGCAACGCGCGCATCGCCATGACGTTCGGCGGCCGCGTCGCCGAGCAGATCATCTACGGCAAGGAGCACCTGAATACGGGCGCATCCAGCGACATCACGCAGGCAACGAGCCTTGCCCGCAGCATGGTCACCGAGTGGGGCATGAGCGAGAAGCTCGGGCCGCTGCGCTACAGCGACAACCAGCAGGAAGTGTTCCTCGGCCACGCCATCACGCAACGCCAGAACATGAGCGAGGACACGGCCAGGATGATCGATGTCGAGGTTCGCGAGATCGTCAACGCTGGTCAATCGAAAGCCTGGGAAGTGCTCGGCGCCAACAAGGAAAAGCTCGAGGCGATCACGCAGGCACTGATGGAGTTCGAGACCATCAGCGGCGAGGAATGCATGATGGCAATTCGCGGCGAGAGGATCGTGCGCAAATCCGACGACGAGGATCAGAAGGGCCCGACCGGCTCGGCCGTTCCCGTCGCCGGCAAGCAGCGCCCGCGCGACGAACCGGATGGCCTGACGCCGCAACCGACGTAGTTGATTGAGAGGACACTGTGAGCCAACACGGATCCTACTCCGTCGTTCTGACACCTGAGCCGGAAGGCGGGTTCACGGTGCGTGTTCCTGCCTTCCAAGAAATCGTCACCTATGGCGTCGACGAGGCCGAAGCAATGGCGATGGCTCGCGAGGCGATCGAGCTTTCGATCGAGTATCGGAACTCGATTGGAGAAGACTTGCCCGAAAGCGATCAAACGATCCTTCGCAATATCTCGATCCCCCTGCCGTCTGCGGCATGAATCGGCTGCCGGCGGTCAAGCCGCGCGACGTCATCCGTGCGCTCGAAAAGGCAGGATTTGTGGTAGCTCGTATCAAGGGCAGTCACCACATTCTGGTCCATCGCGATGACTCCAGCCGCATCACCAACGTTCCCGCACACGGCTCACACGATTTGCCGCGGGGCACGTTGCGCGCAATCATCAAGCAGGCAGGCTTGACGGTCGATGAGTTTGTAGCTCTGCTTTAGCCGACCTACGTATGCCTGCCATGCGCTGCCATTCGCGCACTCGACAGTGCCGCCATCTTCGGGCTAGCCAGGCACGTGCCGGAAGGGCATGGGAAAAGCGGGGCCAATATGCCGGACGGGAGTGGGCCGCGAACATCGCCACAGCCGGTCATGGCGCTCGAGATCGCGATGCTGCTGTTCGTCGGCCTCCTCTGGGGCGCCCAGTTCGGCCTCAACAAGATCCAACTCGAGTCGATCCCGCCGTTTACCGGCGTTGCCTGGCGCCTGATCGTGGCGGCGAACTTCCTCTGGCTGGTCGCGTTTCTGCGCCGCGAGACACTGCCGCAGAGCCCGCGCCTGTGGCGTGATTTCGCGATCCAGGGCATGCTGACAAGCGGCGGCGCCGGCGTCATGGTGATGTGGGGCCAGCAGTACATCGACAGCGCGCTCGCCGGCATCCTCAACTCGACGACCCCCATTTTCGCGACACTCGTGACACTGGCGGTGACACGACATGAACGCATCGGCCCCCAGAAGCTGCTCGGTCTCGTCGTCGGCCTCGGCGGCGTCGTCCTGGTCGTCGGCATGGACGCACTGAAGGGCTTCGATCGCGGTCTCGCCGGCCAGATCATCGTCGTGCTCTCGGCGCTCGGCTATGGCTGCGCTGCCGTATTTGGCCGCCGGTTCGGCGCCTACTCGCCGGTCACATCGGCTGCCGGCGCGACCACCTGCTCCGCGCTCGCCGTCACCGTCATGTCGTTCGTGTTCGAGCGTCCGCTAGAGGTCGTGCCGTCCGCGCGGTCGTTGGCCGCACTGGTGACCAGCGCGATCGTCTGCGGCGGTATCGCCGTCATTCTCTACTACCGGCTGATCCGCACGCTCGGCTCGATCGGCGCGTCGAGCCTCGGCTACCTGAAGGCCGCGTTCGGCGTGCTGGTCGGCTGTCTCGTACTCGGCGAACCGTTGACGACGGCGATCATGATCGGCCTCGCGGCGGTGATGATCGGCGTCGCCGCCATCAACGAGCAACTCGATGCGCCGTGGCGACGATTGCTTGCGGCGCGCGCGCCACGCCGCGCCGAAGCCGGAGACCAGGCGTGAGCGAACGTGGGGGCGTGAGCGAAACCGTGGCCGAGGCTCGAGAGACCGCCATTCCGCGGCGTGCCATCGTGCTGTTGTCGACCGCCGCGTTCTCGAGCTCGATCAATATCCGCACCTGCGATCCGCTGCTGCCGGCGATCGCGCAGGGCTTCGCGGTCACCGTCGGCCAGGCATCGGCCATCATCACCGCCTTCGCCGTCGGCTACGGCCTGACGCAGCTCATGTTCGGCCCGATCGGGGACCGCTACGGCAAGTATCTCGTCGTCGCGCTGACATGCATCGCCGCCGGTTTCGCATCGGCCCTCAGCGCCTTCATGCCGACGCTCGATGCCCTCACCGCCGCACGGTTCGTTGCCGGTGGTTTTGCCGCCTCTGCCATTCCCCTCGCTTTTGCCTGGATCGGTGACGCCGTCCCGTTCGAACGGCGCCAGGCGGTGCTCGCCCGTTTCCTCTCGGCACAGATGATGGGCATTGTGCTCGGCCAGGCGTTCGGTGGGCTGATCGGCGATATCTTCGGCTGGCGGCACGTGTTCCTCATCGTCGGCGCCCTGCACTGCCTCGCCGGCGCGGCGATGCTGCTGGAGCTGCGCGCCAATCCTTCGGCACAACCACCCGGCGCAACCTCGACCTTGCGGCTGGAGACATTGGCCGCCGGCTACCTCGGCCTTTTGCAACGCCCCTGGGTGCGCGTGCTGCTGATCGCGGCGTTCATCGAGGCGTTCGCGTTGTACGGCTCGTTCGCCTATGTCGGCGCCTACCTGCACGACCGTTTCGGCTTGAGCTTCACCGCCGTCGGCGCGGTGATGGCCTCCTACGGTGGCGGCGCCATCCTCTACTCGCTCACCGCCCGCCGCCTGATCGCGATCCTCGGCGAGCGCGGCCTGATCATCGGTGGCGGCGGCCTCATGGCACTCGCTTATGTGTTGCTGGCCGTGGCGCCGAGTATCTATCTGGTGCCGCCGGTCATGATCCTGCTCGGCCTCGCCTTCTACATGCTGCAGAATACGCTGCAGACGAACGCCACCCAGATGGCGCCGGAAGCGCGGGGCCTGGGCATGTCGACGTTCGCGTTCGCCCTGTTCATCGGCCAGTCGTTCGGCGTCGCGCTGGCCGCGCCGATCATGGACCGTTTCGGCGCGCCGCCGTTGTTTCTGATCTCGGCCGTCATCCTGCCACTGGTCGCGCTATGGTTCCGCGCCCGGCTCGGCGTGCGCCCGACAGCCTGAGCGGCACTGACGCCCTGCCGACGTCATGCGGCCGGTTCCCACGCACAACAGACTTGTTCATCGGCTTCCCGTGCGATCTACTCATGCCTCCAACTGTTGGCCGACAATCCTGCGGAGACCATCGCATGACCGACTTCGTACTCGTTCACGGTGCCTATCAAGGCGGCTGGATCTGGAAGCACGTCGCGGAGCGGCTCACCGCCAGGGGCCACAACGTATTCGCGCCGACGCTGGACGGCTGCGCCGAGCGGGCGCACCAGTTGCGCGCCGGCATCACAACGGAGACGCACGGCACCGAGATCGCCAAGCTCCTCTATTTCCACGACCTGAAGAACGCCGTGCTCGTCGGCACCTCCAGCGGCGGCATGGTGATGGCATCTGCTGCCGAACAGGCGCGCGACCGCGTCGCCCGTGTCGTCTTCGCCGATGCGCTGGCGCTCTTCAACAGCGAGAAGATCATCGACATCGTCAAGCAGGCGGCAGCGGTCAACACGCCGATCGCGCGTGGCCCGACACGCGAGGACGCGGCCGGCCGGCTCTTCGCCACGCTCGATCCTGCCATGCGCGATTGGGCCGCGGACCGCATGACGTTGCATCCGATCGCCTGTTTCACGGAGCCGGTGAAGCTCGCGAAGTTCTGGGACCAGAAGTGGGACGCATCCGTCCTCTACTGCAGCGGCGCTCCCAATCCGGGCGAGCCGCACATCAAGCGCTCGGCCGACAAGCTCGGCGCCAAGTACCACACGATCAAAACCGGCCACTATCCGATGCTCTCGACGCCGGACAAGCTGACGGACATCATCGTGAACGGATGACCGACACGAGCCTTGGGCAGGTAGCGGTCGACGATACGTTGCATCCGCGCCCACGTCATACGGTGGCGCTGGCTGCGACGACGCAGAACACGCAGCCAGCGGACGATGACGTGGTGACAGAACGCGGCTATCGCCATCAGGTTGGTCGGCACCGCATGGTAGGCGAAGTAGCCTCGGTCGTGCGGGACGCACGCTTCCAGCGTGACACGGAGCCGAGCCATTTCCTACGACGTGCAGGGCCGCATCGCGCTCGTCATCACAATGCGGCGTGGCGGCGCGCCGACAGGACCCTGGCGTGCGTGCCATCATCCTGACCAGTGCGTTCGTTGACAGTCGTAGCCAAGACGATCAGCGCGGCTTGCGGAGCGCCTTGGCGCGTCACGCACTGCGAATGCCTGCACGATTCTTCGCCTTGGTTGCCTTGGCCTTCTTGGATGACGTCGAGCGCGAACGTGGCGTCGGCGTCGAGACGGCTGGTGCCGGGGCCATGTCCAGGCCGAACATGGCGGCGACATCGACGTCGGCCAGAACCTTGGCCCTGGCCGGTGCCGCGGGCTTGAGAATGCCTGCGCCAACGCCGCCGGCGATCAGCTCTTTCTCGTCGACGCCGCGCAGCACGAACAGCAGCTCGGGCTGATCATCGAGCCGCGCGCCGATGCCGTAGAGCACGGCCGCTACGTGCTTGCACATGCTCGCGCTGTCGGGACAGCTGCACGACAGCTTGATCTCGCGGGGGCCTGGAAACAAGCCGTCGCCCTGCCGGCAGACGCGATCCATCACGGCCTTCGACAGGCGGCCCTGCAGCAGCTCGACGAGCGAGTCGATGCCGCCCGAGCAGTCGTCGCAAATGGCCTTCCAGCCCGGTGCCGCCACCGGCGCGATTGTGATTTTGATGCTGTAGAGTTCGGAGCCGCTGACCAAGGCCGCCACTGCGCCTTTGGCGATCTGGAGGTCGAGCACCGAGCCATTGCGCACATAGGTGCGGCCACGCGGCAGGCGATTGGCATAGTCGCTGTAGCGCTCGAGATTGCTGCACCAGGACTTGCCCCAGAAGCTCCGTGCAATGCTGCGCCCCTCGATCTTGACCGGGGCGACGGTTTGCCCGCCCTGCTTGAGCTTGGCGAGCTTCTTCTCGGCCTGCTGGCGCCGTTTGGCCACCGGCACATAGGGTTTCCAGGCGAAGTAGCTCATGGCTCAGCCCTCTTGCATCGCGGCGCCGAGATCGAGCGTCACGAGGCGCAACAACTCGTCGTTCTTCATCTCGGTCAGCAGCATGTCGGCGCCGCCGCTGAGGAAGTCGCCCGCCAGCTGCTGCTTCTGCTCGATCATCTGGTCGATTCGGTCCTCCACCGTGCCCCGGCAGACGAACTTGTGCACCAAAACGTTGCGCTTCTGGCCGATGCGGAAGGCCCGGTCGGTGGCCTGGTTCTCGACCGCCGGGTTCCACCAGCGGTCGAAGTGGATGACATGCGAGGCCGCGGTCAGGTTGAGCCCGGCGCCGCCGGCCTTCACCGAGAGCACGAAGAACGGCACGCCCTCGTCCTCCTGGAATTGGCGGACGAGGTCTTTGCGCTTTCTCACCTCGGTCTCGCCGGTGAGCACAACCCCCTGCCGCCCGAATATCTGGCCGAGAAAGGCAGCGAGCGGCCCCGTCGTCTCTTTGAATTGCGTGAAGATCAGCGCCTTCTCTTGGCGGGCCGCGATCACTTCTGCGATTTCGCGCAGCCGCCCCAGTTTGCCGCTGTCGGCTTCCGCCCAGGCGCCGTCGCCGAGCCACTGCGAGGGGTGATTGCAGATCTGCTTCAGGCGCATCAGCAAGGCCAGCACCAGCCCTCGGCGCTGCATGCCGTCGGCCTGCTCGAGTCGCTCGGCGAGGTCTTTCACGGCCTGGGCATAGAGTGCCGCCTGCTTGCGCGACAGCGGGCAGAACGTCTTCACCTCGGTCTTGTCCGGCAGATCGCTGATGATGCTCTTGTCGGTCTTCATGCGGCGCAGAATGTAGGGCCGCACCAGTTCGCGCAGCGGGCCAAAGGCATTGGCCGGCGCGTTGGACGTGCCTGTCCTGCCTGCCCGGTCGGCCAGCCGCTTGGTGAAGGTGGTGAACTCGGTGGCCGACCCGAGCAGTCCCGGATTGAGAAAGTCGAAGATCGACCACAGGTCGCCGAGCCGGTTCTCGATGGGGGTGCCGGTCAGCGCGATGCGCGCCTCGGCCTTGAGCTGCTTGACCGCTTTCGTCTGTTTGGTCTGCGCGTTCTTGATCGCCTGCGCCTCGTCGATGATCGCGAGCCGCCAGGGCGTCTTGATCAGTTGCGGCAGCCGCATCAGCGTGCCGTAGCTGGTGATGACGAGGTCAACCTCGGTCAGGCGCTTTGGCGTGAGCTCCGTCAACTCGTTCGCCGGCAGCGCGGAGGGATGCGCGACGAGGGCCGTCAGACCCGGCGCGAACCGCGCGAGTTCTGCCGCCCAGTTGGCGAGCAGCGAGGCCGGTGCCACCAGCACGCTCGGCTTGACGCTGAGCTTGTCAGCTGGCTTCCCCGCACGCCCGGCCTCTTGCTTCAAGACCAGCAGCAGCGAGATCACCTGAATGGTCTTGCCGAGTCCCATGTCGTCGGCAAGACAAGCGCCAAGACGCAGCTTGGTGAGCAGATGCAGCCATTGCAAGCCGACCTGCTGGTAGGGCCGCAGCGTGGCTTTGAGGTCACTGCCGAGGTCGACGCCGGCTTTGTCGGGGGTTCGCAAGGCCGTCAGCGTCTCAGCCAGCCAGGGCCCGGCCACCGTCTGGCTCCAGTCGGCATGCGCGCCACCGCCGCCCTGGTCACCACCAAGATTGGCACCGGCCAACAATCGCATGGCCTCGACAAACGACAGGCCTTCGGTCAGGGCCCGCTGCTCGATGGCCCTGAACTGCTCAAGCGTGCGCGCGAGCCGCTCACGATCAACATCGACCCAGCGTCCACGAATGAAGGCGAGCCCCTCGGTTTGTGCCAGCAGCTCCTTGATTTCGGCCGCCGTCAGCGCTTCGCCCTCGATCATCACGCCCATATCGAAGTCGAGCACCGCATCGAGGCCGAGGTGCGAAGGTGCCTTGGCCCCGACCGTGGCCTTGACCTGCGGACGCGCCGGGCGGTTCATGCGCCAGCTGGCCGGCATGCGCACCACCACGCCAGCGGCCTCGAGCGCGGGCGCATCCCTGAGCAGTCGCAGGGCCTCGGCCGGCGACCACCGCAGCGGGTGATAGATTTCGCTGGTCGCGACCATCGCCTGCAACCAAGCGCACTGCTCGGCGGCGCGCTGCACCGGCATCAAGAGCGACAGCAGGCGCTCGCGGTTCTTCGCCCCGGCGTATTCCTGCAGCGCCCGGCCGAGCGGCACATGCTGAGCCCTGGCTTCAGCCGAGAGCCGGGTCGTGTAGGTGGCCAAGAACGCGAACGGGGCATCTTCATCGCGGCGGTTCTCGGCCAGATTGAAGTGCACGCGGCCGACCAGATTCCATGCGGGGTTGCGACGCTTCAAGAACTCCTGCACGGAAACCCCGGCCTCGGCCAGCTCGGCCTCGAACGCGGTATCCATGCCGTACCAAAGGTCAGCCAGCACCGACGCCGACATATACTCGGCGCCGATCATCGGTGGCACGGCGGCGGCGCGCCGCTCCAACTCGTCATGGGGTGGTGCCGAGACCTTGGACTTGGCGGCGGCGTCGGTGGCGGGCTCCGGCTGGGCGCAGAGCGCCGTCACGTAGGAGACCCCATAATCACGCCAGTAGGCTAAGACCGGGGGCAACGCTGTGCCAACCTCGTCGGCCCCGAGTGTCAGCAGCCCTTGACCCGACCCGCCCGCAAAGGCTTGCACCAAACGTAGGGCTAGCCCCGGCACCAGCGCCGCGTTCAGATCCGCTTCGTCGGTGACCTGTCGCAGGGTGAGCCGGCCCTGCGGGCTCAGCGCAGGGGCCAATGACGCGCCCGCCCGCTCCGACAGCGCGGAATTCCCAACGTTTGCACCGTTCGCCATGTCGTAGACCTACCGCGGCGCGCCGCCCATGGCCATGCCGTGACGCCGACAATGCACAGGGAACACCGAACCCGACACTCACAGAGAGCACGGCCAACACGCCGGTAAACAAGCTAGCCCGCCAGCCCCGTGAGAGACCAGAACGAGCACCACGTCGCCAAGTAGAGATAGGCGCTCCAGCCGAGAGCGGGACTTGATTGGCCGCGGCAAGAACCAATCACGACATCGACCAGCAGCCTCGCGTCTGGGCTCTTCGCGCCTCGGACGTCGGCCTCGAGCACGGTGCTGCCCGTGTGCTTTCGGCCGGAGGTCCTCTCTATATCCGCCCGTTCTGCCGCGGCGACCAACACCCAGCCCCGAGCAGGGATTGAGGCCTGGCTCGGGGCGGCCTACCATCGCCCCGCCATCGATGGAGAATGCCATGACCGCCGCCAGCCGACCTTCCGCCTCAGCCTTCGCCCGGCCGCCGCTGCCGAAGCGTTTCTGCAACCTCGACCGCGTGCTGCATGCGCTTGCCGC
>JANLQP010000309.1:0-17875 GCA_031367895.1 Hyphomicrobiales bacterium
GCACGGCCGAGACGTGCAGCGCGATAGCCGCAGCGTTGGAGACGTTGAGGCTTTGCAGCGCGCCGTCCGTGGTGATGCGGCAGCGGCGGTCGCAGAGTTCCTGCGTCAAGCGGCGGAGACCCTTGCCTTCGGCGCCGAGCACGAGCGCGACGCCGGTGGCGATGTCGATGTCCTCGACATGGTCCGATGAATCACCGTCGAGGCCGATGCGCATCAGGCCGGCGTCGAAGATCTTGGCCAGCGCCTGCGCGAGGTTCGGGACGAGCGCGACGGGAACGTGCTCCAGCGCACCGGACGCGGCTTTCGCGAGCGCGCCCGAGAGCGGCGGCGAGTTGCGCCGTGTCATGACGAGACCGGACGCGCCGAAAGCTGCCGCGGAACGCAGAATGGCACCGACGTTGTGCGGGTCGGTCACCTGATCGAGGACGACCAGCGGGCCGCCTTTCAGCGCGCGCTCGCACAGGTCGGCGAGTTTGGGTTCGGGCAGCTGCTCAGCTTCGAGGTAGGCGCCCTGATGCACCGTGTCGGCGCCGAGCAGCTGGTCGAGCTCGCGGGGCTGCACCTGTTCGTGCGGCAAGCCGCGCTTCGCCAATGCAACTTCCAGGCGCTTCTGGGCATTTTCCGAGAGCATCAGGCGCAGGATCTTGCGGTCGCCATTGAGCAGCGCTGCTTCGACGGAGTGAAAGCCGAAAATACGCGTCGGGCCGTCGTGGTCGGTGGCCTTGTCGAGCCAGCTCGCGGTCTGGGATTCGCGGCGATCGGGGCGGCTATCGTTGCTTTGCGGACCGCGAGGGCCGCGATACTGGCCACGCTTCTTGCCCCGGTCGTCTCCGGCGGGGTGCTTCTTGTCAAAAGGCATTTTGCGGTTCCGAGCGACAGGGATCAGGTTTGGCCGAGGCGCAATCGCGCGGCCGTGAGCGTGTTCTGTAGCAGACAAGCGATGGTCATGGGGCCAACTCCGCCTGGAACCGGCGTAATTGCGCCGGCGACCGCTTTGGCTTCCTCGAAGGCGACGTCGCCGACGAGTCGGTGCTTGCCGTCGATGCCGGGAACGCGGTTGATGCCGACGTCGATGACGATGGCGCCGGGCTTGATCCAGTCGCCGCGGACCATTTCGGGGCGGCCGACGGCGGCGACAACCAGATCGGCGCGGCGCACGACGGCGGGAAGATCGCGGGTACGGGAATGGGCGATGGTGACCGTGCAGTCCTCGCGTAACAGGAGTTGTGCGACGGGCTTGCCGACAATGTTGGAGCGGCCGATGACGACGGCTTCGAGGCCCTTGAGGTCGGGCTGCACGGACTTGGCGAGGATGACGCAACCGCGCGGGGTACAGGGCACGAGTCCGGTTGCGCCGGTTGCGAGTTTGCCCGCGTTGATCGCGTGGAAGCCATCGACGTCCTTGGCCGGGTCGATGGCGGCAATGATGCGCGCTTCGGAGATCTGCTTCGGTAACGGGAGCTGGACAAGGATGCCATCGATTTGCGGGTCGGCGTTGAGCCTGGCGACCAGCGCCACAACCTCGGCCTCGCTGGCGGAGGCGGGCAACGTGTGCTCCCGTGAATGCATGCCGACGTCGATGGTCTGGCGGCCTTTGTTGCGAACGTAAACTTGGCTCGCCGGGTCCTCGCCGACCAGCACCACGGCGAGGCCAGGCGCGCGGCCGTTGGCGGCTTTGAAGCTGGCGACATCAGTTGCGACTGAGCGGCGGACGTCCTCGGCGATGGCTTTGCCGTCGATGAGTTTGGACATCGATTTCCTTATGCGGGTTGCTGCCGGGTGCTAGCCATGATGTTTGCTGTCGCAGCCTCGATCCGGCGGCCGAGTTCGGCTGTGTTTCCGGCGATGCTCAGCGTCTTTATGCGCGATTTCTGGCCAGCGGTGACGGTGACGGTGCGTTTGGGTACGGCGAGCAGATCGGCGACGAGGGCCGCGATTGCTGCGTTGGCCTTGCCGTCCTCGGGGACGGCGCGGACGCGGGCTTTCAGGGCTGGTCCGTCCGCCACCTCCTCGATGCCCTCGATGTGATCGCGTGACGATTTGGGCGTCAGCCGTTCGCGGAGCTTGATGCCTGTGCCGGCTGCCGTCCACGGCTTCCCAGCGGCAATCGTCACGTCAGCCGACCATGCGCATCAGGAACGGGATCAGGTAGTCCGCTATACCAAAGCAAACGAGCAGGAGCACCACTGTCGAGAAATCGAGACCGCCGGTGTTGGGCAAGAAGCGCCGGATCGGCTTCAGGAATGGTTCAGTGACCGCGCCAAGTGCGTTCCAGACTTGGCGCACTTGTGGATTGGTAACGTTGATGAGACCGAAAGCGAGCAACCAACCCATGACGACACTGGCAACGACGACCCAAGTGTAGGCACGTACAATCATTCGAATGAAGCCAAGTAGCTCGATCATGGTTGCGCTCGTCCCTTTACCCCGGCTGAAAGGTTGCAGTCCATGGCAGCATCGGAGATCCGGGCCGATGTTCGGTCACGAGGCATCCAGACTTCACGACCGCACATCTGATGGATTTTGCCGATGATTTTTCTCGGCTCAGGGAATGGGGCAATCCCGCTACCGATGATCAACGTTTAGCTGCGTCACGGGAGACGGGCAAGGGGGCGCGGCATGAAGCAGGGCGCGCGTCGGTAGCAATTAGTCGAAAGCGTGAACGCAGGGGTTCTTGGCGGTAGCGTCGTGTTCCGTCGAACGTGTTGAGGCACGTTGCAATAGCCACTACTTCCAGAGATCGCTGCGCCATGGGCCCTCGGGACGAGCCCGAGGATGACGACCGTGATAGTCTTGGCCGGCCGTGAGGTGCCTTCGCAGTGCTCAGTAAACGTCGGCGTGTTCGGTGGCCTTGAAGGACGGGCGCGCGGCAAAGTCCTTGGCAAAAGCACTGAGCGCGGGCCGGCCGTCGCGCCAGTTCTCCTTGGCGTAGCGGAAATCGGCATAACCGGCGACTGCGCCGATGGCGATGTGGCCGATGCCGAACGGGGCCTTCTGCAAGGCGGGAATCCCGCGTTCGAGTGCATCGAACGAGGTTTTGAACTTGAGTTGCAGGGCCGCCAGAAGTTCCGGCGATTGCTGGGCCGCGGGGCGCGCACGTTCCGACAGCCATGACAGCATGAAATCGAGCATGCCATCGGCCAACGCTTGGCGGCGGAGTGCGTCCAGCCGTTCAGCGCTGTCGGCTGGGAACAGGCGCGGCGTCAGCGTCAGACCGTCGAGATACTCGCAGATCACGCGGGAGTCATAGACCGCCTGACCATTGTCGAGGATCAGCGTCGGCAGCTTGCTCAGCGGATTGAGGGCCATCACGTCCGGGTTCGGCTTCGTCGGCGCGACGATGGTGCGCACCTGTTCGATGCGGTCGGCGAGGCCCTTCTCGTGGGCGACCAGCATGACCTTGCGGACGAACGGCGAGCGCGACGACCAGAGAAGCTTCATCAGCGGAGTGCTTTCAACCGAGGAATGCCTTGCATCGGGGAGGCGCGTTCCCGATGCAAGCTTGGGCTCAGTGCAGGATCGGCCCTTTGAGGAACTTGCGGCGATCGCCGGACTGGACGTGAACTTCCAGCGCGCGGCCCTTGCGATTGATCGTCAACGGCACGTCGACGCCGGCTTCGCCGAGCGACCAGATCTTACGGAAGAACCCGGCGAGATTGCGCACCTCGGTACCGCCGACTTCCATGATGATGTCGCCAGCTTTCAGATCAGCCGATTTTGCCGGGCCGCGATCGGAAACTCCGGCGATAGCGATGCGGCTCCCGACCTCGGTGGCGTAGACGCCGAGCCAGGGACGCGGCGGACGCATGGGCCGGCCAGCCTTCAGCAGATCGTCCATGATCGGCTTCAGCAGGTTGATCGGCACCATCATGTTGATGTCTTCGTTCTTCCCGTCGGGGCGAACCTGCTGCACTTGCAGCGAGCCGATGCCCATCAGTTCGCCGCGCGGTCCGATCATGCCGGTGCCGCCCCAATGCGGGTGGCTCGGTGCCGTGAAAATCGCCTGATCGAGGACGTATTCCCAGTAACCGGCGAACTCCTGCCTGGCCACAACCTTCGCAGCGACCGAGTTGTGACGTCCGCCGGTGCCGCCGATGACGACGTCCGTGCCGACCGTCAACGTCGAGGAATCGCCAAGGGTCAAATACGGCATGACGACGCGAGCGAGTGCTTGCACCAAGCCTAAGCCCGATTCCTGATCGTAGCCGATGACATGGCCTTGCACGACCTTGCTGTCGGCCATCCGGAGCCAGACGGTTTCGGCCTCCGTGATGAGGTAACCGATGGTCAGGATCAGACCATCCTTGCCGATGAGGACACCGTGGCCAAGGCGCTCGGTTCCGAGTGTGTCGGCCGTGAACGCATCGCCAGGGACGATGCTGCGCAACCCGACCACGGCATTGAGCGCGCGATCAAGGTCGAAGTCATAGTTTTCGTCACGCGGCTGCACAGTGTTTCGAGCCTCGCTGTGGACTATCCGGCAATCATAGTTGGTCTTGTCCAATGCGACAATAAAGGTGTGCGGCCGGCCGGTATGCAGTTGAGGGACTAATTGCGCAAGCGGCCGACGAATTCGGTGACGGCTGTGTCAAACCCTTCTGCTGCCTCGATATTCACGGAATGACCGGCGGGCAGATCAACCACGGTGACGCCTGGAATCTGCTTTGCGGCATGCTCGCGCATGGGCTGGAAACGCTTCTCCCAGGTGCCGTTCACGAGCAAAGTGGGGACTCGGATGTCGGCCAAACGGTCGGCGATCGAAAGGCTTGGGCTCGTGAGAGCAATCGACCGCAGGATGCCTTCCGGCGCAATCCGGTCGGCGTCGGCGACCATTTCGGCCTTGATGTCCTCGGGGAAGCGCTTCGCATGCCGCGGGTGGATACGCAGGGATTCGAGCGCCGCCTTGCCGCCGGCTTCGATGGTACGGGCGCGCTCCTCCTGGGCAGCGGCGCGTTCCGGATCGCCTTTCGGCGAAAAGGCGGAGATCGAGTTGGTGATGACGAGGCCCATGACGCGGTCGGGCATATCCAGCGCGTATTGCGTCGCGAGGCCCGCGCCGAACGACTGGCCGCAAACGACCCAACGGTCGGTGCCGAGTTTGGTGCGAATGGCCTCGAACGTGTCGATGTAAGACTGCACCTTGTAGGCTTCCGGCTCATCGGGGGCCGGCGAACGGCCATGCGAAAGCAATTCCAGGAGAACCGGCCGGACGACCTTCTTCAGTGCGGGGAGATTGACCCGCCATTGCGCCCGGCTCGAGAGAAAGCCATGCACGAAAAGCATGTAGGGGCCGCTGCCGCCATCGTGGACTTCGTAGTAGGGCGTCATTAGAGGTTCCCCCTGGAGTTCGCCGCGTTATTGGTCCCACTTTGCCCAATGGCATATTTCCGGGTGCCGATCTAGTTTTTGGTTGGGACGCCGCACTGGCAGTACGGATGACTGGAACAGACATGGCCGACACGATCAACATTCGCGATGTCGCGCGGGGCGACTACGAGCAATGGTTGCCCCTGTGGGAGGGCTACAACACATTCTACAAGCGCGTTGGGCCGACGGCGGTGCCGATGGAAGTGACGCAGATGACGTGGTCGCGCTTCTTCGATGCCTACGAGCCGGTGCACGCGCTGGTCGCGGAACGTGGCGGGCGGCTCGTCGGCACGACCCACTACATCTTTCACCGGAACACGACGATGCTTGGCCCGACCTGCTATCTGCAGGATCTGTTCACGTCGGCGCAAGCGCGCGGTAAAGGTGTCGGGCGCGCGCTGATCACGGGCGTGTATGAACGCGCAAAGGCCGCCGGATCGTCACGCGTGTATTGGATGACGCACGAAAGCAATAAAACGGCGCAGCTGCTCTACGATCACATCGCCGACCGGTCTGGCTTCATCCAGTATCGCAAGGACGTTTGATTGCTGAGTGCTTCACGACAGGCGGTCCGTCCGTAGCACGATATCAAACAAGGAGACTTCGCGAATGCGGCAGATGGTGCTGGTCGGCTTCCTGCAGGCCCAGAATTGCTCGAACTTCGCGGCCTCGTGGCGCCATCCTGCCTCGCGCACGGACTTCATGTCCGCCGACTTCTACCGTCACATCGGGCGCGTCCTGGAGGCCGGCAAGTTCCACATGGGCTTCTTCGACGACCGGCTGAGCATGCCGGAATTCCAGAGTGGCAACTTCGGCGACGCGGTCGCGAACGGCATCCGCTGCGTGAAGATGGATCCGATGGCCTGCATGATGGCCATGGGCATGGCGACGGAGCAACTCGGCCTCGGCGTTACCTATTCGACGACCTATTACGAGCCGTTCCATGTGGCGCGCGTGTTTTCGACGCTCGATCTGATGAGCAACGGACGGGCTGCCTGGAATGTAGTGACGTCGCTCAACAACAACGAGGCCCGCAATATGGGCCGCGACGAAGTCGTTGAGCATGACGAGCGCTACGATCAGGCCGACGAGTTCATGGCAGTCGTGCACGGCCATTGGGACACGTGGCAGGACGACGCGTTGATCATCGACAAGAAGACCGGGAAGTTCGCCGATCCGGCCAAGGTGCATCGCCTCAACCACAAGGGCCAGCATTTCAAGTCGCAAGGGCCGTTCACGGTGCCGCGTTCGAGCCAGGGTCATCCAGTGCTGATCCAGGCGGGGCAAAGCGGGCGGGGTAAGCGTTTCGCATCTGAGTGGGGCGAGCTGATCTTCACGTACAATTTCGGCATCGAGACGTCTCGGAAGGCCTACGCGGACCTCAAGGCACAGTGCGCAGCCGTCGGGCGCGATCCAGACTCCATGAAGATCGCGGCTCTCGTTCATCCGATCGTCGCTGAGACGCGCGCCGAGGCAGAGGACAAGCGGGCGCTCACCGCGAGCCTTCCCCTCGAGATCGATAGTCTGATGCTGCTGTCGGAGGCACTGAATTTCGATTTCGGCTCGAAGCCGATCGACGAGCCCTTCACCAAGGCTGAGCTGGACAGCATTTCGGGCCTGCAAACGCTACGCGAGCGGGTCGTATCGCAAAACGGCGGCCGGGCGCCGACCCCGCGGGATTTCATCCGGATCAGTGGTCGCGGGCAGCTGCACAACCCGCTCGTCGGCACGGGGAAGGATGTCGCCGATTTCCTCGAGGAGTTCTTCACGGCTCCGGCGTGCGACGGTTTCGTGATCAGCGCGACGTGCGTGCCGGGAACCTACGAGGATTTCGTCAAGTTCGTGGTGCCGGAATTGCAGCGGCGCGGCCTCTTCCACAAGGACTATTCCGGTCGAAACCTGCGCGAAAATCTCGGGCTGCAACGGCCGGAAGTCGGCGCCTGGCGGAAGGTGCGGCGCGGCGTTTAGGGCGGCTGGAGGTTGCGTTGGACCGCACTGCACTTGCGGTCGCAACCCAACGCCGCCTACGGCACGTGCAGAGCGCCTATCGACGCCCTACGTGCTTACTTGCAACGCGGCGTGCTGTCGGGCATCCGCTTCCAATCGAAGACCTGGCTGCGGGCGCGGTCGCCGTCGAATGCGAAGACGCTGAGCGTATCGGCGTCCTTCACCGAGAATTCGATGTTGAAACGCTTCCCGACTTCCGGATCGTAAACCCAGCCACCGACCCAGTCGCCATTCGCCTCACGCTTCAAATCGCCGATGATCTGCAGCCCGCAAACCGGCGTCGCGCGCTTGCTCGTGTCCGTGTTGTTGATGTCAGCCCAAGGCTTGCCTTGCGGGTCGTTCGGCTCTTTCAGCCAGACGATCTTGCCGCACATGCTCTTGTCGCAACGCGAAATCTCGACGCCGGCGCGGCCTTCATTGTCGAGCCAGATGCCGGTTGCCGTCGGTTGCTGGGTTTGTGCCGCTGTGCCGACCGCTCCCAACACAATTGCTGAAAACCACCCTGTCTTCTGTCCTCTAGACAACGTCCGCATCGATCCCACCTTCCAAATGCCGTCACGAATAGCTGTCCGCACCGACCCTGCGCGCACATGCGGACTTGAAGCACCCGCGACATCTACGGTTGCTGCAGCCGCCGTAAAGCCATCACAATTGGGCGTCCACAAGACGGGCGAAACATTTATGTGCGGGCTTGCTTTTCGGCTACACCTTGCCACCGGCGCCGACGATGCCTTGCGACAGGAGATTGGCGACCTCCGCTTCAGAAAAACCGGCAGCTGCGAGAACGGCCTTGGTGTCAACGCCGGCTGTCCGCGGTGGTCCACCCATCTCAGGTGTTGTGCGGGAAAAGCGTGGCGCAGGCGCCGGTTGCAGCACGCCGTCGCGGGTGACGAAGGTACCGCGTGCGATGTTGTGGGGGTGAGCGGATACCTCGGAAATCGCGAGGACGGGCGCGAAGCAGGCGTCGCTGCCCTCGAACTCATTCTCCCATTCGGTGCGTGTCTTCGATTTGAAGATTTCGGTGAAGCGCGCCTTGAGCGTCGGCCAACCCTTGCGATCGTGCTGTGCCGGGAGCTTTTCCTTGTCGAGCCCGAGCCGCTGCAACAGGTCCTCGTAGAAGCGCTTCTCGATCGAGCCGATCGAGACCCATTTTTCGTCTTTCGTCTCATAGACGTTGTACCAGGGTGCGCCGCTGTCGAGCATGTTGGTGCCGCGCGCTTCGGCCCAGACGCCTTCCGACCACATGCCGTGGACCATGGCCATCAGGCTCGCCGAACCGTCGATCATGCAGGCGTCCACGACCTGGCCTTTGCCGGACTTCTGCGCCTCGAGGATCGCGCACACGACGCCGAACGCCAGATACATGCCGCCACCGCCGTAGTCGCCGACGAGATTCAAAGGATGCAACGGCGGCTCACCGGCGCGGCCGATATGATTGAGCACGCCCGAGAGCGCGATGTAGTTGATGTCGTGCCCGGCGCGCGGCGCCATCGGACCTTCCTGGCCAAAGCCCGTCATGCGTCCGAAAACGAGGCGCGGGTTTACTTTCGCCAAATCATCAGGGCCGAGACCGAGCCGCTCCATCACGCCCGGGCGGAAGCCCTCGATCAGCGCGTCGGCGTCCTTTACGAGGCGTTTGACCACGTCCTGACCGGCCTTGGCCTTCACGTCGACGGCAATCGATTTGCGGCCGCGCAGCAGCACCTCGAACTTCGGCTCGCGGCCTGCAACGCCGAGATCGGTCTTCTCGCGGCGGTCGACGCGGATCACTTCGGCGCCAAGATCGGCGAGCAGCATGGCGCAGAACGGCGCCGGGCCGATGCCGGCCATTTCGATCACGCGATACCCCTTGAGCGGCCCCATGTCGTTCTCTCTTTTTCTGGCGCCTTCGGAGGTCGGGGTCAGACCCATGGATCTGACCCCATCTCGGCTGTCCGCGCACAAGTCACGTCTTAACCGATGCTTAGCCCTAACCCAAGGGGCGAAAACCTTTTGCAACCCGATTGTGTTTTTATCCGTCGCACGAGCCTAAACCGGGAAAGCAAGCGACATTGCGACAGATCGGCCAAATTGTTGAGCGGGCAGCGACCCACGCTCATCGCACGGCGCAAGCGCTTGCGGCGATGCGGGCAGCTGCGCGCGTGCGTCTGGGCATGTGGCATGCGGTTGGTCCGGCTGTGAGCAGCGATCCTTCGAACGGCGTCCTGCTGGCCATTGGTGCGGCGGGCCTGCTGATGGGCGCAGCGTTACTCGCAGGGCCGATCGGGCTTGGCTACGTCTGCCTGTCGGCAGGGCTTGGGCTCTTCGGCCTTGGCGCTGCGGCGTCCGTCGCGCGGCAACCAGAAACGGGTTCGGCTGAGGGCGAGATCTCCCGCGTGCGACTGCTCGGCGAGCGACTGGAGCGCGGCGTCGAGCGGCTGAAGGACTTGCAATGGCAGATCCGGGACGACGAAAATCGCTATCGTGATCTGCTGGACAGCCAGTCGGACCTGATCACGCGCACGGACGCGCAAGGTCGGCTGACGTTCGTCAACCGGGCTTTCTGCCGGACATTCGGCGTAGAGGCCGGCGCGGTGCTCGGCACGACGTTCCGCTTCGATGTGCTGCAGGGGAACCTGCCGACTGCCAATTCGCCGAACGAACCAGCGCGGCGACTGCGCGCGGAAGCGCAGATCATGACACTATCCGGTGCACGCTGGTTCGTGTTCGAACAGCATGCGGTCGCCGAGGCCGAGGGCGCCGTGACGGAGACGCAAGCGATTGCGCGCGACATCACGGACCAACGCCGCATCGAGGCTGAGCTGGCGGCGATGCGTGATCAGGCGTTGGCAGCGAACAGCGCAAAGTCGCGGTTCCTGGCGGCCATGAGTCACGAGATCCGGACGCCGATGAACGGCATTCTCGGCATGACCGAGCTGCTGATGGATTCCGGCCTTTCGGCCGAGCAGCGTTCGTATGCGCATGCGATCGATCATTCGGCGAAGACGCTGCTGACCATCATCGACGAGATCCTGGATCTCTCGAAGATCGAGGCCGGCAAGCTCGAAATCCACCCCGTGCAGTTCCCGGTCGATGATTGCGTGCAGAGCGTGATCGAGCTGCTGGCGCCGAAAGCGTTCGAGAAAGGGCTGGAACTCGTCTGGCGAATCGAGCCAGGGCTTCCCAGCATCCTTGTCGGCGACGAAACGCGTGTGCGCCAGATCCTCCTCAATCTCGTCGGCAACGCGATCAAGTTCACCGACCACGGCGGTATCGTCGTGCGGGTGGCGAGCGAACCGATTGCGGGGGTCGACGCGAATAGTCGTAAGCAAATGCGGCTTGTGCTCGAGGTGCGCGATACCGGTGTCGGCATCCCGCCCGACCAGTTGCCGACGCTGTTTTCGGAGTTCGAGCAAGCCGAGGATACGATCCGGCGCAAGCGGGGCGGCACGGGTCTGGGTCTCGCGATCTCGCGGCGTCTCGCCAAGGCCATGCGCGGCGACATTGATGTGACGACCGCTCCGGGCAAGGGCTCTACGTTCCGGGCACATATGCAACTTGGCATAGCCGAATCTGCGCGGCCGTTGATCGAAACGCCGGCGCATCCGGAAGCCTGCCGCGTACTGCTGGCGCTCGACCAGAGAATGGAAAAGGACGTGCTGGCCGCGAGCCTTGCGTCGATCTCGGTGCCGGTGACGCTGGCAACCACCAGCGATATCGACGTGGCGCTCGCGGCGGCGGCTGTCGAAGGCCGCGCCTACGAAGCGGTCCTCGTCGATGCCGCGGCCGGGCCGCAGGGCGGGCGCGTGCTGCTGGCGAAGGTGCGGGCAGCATCGGACAGGCCCGTGCGCGGCGTGGTGCTGATCGATCAGCTCGGGCGCAAGTCGCTGGCGGAGTTCCGCACGGCAGGGTTCGACGCGTATTTGATCCGGCCGGTGCGTCCCCTGTCACTGCTGAGCCAGCTCGGGTTGATCGCGACGTCGGATTGGCCGGCGCCTGCACGAGAAGTCGCTGTTGCGATCCCCGATGTCATGCGCAAGGACGAGGCATTACGGGCGCGCCGCATCCTGCTGGTCGAGGACAACGACATCAACGCGCTCCTGGCGCGGCGCGTGAGCGAGCGCGCGGGCTGCACGGTTGTCCATGCGCGCAACGGCCGCGAAGCGCTGGCGCAGAGCGAGCGGCAATTGCAGGATCCGGGCAACTGCTTCGATCTGGTGCTGATGGACATCCACATGCCGGAGATGGACGGCTTTGAGGCGACGAGCCGCCTGAAGCGTTTGTATGCCGGCGCGGCAACACGCGTGCCGCCGATCGTCGCGCTGACGGCGAATGCGTTCGCCGAGGATCGCAGGCGCTGCCTCGAAGCCGGGCTCGACGATTTCCTGGCCAAGCCCTTCGACCGATCCGAACTCGAAGCGCTGCTCGACAAGTGGTGCGGCGTCGCGACTGTCTCGCGTGAGGGCACGTTGGCTGAATTGGTGGCTTAGGACTTGGGCACTTTGGTTGCCCACGCCCTTTGGTTGCGCTTCGGTTGCCCACCAGCAACCGCGCGGCGCAACCGGGCCGTGGATACGGCGACGCCGCATTCGGATTGTCTTGCGAATGGCCGGTTTTCAAGTTTCGGCTGATGGAACCTGCATCCATCGTTGACGGTCGGTCGAGGCCGCAAAGTGACCCGGAAGTGACATTGCGCAACCTCTCGTTTGTCATCCTCGGGCTTGTCCCGAGGATGACAGACGTCAGGTTTGGCTCTAAACGGCCGCGATGGGCCCTTTGCTGCCGCGTTTTCCGTTCGTTCCGCTGGCGCCTGATGCTTGCGGAACCACGGACGCGATACCAGCTTATCGACTGAGCGGGTTGCTACGCCTCTTCCGCACCCACGCGCCGAAAGTCTTATCCTTCGGCGCCTTGACCTGCCGCACCCCAGTCATGGCCGCGCCATGGTTGCGTGAGATGCCCGATCTTCTATGGTGGCGCCCTATCGTTCGTCTCGACCCGAGGACATCACGCTTGCGCACTGCAAACCTTCGCACAGCCGTCTCTGGCCTGTCCGCGTTCGCGGTCGTCGCCGCCAGCGTCGCGCCGTCGTTGGCGCAACCGCGGCCCGGCTCGGCGATCACCCGCGCCGAGTACGAAGGTTGCCAGACGCGCGATGAGGCTGGGTTCCGGGCGGCGATCGAAGCCGTGACCACGGGTGCGCTCAAGCGTGGCCTGCAAGGGCTCGACTACCGCGCAACGGTCAACGACGAGTGGCGCAAGGGCGGTTTCGACGAGGTCATGAACCGTCGCGTCGACGCCACGATCGAGGAGATCCGCAGCGAGACCAGCTGGAAGGACCTGATCTCGTCGCTGGCCTCCAAGGACACCGCGCAGCAACTGGCAACGACGGCGGCCGAGCGCGTCTACCGTTCCGACGACATCAAGCGCGCGATCGAGGTTTTGGCGGTCGGCGTCGGACGCGAGATCGGCAAGCGCATCGAGCTGGCGACGACCGATACCGCCGAGCCGGCGATCCAGTGCATCCAGGCGTTCCTCGGGCCGCGTTATGGTTCGACCGTCGCGGGCGTCGTCTCGCGTGACGCGGGCCGCGAGTTCCAGATCGATCCGTCGAAGGCGTCGGCCGGCGTTTCGACGGGGCAAGTGCTGGCGGAAAGCCGCGACGGCATCGCGGGCGCGGTTATTCTGATCGTGCGGCGGCAGTTGGCGAACCTCGCGACGCGCGTCGGTCAACGGCTGGTTGGCGCCGTGCTCGGCCGATTGGTCGCAGTGGTTGCCGGCGGCATCGGCGTCGTACTGATCGCCAAGGATCTGTGGGAGCTGCGCAATGGCGTGCTCCCCATCATCGCCACCGAAATGAAGGCGCCGGCGACGCGCGACAAGGTGCAGGACGAACTCGCCAAGGCGATCGGCGAGCAGATCGGCGAGCACGTTCGCGAGATCGGCGCCAAGACCGCCGAGCGTGTCGTCGAGATCTGGCACGAGTTCCGCCGCGCGCACGCAAAGGTGCTCGAGATTGCCGAGAAGGACGAGAAGTTCCGCCGCTTCATCGACACCGTGAAGCCGGAGAACCTCGCCCGGCTGGACGAGGTGGCGGCGCTGGTGCTGGCGAGCGAAGGCGAGCCGGCGATTCTCAAACGTCTCGACGACGGTACTCTGCTGGAAGCGGTGGAGCGCTTACCCCAGGCTGCGTTTGATATCGCGCGCGAACAGCGTTCGCTGGAGACGGCGCTGAAATGGCAGGCACTCGCTGGACCGGCGTTGCCGCGTGTCGTCGAGTACGAGATCTACCGGCGCAACGGACCAGATGAGTTCAGCAAGGCGAGCCTCGCCCGCATCCTCAAGATCGACGATCGGGTCGCCGTGGCGCGGCTCGCGGCCCTGAAGGCAACGGTGCGCGAGCCGCTGCTGGAGCTCGACGATCCGAGCCTGCAGAAGCTTGGCCGCATTGCCAACGAGACCGATCTCGCCAGCATTTCCAGCTATCTGACGGGGCTCGAGCAACCGGCGCGTGTGCGCTTGCTGGCGGCTGTCGTCAGTGCGCCGGGCAAGCTCGCGATGGTAACGCCGCAAAACGTGCGCGAAGCGATCCTGACGAGCCGGGATCAGGCGGCGGCGCTCGGTGTGATGTTGCGCGCGGACGGCGTGTTCGATTTCACCGTGTTCTGCGACGACGTGCTGCTGGCGAAGGACGGCCGGATCAATCCGCGGCTGCTGCTGTCGCGCTATCCGGTGGCGCTCAGCCTGTTCGGATTTGCCGGGCTGGTATTGTTCATGATGCTGTGGCGGTTGTTGTTCGGGCGGCGGACGCGGATCGTAGTGCAGAAGTCGTAGGTGGGTGGGAGCGCTGCCCTATGCGAGACCCGACGAGGCGGAGCGCGAGGTGTCGGGTCTTGCGCCGATACGGAGCTGCCGATCGACGCCGCGACCCGACCTACGGACTTGCGCATCCGGCGCGCGGACCAAACCGAGTTGCCAACAACTTCTTCTGTGCATCGCTGGCGACGCCTGCCGCCTTGGGCTACTCGGGAGCCATGACTTCAGTGATTCGGGAAAGGTATCCGTCATGAAAGCAAAGCACGCGCAAAGCGCGGAGAGCCCGACCGGTCTGCAGCAGGGAGGATTCGACACGATGGGTTTGAAAGCGCCTGGCATCCTGACGTTCATGCTGTCCGTGATCCTGGTTGTGGTTGCCTTTGTCACCAAGTTCTTCGGGGCGACGATTCCTGTTATCAGTGGGCACGAGTTCTACGTACTGTTGCTTGCTCACATGCTGTTGGTGCTTGGCTGCATGTTGCGCGCGCTCTGACGGTTGTCTCGTTGACTTTTATTGGCGTAGCGAGGATTTTCCATGGATCTCGCAGGCAAGCGAGCGCTTGTG
Source organism: Hyphomicrobiales bacterium (assembly GCA_031367895.1). Taxonomy (GTDB): domain Bacteria; phylum Pseudomonadota; class Alphaproteobacteria; order Rhizobiales; family Hyphomicrobiaceae. Next base: position 14,735 of record JANLQP010000309.1, read on the forward strand.
ACCGGCGCGCAACAAGGCATTGGCCGCGCGGCAGTGATCGCGTTGGCCAAAGCAGGTGCCGATGTCGCGATCAACTGGCTCGATGACAAGGCGGCGGCCGATAGCGTGGCGGACGAGATTCGCAAGCTCGGGCGGAAGGCCGCACTCGTGCAGGGAAGCGTCGACTCCAGCAGCGACGTCAATCGCATCGTCGCAGAAGCGCATGCGGGGCTCGGCGCAATCGACGTATTGGTGAACAACGCTGGCGTCTTCCCGCGTTCGCCGTTCCTGGAACTCACGGAAGCCGAGTGGGACCAGGTACTCGGCATCAATCTCAAAGGCAGCTTCCTGGTTGCGCAAGCGGTCGCACGCCGCATGGTGGCCAATGGCCGGCGCGGTGCGATCGTCAACTTGTCATCGTCGTCGGTGCGCGGACATGTGCTCGGCGTGCATTATGCCGCGAGCAAGACCGGCATCATCGGCATCACGCGATCGATGGCATTGGCGCTGGCGCCGCATGGCATACGCGTCAATGCCGTGGCGCCGGGCATAACCGACACGGCGCAACCGCGCTACCAATTCTCCGAGGCCGAAATGGCGCAGCAATCGAAGCTGGTGCCGCTCGGCGCGATGGCGCAGCCGGGTGATATCGCAGACGTGATCGTGTTCCTGGCGTCGGAGCAGTCGCGGTTCATCACCGGCGAGGTCGTGCACGCGAACGGCGGGTTGTACATGGCGTAGTGTCGAGGTCATCATGTTTGATGATGCGCTTGTTTGACCTTGCACCGCACGGAGATGCCCGCTTTCGCGGGGATGACGGTGTTGGTTCTTGCTATCGACCCAAGATGCCGAATTCCGAGAATGGGATGTAATCGACCAGATCGCCGATTCTGATGTCGCCGGCGTCTTCCGGGATATCGATCAGGCCGTCGGCGGCGCGCAGACCCGAGATCAAGCCGGAACCGTCGCGCTTGAATTTGTCGACGGCTATGCCATTTGGCGTTGTGATCAACATCCCGCGCCAGAACTCGCGGCGTCCGGGCTTGCGACCCGTGAAATCGAACGCCGCGCGCATAGGGAACCGGCGTGGTTCCGGGAAGTCGCCGCCGCCAAGGCGCCGCAACAACGGCCACACGTACATTAAAAAACAGACGAACACGGCGACCGGATTGCCCGGCAGGCCGACGACGACGCAATCGCCGATCTGGCCGAACATCATCGGACGGCCGGGCTTGACGGCAAGCTGCCAGAGGTGGCGTTTGCCGAGTGCGTCGATCGCCGCGACCATGTGGTCCTCCTCGCCGCGGCTGGCGCCGCCGGAAGTGAGGATGACGTGATGCTGACCGGTGGCTTTGACGAGCGCTTTACGGATAATCTCCGGCTTGTCGGTGAGCACGCCGAGGTCGGTGATGCGCGCGCCTGCAGACGCGACGAGGGCTGCAAGCATCGGCGCGTTGGCGTCGTAAACCTCGCCGGAGCGAAGTTCGCGCGTGCCGGCGCGGACCACTTCGTCACCGGTCGAGACGATTGCGACCGACAGCGGTGCAAAGCAGGCGACCTCGGCGCGGCCGACCGACGCGAGTGCGGCGAGGTCCTGCGGGCGCAGGACGTGACCGGGCTGGAAGAGTGCGTCGCCTTGCTTCACGTCCTCGCCGGCTTTGCGGACGTTGGCGCCGAGCTTCAAGCCTTCCGGGATATGGACGCGTGGGGCGGCCTCGGCACCGGAGAACGTCACGTCCTCCTGCATCACAACGGTGTCGCAAGCGTCGGGCATCACCGCGCCCGTGAAGATGCGCACCGCAGTCCCCGGCAGCTGGATCCCCCGGAACGGATGCCCGGCGGCGGCACGTCCATGGACCAGCTGCGTGGAGTTCGCGGTTTTGCCCAGCTCGGCCATCGAGAAGGCATAGCCGTCGACGGCGGCGTTATGGTGCGCCGGAACGGGCAGTCCCGCGGTCACGGTCTCGGCCAGGATGCGGCCTGTGGAGTTGATGAGGGCGACGGTTTGAGTGCCTGTGATCGGCGTGACGCGGGATTTCAGCAACGCCAGCGCCTCGGCATGGCGCAGGCGGTCCTTGTCATGCAGGAAGCAGTCGTCGAGGAGTTTGCGAGGCGGGGTGGTCATGGGGCGAGCCTTGGCGCGAAGTGCGCGGGTGCCGATGCGGTCACCGACGATGGCTCAGAGTAGCAGGAAAGTGCGCAGGACTCATCGCATCCCAACGTCATCCCGGCGAAGGCCGGGACCCACGACGAGTGAATGAAAATGCCGCGTTCCTAAGCTTGCAACCGATGTATCGAGCCTTGTTGCGACGAAATCCGGCAAAGCCAGCGTAGAAATCGTGGAACCGTGTCGTGGGTCCCGGCCTCCGCCGGGATGACGAGGTTGGAGCTACTGTCCAGGCACCTCATCGCCGTCGGCGATGCGTTGCTCGATTGCAAGCTCGATCGCCTCCGCTACTCGCTCCAGCGCTTGTGCCCGGTCCTTGCCCTGCGAATTGACCTCGGGCAGCGCCGGCACCTGGACAGCAAAGGTGCCGTTCTCCTGCGGGAGCAACACGATGGCGAAGGTGCGCTTCATGGTCGACGACCTAGTCCAGAAGTGAGTGATACTTTCTTACCAAGAGTTTTATGCGGCGGTTCGATTGCCAACGCAAGAAGGCGTGCACGGCGAGAATGACAGCAAGGGCCTGCAGCGAAACGGTCAGGAAGTAGCGACTGTAGGCGAGGTTTGTGCGCTTCGAGTGATTTACGAGGAAATCCGTCCATGCATCGCTCTTCGGTGCGGGGACAGTAGTTGTGAGCAGGTCATAGCCGCTGGAGCAGGCCAACAAGATCGGTAGGCAGGCAACGCGGACGGTCGCAATCGTCATCTGGCGACGCCCGAAGCTCCCGCAGCCTGCTTGGATGACAACCGCAATCAGCCCATAGATCCAGCCGTCCATGCTCGCCTCACAAAGCAAAAAACCGCCCAGGTTTCCCCGAGCGGCTTAATTGTGATGAAGCGGGCTTGAGGGGGCGTTAACGCCCTCACCCCTTCGCCTTCTTCACCTCCTCGGTGATTTTCTTGGCGGCGTCGGCGAGGTTGTCGGCGGCGACGATCTTCAGGCCGGAGGCGGCCATGATCTGCTTGCCGAGCTCGACGTTGGTGCCTTCGAGGCGCAC
>JANLQP010000321.1:0-34638 GCA_031367895.1 Hyphomicrobiales bacterium
TGGGACGGCCTGCTCGAAGCTTTCCCGGAACGTTTCCACGAACCCTACTACCGCCAATACGCGATCGACGACTTGCGAGTCCTGTTCCGCGATCAGGGCCTGCAAACGCGATCGACCTGGACATCCTTTTTCGCCAAGGCCATGGTCCTGGAGAAGCCGCGCGGTTGACGGGCGGCGCCCTGCACAATGCGCATTCCGACGGAACACCCCCATGGCCCACATCACCACCAGCGACGGCGTCAAACTTTACTACGAGGAAGCGGGCGCCGGCGATCCGATCGTCTTCGTCCACGAGTTCGGCGGCCATCACCTCTCGTGGGAAACGCAGATGCGCTATTTCTCGCGTCGCTATCGTTGCTTCACATACGCTGCGCGCGGCTGGCCGCCGTCCGACGTGCCGGAGAAGGTCGCGAGCTACAGCCAGGCCCGCGCAGCCGACGACATTGCCGACGTCATGAACGGCTTGGGCCTTGCCAAGGCGCACGTCGTCGGTCTCTCGATGGGCGCCACGGCTGCTCTGGAATTCGCAATCCGCCATCCCGGCAAGGGCTTTTCGATTACGGCCGCAGGCACCGGCAGCGGCGCCACGCGCGACACGGCGGAGAAAAAGCGGTTCTCCGCCGAAGCCGTCGGCGTCGCCGAGTTGATCGAGACCAAAGGCATGCCAGCGCTCGGCGAGCGTTATTTGAACGCCCCCTCGCGCCAGCAGCTGAAAATCAAAGACCCGCGCGGCTTCGCCGAGTTTTTCCGCCAGTTCGTCGAAGGCGCTTCGAAGGGCCGGGCGCTGACCATGCGCGGCGTGCAATCCCAGCGCGCGCCGATGTTCGAGCGTGAGGCCGAACTGCGCGCCATCACCGACCCCGTGCTGATCGTCTGCGGCGACGAGGACGACGCCACGCTCGAAGTCTCGTTGTTCATGAAACGTACCATTCCGCGCGCAGGTTTGATGGTATTCCCGCGCACCGGCCACGGCATCAACCTCGAGGAACCGGCCGGATTCAATGCCGTCGTGCAGGACTTCATCCACGCCGTCGAGCACAACAAGTGGGGCGAAACCGTATCGACCCACGGCAAAGGCTTCGCGATGCTGCCGAAGGAGTGAGTGGCGGTCCCAAACCGACGATTTGTCATCCTCGGGCTCGTCCCGAGGACCCATCGTGCAATGAGCGCAAGCAGCACGTATTGCTGAAGCGCCGCCGCGAATCTCTCGTTTTGGGTCCGAAGCTCCATGGGTGGTCGGGACAAGCCCGACCATGACAAGCATCGAATTTAGATGATTGGTGCTGAAAACAAGCGTCGGAAATCTTGGAACACGCATGACCACCACGGCAGCCGCAGCCACCACGCTCTTCCGCTTCGACAACAGCTACGCGCGGTTGCCGGCCCGCTTCTATGCGCGACTCGATCCGACGCCGGTTGCAGCACCGCGCCTCGTTAAACTCAACACCGCACTCGCCCGCGAGCTTGGCCTCGATCCCGACCTCCTGACCTCTCCCGACGCAACCGCCGTTTTCGCTGGCAACGCGGTCGCGCCCGGTAGCGAGCCGATCGCGCAAGCCTACGCCGGACACCAGTTCGGCGGCTTCTCCCCGCAACTCGGCGACGGCCGCGCCATCTTGCTCGGCGAGGTGATCGGCCGCGACGGCATCCGCCGCGATATCCAGCTCAAAGGCTCCGGCCCGACGCCGTTCTCACGCCGTGGTGATGGCCGTGCGGCGCTAGGCCCCGTACTGCGCGAGTACATCATCAGTGAAGCGTTTGCGGCGCTCGGCATCCCAACGACGCGCGCGCTTGCCGCCGTCACCACCGGCGAGCCGGTTTTCCGCGAAACACCGCTGCCCGGCGCCGTTCTCACGCGCGTTGCGCAAAGCCATATCCGTGTCGGCACATTTCAGTACTTCGCCGCACGTGGTGACTTCGATGGCGTCAAAACGCTCGCCGACCACGTCATCGCGCGCCACTATCCCGAGGCTCGCGACGCCGCCAACCCGTATCGCGCGCTATTCGGCGCCGTCATGGGCGCCCAAGCCAACCTGATCGCGCAGTGGCTGAACGTCGGCTTCATCCACGGCGTCATGAACACCGACAATATGTCGATCGCAGGCGAAAGCATCGATTTCGGCCCCTGCGCCTTCATGGACAGCTTCGATCCAGCCCAGGTCTACAGCTCGATCGACGAAATGGGCCGCTACGCCTACGCTAACCAGCCGCGCATCGCGCAATGGAACCTGGCCCGCTTCGCCGAAACCCTGCTCTCTCTCTTCGACGACGATGCCGACGCAGCCATGCAGTTCGCCCAATCCGCAATTGACGGTTTCGGCGCCACGTTCGAGGCCGCCTACGCGCGCGGTTTCCGCCGGAAACTCGGGCTGCAAACCGGGCAAGATGGCGATCTGGCCTTGGGCCAGGATCTGCTCGCGTGCATGGCAACCGCAAAGGCGGACTTCACGTTGACGTTCCGCGCGCTGTGCGATGCGGCGTCCGGCCCCGAGCGCGAAGCATCACTTCGGCAGCAATTCACCGACCAACTGGCCATCGGTGATTGGCTCAGGCGCTGGCGCGCACGCCTCAGCCGAGACGGTGGCGACCCGCTTGCTCGCGCTGCAACAATGCGCTCAATTAACCCATTGTTTATACCGCGCAATCATCGAGTCGAGGAAGCGTTGGCTGCCGCCACCAACGGCGATTTCCAACCCTTCGAAAGGCTCCTCGACGTCCTCGCTCGCCCGTTCGATGAACAACCGGACGCCGAGCGCTATGCGGATCCCCCGCGCCCCGAGCAAGTCGTGCGAGCGACGTTCTGCGGAACTTGAGTGCCTGCCGTATCGCTGACGTCGAACACACGAATCCGGGTCGCCTCTGCAACGCGGTTGTCCTGCCCACCCTAGTTCAGGTAACATTCAGGCTACGACCCGCAGCTTGGAAGCGCCACATTTCGCACACGTTGGCACCATAGACGCGGTCATTGGCCCTTTAACGCCGCCGGGGATGTAAATCCATGAAGGAAAAGAGCACGATCGCTCTCGTCGATGACGAGCGGCACATACTCTCCTCACTGCGCACGGCGCTCGAAGCTGAAGGCTTCAAGGTCCGCACCTACGGCGATGGCGCCGAAGCACTGACCGCACTCACGGAAGAACCGGCCGATCTCGGCATCTTCGATATCAAGATGCCGAAGATGGACGGCATGGAACTCCTGCGTCGTGTTCGACAACAGTCTGATATGCCAGTGATATTCCTCACCTCGAAGGACGAGGAGATCGACCAGCTGTTCGGCCTCAAAATGGGCGCGGACGACTACATTCCGAAGCCCTTCTCGTTGCGCTTGGTGGTTGAGCGCGCCAAGGCGGTGCTCCGCCGTGTGGCGCCGAAGGACGGCCAGGTCACCGCCAGTGAAGCCGCCCGCATGATCGAGCGCGGCAAGCTCCGTCTCGACCCCGAGCGCCACACTTGCCACTGGGACAACAAGGGCGTCACGCTCACCGTCACCGAGTTCCTGATCCTGCAGGCCCTCGCAACCCGTCCCGGCGTCGTGAAAACGCGTGACGCGCTGATGGACGCCGCCTACGACGATCAGGTTTACGTCGACGATCGTACAATCGATAGTCACATCAAACGCTTGCGCAAGAAGTTCAAGGTCGTCGACGACGACTTCGATGTGATCGAAACGCTGTATGGCGTCGGTTACCGCTTCAAGGAAGCATGACCACCCGCACCGAAGGCTCTCCATTGAAAGCCTTGCTTGCTTGGCCCGTTGCGCGTCTGTCACGGTTGCTCCCGGGCGCCGTGCCGACAGATGCTGTGCGCACGCTAGGCGGTAAGCTGGCCCAGGTCCGCCATCACCCGCGCACGGAAAATCTTCTCGATATTTTCTGGGCAGTGTGGGGTTGGCTCGCCGAAACGCGGCTGGCACGGTTCTTCTCCAAGACACTGGCGCGTCGCATCTTTGTCGCCAACCTGCTCGGTCTCACAGTGTTGATCGGCGGCATGTTGTGGCTGAGCCAGCATCAGGCGTGGTTGATCTCGGCCAAGCGCGAAAGCTTGCGCGTCCAGAGCGAGATCATCGCCGCTGCGATTGCCGCCAGTGCCTCCATCGACACCGACCGCGGTCTGATCTTCGAGCCCGATCGCCTGCCCGAGGTCGACGGCACCAAGCTGCCCTATCGCGACGACGGTTTCGCGGCGTTCGAGCTGTCGCTCCGGCCCGATCGTGTGGGCCCGGTGACGCGCAGGCTGATCCAGCCTTCGCACAACACCCGCGCCCGCATCTACGACCGCGAAGGCAACCTGATTGTCGACTCGATCCGCGTCCCCGGCAAGGTGGTCAATCCATTGACGCCTGAGGAAGAGGACAAGATCCGGGTCAAGACCAACTGGACCCGCTTCCTGAGCTGGGTCGGTCGCTCGGGCCTGCCGATCTATCGCGAAATCGGCAACGCCAACGGCAACAACTACTTCGAGGTCCGTCAGGCACTCCGCGGCGACGCGCCGCCGCCGATGCTGTTGCTCGACGACGGCAAGCAGATCGTCTCCCTCGCAGTGCCCATCAAGCGTCGCAACTCGACGGTTGGTGCACTGCTGCTCTCGACCAAGCCCGGCGATATCGACGACATCCTTGCGGCCGAGCGCTGGATCATCCTTTACCTCGCGCTGATGGCATTGCTCGCGACGTTGATGGCCTCGATGATGCTCGACCACACCATCGCCAGCCCTGTGCGGCGGCTTTCTGCAGCCGCCGAGCATGTCAGCCAAAGTATCAGCGCCCGCGCCGACCTCCCGGACTATGCGAACCGGCGCGATGAGGTCGGCCAGATGGCAGACGCCTTCAAGCGCATGACGGCGGCCCTCTACAAACGCATCGAGGCCAGTGAGAAGTTCGCGGCCGACGTGGCGCATGAACTGAAGAACCCGTTAGCCGCCGCGCGCTCAACGGCAGAGACCATGTATTACGCGAAAACGCCCGAGCAACGCGACCAGCTCGTGGTGCAGATCCAGGGCGAGCTGAAGCGCCTGAACCGCCTGATCACGGACGTTGCCAACGCCTCGAGGCTCGACGCCGAGCTGGCGCGGCAGAAAAACCTGCCGGTCGACCTGACCGAGACCATCGGCAATGTCGTCCACGTCTTCCAGGACATGCATGCGAGCGACAAAATCGCCGTCACACTGGAATCGAGCGCTGCCGAGACTGCAGACCCGCTTGTCGTTCTCGGCCACGAGGGCCGGCTCGGTCAGGTGATCACCAACCTGCTCGACAATGCCATCTCGTTCTCGAAACCCGGACAAGCCGTGACCGTCCGTACAGCGCGCATCGGCGGCGAGATCGAGATTGCGGTCGAGGACCAGGGCCCAGGCATGCCCGACAACAAGCTCGAGGCCGTATTCGACCGCTTCTATTCCGACCGCCCTGAAAGCGATCGGCTGCGCGGCAAGAACTCCGGCCTGGGCTTGAGCATCTCGCGCGAGATCGTTACCGCTCATGACGGGCGCATCTGGGCCGAGAATCGCCGCGAGGCGTCCGACAAGGCCTCACCCATCCTCGGTGCCCGCTTTGTTGTCCGCATCCCAGCCGACCCGGCGGCAACGCGCGGGGCGACCGGCCATGGCTGGCTCTGAACCCTGGTCATCGGAACGCCTGCACGCGACCTGTATCGCAATCGCCGGCAAGGCTGCATTGCTGCTCGGCCCGCCGGGCTCCGGCAAATCCGATCTGGCGCTGCGCTTGATCCATAGCCAGCTGCAGATCGCCGGACGCCCGGTGACCACACAACTCGTTGCCGACGATCAAGTGCTCCTACAAACTCTTTCTGATCGGCTGATCGCTCGGCCGCCGGCAACGCTGGCTGGCCTCTGCGAGGTGCGCGGCCTCGGAATTTTGCGGCTGCCGCATCTGGGCGAAGCCGACGTCGCCCTCGCCGTCCAACTGACATCGCCCGAAACAATCGATCGGCTGCCGGATCGCAACCGGCATTTCAACGTCCTCGACCGCCGCCTGCCGCTGGTCCACTTGGCCCCGTTCGACGCATCGGCGCCCCTGAAAGTGGCGCTGGCCCTGTTGCTGGGTCCCGATAACTGGCGCGAGTGAGGGCGACTGTAGTCGATCTGCAACTTCCATTCGCAAGTGCGTAACCCATTCGGACTTTTGCGTCGTCTGATGCTAAAATTGCACCTGGCGATTCGGCCGCATGGTCAGACGGCCAGAAAAATTGTCCTGAATAGGCGGCACCAAGCGCCGCCTGATCCGGTGCGATCGATAATTGATCGCAGGAGCAGTCGGTGAGCTCAGAGGCAGGCAGCCGATGATCGGCATCGTCATAATTACTCACGGTGGGCTGGCGGTTGAGTTTCGCTCAGCACTCGAACACGTTGTCGGTCAACAGACCCAGATCGAGACCGTCTCGATTGGGCCTGAAGACGACGTGGAGCAGCGTCGGCGCGAGTTGATCGCCGCTGTTGGCCGTACCGATACCGGCACCGGCGTCATCATCCTCACGGACATGTTCGGCGGCACGCCATCGAACCTTGCCATTTCGGTGATGGAAGAAACCAAGGCCGAGGTTCTCGCCGGCGTCAACCTGCCGATGCTGATCCGCCTCGCCAGCGTCCGTCGTGACAAGAAGCTGGCCGAAGCGGTTGATCTGGCCAAGGAGGCCGGGCGCAAATACATTAGCGTTGCGAGCCAGGTTCTTTCGGGTGAAAATTAAGGCCCGCCCTCGCTGGTGTCTCGTCTCGCAATTGCCGACTGAGGACGAGCCGCGGTTTCTGGTCGGCAAATGCGAGACGCCACACTAGCGGATCAAGCGGGGACAGCAGCGTGGGCGAGCAACCGAAGGCTGAGCTGCTGATCGTCAACAAGAAGGGTTTGCACGCCCGCGCCTCCGCCAAATTCGTCAAATGTGCCGAAACCTTCAAGGCCAACATCCGCGTCACGCGCGACGGCCAGACCGTCGGTGGAACCTCGATCATGGGCTTGATGATGTTGGCGGCCGGCCAAGGCTCGACGATCGTCGTCGAAGTCGACGGACCCGACGCCGTAGCCGCGCTGGACGCAATCACAACGCTCGTCCAATCCGGCTTCGGCGAAGATCAGTAAGGGCATTGATTGGGGGTCGAACGGGGGTCAGGTCTGACCCCCGTCTGCGGCCACCATATCTACGCGCCGGATGCGCCAGTGAGCATCCGAAGGCGCTTAAAAAAGGCGCAAACTATTATGGCGTCAGCACGATCGAGCCCGTGGTCTTGCGACCCTCGAGATCCCGGTGCGCCTGCACTGCGTCCTTCAACGCATACGTGTGATTGACCGTGATCTTCACGATGCCCTTCTGCACGACATCGAAAAGATCATTCGCGGTCTCGACGAGATCGGCGCGTGTTGCTGTGTAGTTGCCGAGCGACGGGCGCGTCATGTAGAGCGAGCCCTTCGCCCCGAGCACACCCGGGTTCATCGACTCGATCGGGCCCGAAGCGTTGCCGAACGTGACGAACAGGCCGAGCGGCTTCAGGCAGTCGAGGGAAGCCGGGAATGTGTCCTTGCCGATCGAATCGTACACGACATCGCACAGCTTGCCGCCGGTGATCTCCTTCACGCGCTCGACGAACTTCTCCTTCGTATAGTCGATGCAGTGTGTTGCGCCGTGCGACAGCGCCAGTTTGCACTTCTCGGGCCCGCCCGCGGTGCCGATGAACGTACCGCCGAGGTGCTTCACCCACTGGCAGGCGATGAGACCGACGCCGCCCGCTGCCGCATGCCAGAGCAACGTTGTGCCCGGGCCGACCTTGTAAGTCTTGCGCACGAGATAGCGCACCGTCATGCCCTGCAGCATCATGGCGGCTGCGGTCTTGTAGTCGATACCGTCAGGCATCTTCACGACGCGGTCCGCTGCAATCAGGCGCTCCGTCGAATAGCCACCGGCCGGGCCCGCGTAGGCAACGCGATCGCCGACCTTCAGATCGGTCACGCCTGGGCCGACGCCAATGACTTCACCGGCGCCTTCCATGCCGGGCACGAACGGGTGCGATGGCTGCGGATAGAGACCCGTGCGCAGATAGACGTCGATGTAATTCACGCCGATCGCATGCTGCTTGAGCTTGACTTGGCCCTGGCCCGGAGCTCCGACCTCGACCGTCTCATATTGCATGGCGTCGGGACCGCCGACCTTGTGAACTCGGATGGCGTTGGCCATTCAATCGTCTCCTGTTACCTGGCTGTTGTTGCTTAAAGTGTTGCATGGCTGGGTCCGCCACGCATATGAGGCGGAAGCAGATCTCGCTCGTTTGCGAGTCGCGACGAGACCTTGAGCGGCAGGGGGCTGCCACATAGCCGCCACCGCACGGTTCTATGGCGTCTGAATGCGGTTAACAAGGGGTGGGCATGATCCCCATTCCTCGGCTGCGAAAAATTTCCCGCCAAGCTCGTGAGCTTGGCGTTTTCGACGGGTCGCAACCGCTTGACGACGCATCCGGTTGCGAACTGGGCCACTGAAGGGCAAGCAATACGCTCCGGATTTTTGATGTTTGTAACAGATCGCAATCTTTCAGCCGGGGAATAAGGCTGATCTGGGCGGCTTGGGGCTTGGAGCAAGGCAGGGGGCATGAAACACGTGAAGGCACTTTGGCGCGCCGTCAGTTCGGCCACAGCGGTCGGCGCATCGCTCGCGATCGGCGCTTGCTCGCAATCGCAGCCCGAATCGTTACCCGAAACACGCGCCGGCCTCGGCTGCGTCGACGACAGCAAACACTGCATCGATCAGCGGCAGTCGACATTGAAGTCCATGATGGCGGACACCGATCGGAAATGGGTTCGCGAGGGCGCAACACCACAGGCATATGCCTCGGGTGTTCGCCTGTTCGCCTTCAAGAGCCGCAAGAAGGATCTCTCCTGCGACGAGCTCGCCGTCGGCAAGCGCGAAGCCGAAGCCGGCCCCGGAGTACTGCGTGGCGCAGGTGGTGGCGGCTTGTCCCCCGCACAGGTGTCACGCGGCGTGATGCTCGCCGGCGAGGTCGGCAAGGAACTGGGCGTCGAAATGAAACGGCGCTGCCGCGCATGAGACCACAGCCGCGATCGCATGCGTGACAGCAAGTGTCTTGCCGCGTATCGCCATTGACAATAACGGCCCGCTCCGATCTTCGTTGCCCAGCTGACCCGCGCGAGAGCCACACGGAAATCCCAGGACCACCACCCATGACGCTCGTCGAATTCGCTGATCAGGTTGCGGGCTTTGTGCGCGATAACAGGGCCTGGGCCGCACCGATCACATTCGCACTCGCGTTCGGCGAGTCGCTCGCCTTCCTCTCCCTCCTTCTCCCGGCCACCGTGATCCTTGTTGCGATCGCCGGCATACTCGCGGCGAGCGGCTTCGACTTCTTGACGTTATGGGACGTCTGGCTCGCAGCTGGGCTGGGCGGCACGCTTGGCTATGCCGCATCCTATTGGATTGGCCTCTACTTCAAGGACGACGTCGCCCGCTTCTGGCCGTTTCGCACGCATCCGGACTGGCTGCCGCGCGGCAAGGCGTACTTCGACAAGTACGGCGTTTTCGGCGTCTTCCTCGGACATTTCTTCGGCCCCGTGCGTGCTGTCATTCCGGTGGTGGCCGGCATCTACGGCATGAACCAATTGCATTTCCTCATCGCCAACGTCACGTCGTCCTTCCTCTGGGCGTTCGGCGTCATGGCACCGGGCGCACTCGGCATCCGCTGGTTGTTGGGCTGATCCGGCAAGGCTATCGAACAACGCTCTCTCCACAACGCGCAGCACCCGTGACCTTCAGCACCGACAACGTCGTCCTCACGTTCATTCGCGAGCACATGGCACTGGCCGAACCGGCTGTGTTCTTCATGGGCTTTGCCGAAGGCGTGCCACTGCTCTCGCTGCTCGTGCCATCGACGCCTCTGTTCCTCGGCATCGGCGCCGCGCATGCCGCGGCCGGCGGCCAGTTCTGGCAGCTCTGGTTCGCGGCATCGATCGGCGCCGTCCTGAGCGATCTTCTGGTCTACGGCCTCGGCCGAGTTTTCAAAACAGAAGCAGCACGCATCTGGCCGTTCTCGCGCAATCAGGATTGGCTGCCGAAGGGGCACGCACTCTTCGAACGTTGGGGCGTGCTTGCGGTCGTCGGCGGCAAGTTCACCGGCTTCCTGCGCCCGTTCATTCCAGCCGTCGCGGGCATCCTCGAGATGCCCCTTTGGCAGTTCGTGCCGGCGAGCATCCTGTCGTCGTTCGCATGGGCCGGCGTCTTTCTCGCACCCGGCTATGGCGTCCGCTGGCTCGTAAATTGATCGACGACGCGCCGGATGCCCGCGCGGTTGTTGGCCCGGTTGCGAAGTGGGCAACCGAAGGGCCAACGAAAGCGGCATCCGAAGGCGCCACCAAACGGATCGCAACAGTTTTATTCGTTGGCGCATGCATGATGCTTCATGATTGAAGGCACGCATCCGTTCCCTCGGAGAGCTTCCATGTGCGAAGGCAACGCGACCACCGCCCTCCCGCTCTACCCACCCGCCATCACGCCGCCGCCAACACCGCTGCCGCTCTGGCGCTTCCTGCCGACCTTCCTCCGCAATCCGCTGCGTGCGATTCCCGAGCCCGTCTATCACCAGCCGATGTTTGTTCCGCCGGGGATGCGCGGTCGCGTCGCCTGGGTCACGGACCCGAAACTCGTCGAAGAGTTGCTGCTCGGCTCCCACGAAAGCTTCCCGAAGTCGCCGATCGAAAAGCGCATCTTCAAGCCGATCCTCGGCGACGGCATCCTCGTCGCCGAAGGCCAGAGTTGGCGCTGGCAACGCCGCACGGTGGCACCTCTCTTCCGGCACGCCGATCTGATGGCCCTGGTGCCGACGATGTCTGCCGCGGCATCACGCATGATTGAACGCTGGCGCACATCACAACGCGACACGTCACGCGCCATCGACCGTGACATGACCGATTTGACCTTCGACGTTCTCGCCTCGACCATCTTCGATGGCACGTCCGACGCCGAGGCCGCGGTTCTCGAGCGGCACATCGGCGCCTATCTCGATTGGACGAGCTGGGACATCGCGTTTGAGATTCTCGGTGTGCCGGATTGGGTCTGGCATCCCGGCCGACCACCAATGCAACGCGCCGCCAAAATTCTCGTGCGGACGATGAATGGCGTGATCGCACGCGAGCGCGAAAAGGGCTGGTCGGGCACCGGACTGACGGCACGGCTCGGCAAAGCCCGCGATCCCGACACCGGCAACGCGATGGCCGACGAGCAGATCATGCACAACCTGCTGACGTTTGCAGCAGCCGGCCACGAGACCACAGCGAAAGCGTTGACGTGGGCACTCTATCTTCTTGCCCGCGCACCGGAATGGCAGCAACGCCTGCGCGATGAAGCAACGCGCGTCGTCGGAACCGGCCCCGTGCTGGCTGAACACATTGATGCACTCGAACTGACACGACAGGTCGTGAAGGAAGCGATGCGCCTCTATCCGCCCGCACCTGTGATGGGCCGCATGACACGTGAAGCACTCAACTTCGGCGGCCATCGTTTCCCTGCAGGCGCCATGTTGATTGTGCCGATCTACATCGTGCATCGCCATCGCAAGCTCTGGGACGACCCGGATCGTTTCGATCCGACGCGCTTCACACGCGAGCGCGCGCAACATCATCAACGCACGCAATTCATGCCGTTCGGTTTCGGCCCGCGCACCTGCGTAGGCATGAGTTTCGCAATGATTGAAGCCGTTTCTCTGCTGTCGATGCTCGTGCGTGACGCAGAGTTCACATGTGATTCAACACTCGCACCAGAACCAATTTCGCGTGTCACGCTGCGCCCGAAAGGCGGCATGCCGCTCGCTGTTCGAGTGCTTTCGCTGTGATGCACGGTGCGGCGATCTGTGCCGAAGCATGCGACTCTTTCACTTGTGTGCGTTTCGAAAAACAACTAGTGCTCCCACGAGTGCAACAGCAACAGAAGGAGGCATTTCATGGCAGCAGCACGTGGAGCACGCTCGGCTCGTAACGTCGAGAAGCGCAAGAAGAAGGTGAAACGCGCGATCCCGCGCAAGAAAGCAACGTCGTCGCGCGGCAGCACGTTGACTGCACGCACACGCGTGAAAAAGGTCGCTGGCAAGAAGCGCGCCGCGAAGGCAAAGGCGAAGGCGCCGGCAAAGAAGAAAGCCTGAGTCTGAACGCCACTGGAATTATGAAGGGCCACTCGTTCGCGCGTGGCCCTTTTGCATTGCAGGCGTCGCACCGAAGCAGTTGCGGCGCGTGGCTCTCATCCAGAAGTCATGCCGACGCGGCCCCAACCCGGCAACTTCAATGCCGGACGACGCACATCGACACCGACGACGAGGCCGAACACATTCAACTCGATGCCTTCGATCCAGCCGATGCTCGCACCCACGACGCCACCAAGCGAAAGCTGCACGCCGGTGTTGCTCGGCGTTCGACCGACGAAGAGAGACCATCCCGCGAAATCCTTGCCGATCGCGGTCGGCAGCAGCGCCGGCGCAAGTTCCGGCACTGCCCGCGCAATCGTCGCAATGAACGTGTTCGAGTTGGGCCCTGGCCAGATCGCGTAGCTGCCGGTTGCAGTGTGTGGATAGTTGTCGATCGCTGCACGAATGCGCGGGATGGCGCGCGCTGCATCGGCGCCGCGCAATGTCATGACGATCTCGGGCGTACCACCGAACCAGCGTCCATCCGGTGCGTAGGCATCGACACGCACGGGCCGTCCCCACCCGACGACATCGAAGCGCGTGTAGTGCGACGCTCGCGCCGCCTTCACGACAATCCATGAGTGATGCGCAAATACGCCCTTCCATCGGCCTGTGCGTCCCGCCAGCACATGCACGACGGCATCGGAAACTTGCGAAGGTGGTGGCAGGATGCCGGCCGAAGACCAATCCGCATCGGCCCACGAGCGCGGGTGATCCTGGAATTGCCACCAGATCGCATGCGACGCGAGCGACGCGATAACGACGGCGAGGAGTAGTCGCAGCATGAGGCGGACGCCGTTTGTTGTTTCCCGTTCCGAGAATGTGGCGACGCCTACCCCAGCCTTCAAGCGCCGCGCAACATGTACGACAGTGTGGCGCGCGCCAGCGCAGTGCCCGCAGCCGTCACGGCAAGCCACGTGAACGGGCGGCCCACGACGCGCCACAGATGCCGATAGTCGGTCGCCAGTAGGATGATATCCGGCACGTACACGACGCAGTAGAACAGGTTTGCGAACATCGCGACCGCCACAACCTCGCCCCACAGCGAGCCGGGCATCGCCGAAAATGCCTCCGAGAAATGAAACAGGCCATACGCGAGCAGTATGACGTTGAAAGGCACACGCGCGCGCTCCCAGAAACCAAGAGCATCGGCAAGAGCGTCACGCGAAAAAATAGGCGTCATTGCCGGTACCAGGTCCAGCCTCGCTGGCCGCTGAGTGGGCGCGGCTCGGATCACAGTCTGCACGCGCCTCACACTCGAGCACAAGCGCCGCGCTACACGAACGCCAGTTCGACAGTTGCGTGATCTCCGAATGTCGCGCGCATGACATCGCCACGCTTCGCCAGCAGCATGCCCGTTGCGGTCCCGCTGCTGATCAGTGCGCCGGCCTCGAGACCATCGCCCCAGGTGGACCGCGTATTGGCGAGCCAGATCAGCGCGTTGATCGGATCCTCCATGATCTCACGCCCGCTGCCGGTGCGCCGCACGGCACCGTTCACGCTCAACGCCACCGGCATCGACGCGAGATCGCGCGCGCGCCAGCCAGCAATCTCGTCGCCAATGACGTACCAGCCATTGGCGGCGCCATCCGCGAGGATCGCCGGAACAGCTGGGAGCCGATCGACCGGAAACCGGCATTCGGCCACCTCGACACCGGCGAACACACCCATCACCGCATCGGTAACCTCGTCGCGGCCGTAGACAGCAGTCCGCGGCGGCAGATCCCGTCCGAGCCGGAAGAAGAACTCGCATTCGATGATCGGATCGAGCAGCTCGGCGTGACTGAACCGCGCCGGCGATCGCGTCTCGAACCGCTTGTAGCTCCGGCCATAGATCGGCTCGTTGAGTCGCAGCCGCCGTTGCATGTCTGGGTTTGTCCCCGCGATCTTCCAGCCGAGCGGTTCCCAACCAAGGCCAGTCGCGACCAGCGCGTTCACGGCGTAACCCTCGGCCGGCGTCTCCGGCACAAGATCCGGCGGTAACGCGGCGATCTGGCGGCCCTCGCGGCGGGCAGCAATCAGCATGTCGGCAAGGCGTTGGCGGGCATCGGGTTGCATTGCAAATCTCTCTCTCGCCTGGTCGCGAACGATTGCTGTCAGATCCCGAGCTTCGCCTTCACGATGTCGCTGACCGCCTGCGGGTTGGCCTTGCCGCCGCTGCTCTTCAACACCTGGCCGACGAACCAGCCGAGCATGGCAGGCTTCGCCGTCGCTTGCGCCACCTTGTCGGGGTTCTTCGCGATGATCTCGTCGATCGCCTTCTCGATGGCGCCGGTATCGGTCACCTGTTTCAATCCGCGCTTGTCGACGATCTCAGCCGGGTCGCCGCCCTCGCTCCAGACCAATTCGAACAGCTCCTTGGCAATCTTACCGGAAATTGTGCCGTTCGAAATCAGCTCGACGATCCCTCCCAGCTGCTTCGAAGACACCGGCGACGTCTCGATGCCCAAGCCTTCCTTGTTGAGGCGGCCGAACAACTCGTTGATCACCCAGTTCGCTGCAAGCTTGCCGTCACGTCCCTTGGCGTTTTCTCCGCGCGGCTCCGCCACGTTTTCTCCGCGCGGCTCCGCCACGACGTCCTCGAAGAAATCCGCGCTCGCCTTCTCGGCAACAAGAACGCTCGCATCGTATGCCGCGAGGCCATAGACCTTCATGAACCGCGCGTGCTTCTGATCCGGCAGTTCAGGAAGCTCCGACTTGAGCTTGTCCACCAGCGATTGCTCGATCTCCAGCGGCAACAGGTCGGGGTCGGGAAAGTAGCGATAGTCGTGCGCTTCCTCCTTCGACCGCATCGACCGCGTCTCACCTTTGGCCGGGTCGAACAGCCGTGTTTCCTGCTCGATCTTGCCGCCATCTTCGAGGATGTCGATCTGGCGGCGCGCCTCCACCTCGACGGCCTGACCGATGAACCGGATCGAGTTGACGTTCTTGATCTCGCAACGCGTGCCGAGGTCATCACCGGGCTTCCTCACCGACACGTTCACGTCGGCGCGCAGGTTGCCCTTCTCCATGTCGCCGTCACAGGTTCCGAGATAGCGCAGGATCGTGCGCAGCTTCGAGACGTAGGCCTGTGCCTGTTTGGCGGAGCGGATGTCGGGCTTCGACACGATCTCCATCAGCGCCACGCCCGAGCGGTTGAGATCGACATACGACGAGTCGGGATGCTGGTCGTGGATCGATTTGCCGGCGTCTTGCTCCAGATGCAGCCGCTCGATTCGCACGCGCATCGACACGCCATCGACATCGATCTCGACTTGGCCCTCGCCGACGATCGGCTGCTTGTACTGGCTGATCTGATAGCCCTGCGGCAGATCCGGATAGAAGTAGTTCTTCCGGTCGAACACGCTCCGCAAGTGGATCTCGGCGTTGAGCCCGAGCCCCGTGCGCACGGCTTGGCGCACGCACTCCTCGTTGATGACAGGCAGCATGCCGGGCATGGCCGCGTCGACCAGCGACACGTGGCTGTTCGGCTCCGCGCCGAACGCAGTCGAGCTGCCCGAAAACAGCTTCGCGCGCGAATTGACCTGCGCGTGCACTTCGAGGCCGACGACCACCTCCCAATCGCCGGTCGTGCCCTTGATCAGGTTGGAGGAGGTTGTGGTTTTCGCTGCCGTGCTCATGATGCCCTGTTGATTTCACTCGTCGTTGCAAAATCCACAGGTGTCATCCTCGGGCTTGTCCCGAGGACCCATGGTGCCGCATACCCAACCAGCACTGTTTCGCCGGAAGGTCATCGCAAAACTCTAGCGCCGAGCTTGCTGCAAAAGGGGTGGTCGGGAGTCATGTCGAAGACGTGCTTCGCACTTAAGCCCGACCATGACAACCGAGAGTTTTGGGCATGTGGCATGAAAAGCCAAATGACATCACATACCAGCGAACGCGGCCGCCAGGAACGCCTTGATCTCGGCCTCGTGCCAGTACTTGACGCCGACCGCCGGCGTTGCAACTGCGGGCCGCCCGGCACGCTTGAACGCGCGCCCGGCAAGACGCTCCAGCGGCCGATCGAGGTGCGTGAAGTAACCCATGTTCTCCGGCTCCTCCTCGCACCAGAACAGTTCCGCGCCCGGATGCGCCGCAAACACGGCGCGCAGTTCGTCGGCAGGCAGCGGATAGATCTGCTCCAGCCGCACCAGCGCAACGGCACTCTCTAACGTCCGCTCAGCCCGCGCCGTCAGGAGATCGTAGTACACCTTGCCGGTCGACACGATCACGCGCCGCGCACCCTTGACGGTCTCATCCCCGATGACGGAGCGGAAACCTTGGCCCGCCGCGAACTCCGCGCGCGTCGAAACGCACCCCTTGTGCCGCAACAGCGCCTTCGGCGTCAGCACGACGAGCGGCTTGCGGTAGGGCCGCGTCATCTGCCGCCGCAGCACGTGGAAGAAGTTTGCCGGCGTCGACGCGTTGACGATCTGCAGGTTGGCCCCAGCACAGGCAGCCAGAAGCCGCTCCGGCCGCCCGGTCGAATGATCGGGACCGCCTCCATCAAGGCCGTGCGGCAGCAGGATCACCAAACCACTCGACCGCAGCCACCGGTCCTCGCCGCACGCGATGCATTGGTCGAAAACGGCCTGCGCGTAGGACAGGAACTCGCCGAACTGCGCCTCCCAGATGACCAGCCGCTTCGGGTCGGCCATCGCGATCCCGTACTCGTAGCAGAGCACGGCATGCTCGATCAGTGGCGTGTTGTGGATCTCGGCAACCGCGCCGTTCTCGACCGCCGGTGCCAACGTCATATGCCGTGCGCCAGTTGCCTGGTCGTGCACCTCGAGATGGCGTTGCGTGAACGCGCCGCGCACGCTGTCCTGCCCACTGAAACGAACGCTTGTCCCCTCCGCCAGCAGCGACGCGATCGCCAGTGCCTCGCCCGTCGCCCAGTTGATGCCTTCTCCCGTTTCGATAGACCGGCGTCGCTCGTCGAGGAACCGTTGCACCTTGCTTTCCAGCACGAAGCCTGCCGGTGGCGTCGTTATCAGATTGCCGAGAGACAGCAACGCATCATGCTGAAGCCCCGTCGCAACTGGCACCAGCATCTCGGCGACACTACCCGCACGCAGTCCGGCCCAGGCGCCCTCGAACCAGTCTGCAGAATTCACCTTCCACGACTTGGCACCATCGAATGCGGCCTTCAAGGCCTCGGAAACGCCAACAGCCGCGGCTTCAGCCGGTGCGATGTCCATTCCGCGCGCCGTCAATGCGCCCGCGTAGATCTGGTCGATCGGCGCCAACGCATCGATCGCCTTGTACATCACCGGCTGCGTAAAACGCGGCTCATCGATCTCGTTGTGGCCGGGCCGGCGATAGCAGACGAGATCGATGATGATGTCGCTCTCGAATGTAGCGCGCCAGTTTGCCGCGATCAGCCCCGCCCGCCACACGGCTTCCGGATCGTCGCCGTTGACGTGGATGACCGGCGTCTCCGTCAGCCGCGCGATGTCGGATGCCCCGCGCGCACTCCGCCCCTCGTCCGGCAAGGTCGTGAAACCAAGCTGATTGTTGATCAGGATGTGAATCGATCCGCCCAGATCGAACGGCGCCACCCGCGCCAGCTGCACCATCTCCGCGACGAGTCCCTGCCCGGCAAAACTTGCGTCCGTATGCAGCAGCAATGGCAGCACGCGCCGGTGTCCCTCCGGCCCATACATCGTCTGCTTCGCCCGTGCACGCCCCTGCGAAATGATCGGGATCAGTTGCAGATGCGAAGGATGCGCAGACACCGACACGTGGAGTGAGCGCCCCGCGATCTCCAGGTCGCCTGAATAGCCGAGATGGTAGGAAACGTCCGACGAGCAGTCGAGCCCATCCGGCACCGCGGGCTTGCCCAGAATCTCGGCAATCATTGCGTTCAGCGGTTTGCCGAGCACGTTCGCCAGCATGCTGAACCGGCCGCGATGCATGCCGCCGATCACCGTCTCCTCGATACCGAGCCGCACGCTCTCGCTGAGAATCACCTCCATCGCGACCAGGAACGTCTCGGCCCCGCCGAGGCCGAACAACTTGCCACCGGGAATGCGCTGGTTGAGCCCGCTCTCGAACGCTTCCGCGCGCTTTAGCAGTGCCAGAATCGCCAGCCGCGCCGTGTCATCCGGCAGATTGGTGTCGAGCGCTTCCGCCTGCGTCTCCAGCCAACGCCGCCGCTGTGTATCGTGGATATGCCCGACCTCCCAGCCGATAGCGCCAGTGTAAGTCCGCAGCAACCGGTCGACGAGCGGCTGCACCGCTCGAGGATCAAGCCCGTACTGTGCCGGATTCAACTCCGGGACGCCCGGCAGCGGCGCCAGCCCCAGCGGATCGAGCCGAGCGCGCAGATAGCCACGCGCGCGGTACGCTTCGATCAGCGCCACCTCACCGCCGCCGCCGATGGACGAGCGTGTGCTCCGCCGGGCAGCAGGTTCGGGCGTCGTACCGCCGCCGAAGAATGCCTCCAGCGCCCCCGGATCGCCGACGCCGTAAAATGAGCCATCCGCCGCATCGCCAGGCGAGGCTTCCGTAACAGCCGGCGTAAGTGGCGGGCGCAACTGCTGGTTCATCGGTCATTCCCTTGGATCGCGGCCCTTTTTGGTAGGGCGCCCGCCGCCCGATGGCAAGGTCAAGCCGGCCCAAGCAACCGAAGTCGTTGGCATCGCCGGCTCGATGGGCGAGGATGCCAGCTGCAATCCACAGCAAGGCTCGAGACGGCAGGCCCACTGCAGAACAAGGATCACACCCATGACGCGACATTTCGGCATCCTGGTGCCTTGCACCAACACCACCTGCGAAATGGAGTTCTGTCGTCTGCCACCGGACTTGCAGGTGCACACCGCCCGTCTCGGCAAGATCGACAACTCGCCATTCTCGCCGGGGATTGACGCCGACGTCGTCTACCAGTCGAAAATGCTCGGCGCCGCCAAGGTCGAGGTGATCGCCATGGTGCAGACCTCCGCGAGCCTTTTCTCCGACGATTACGACGCGGTCACTGTGAAACGCATGACCGAGGCTTCGGGCGGCATTCCTTCGCTGACCTCGGCACAAGCGGTCGGCCGCGCGTTGCATGCCCTCGGAACCAGGCGGATCGCATTTGCGACGCCCTATTCGGAGGACGCCATCGCCCGCGCCAAGCGGTATTACGAGGCGAAATACGGCATCACCGTCGTTGCCGCGCAAAGCCTCGGCGCCACCGACGCCTACGCCATCGGCAAGATGGACGCGGGCATGGCAGAAGCCGCGTTCAAGAAGATCGACCGCCCGGACATCGAGGCGCTGGTCATCCCCGGCGGTAACTTCCCGACGATGGAATTCATCGCACCCTGGGAAAAGACGTTCGGCAAACCCGTCATCACCACCAATCAAGCCACGTTGTGGGCGATCCTGCAGGCGATGAAGATTACGAAACCGATTGCGGGCAAAGGCCGTCTCCTCGAGCAACTACCGGTGGGCTGACGCGTTGTCGTAGGGTGCAATAGCCCCTTCTTCCGAGGCGGATTGCAGTGCGCCGGGTAAAGTACGCCGTAGGGCGGGTCAAGCCCTGCACTTGCGCGACCCGACAATTCCAGCATAAGCGCTGCCCAGGGGCACTTGCATAAGCCCAGCCGACAACGACAAGGACCGGACCTCATGACCACGCCGCTGCCCGACCGCCTCTCGACCAATCCGGCGAGCCCGCACTACGACGAGACCGTGCTACAGCGCGACGTCGGCATCCGCTTCAACGGCGTCGAGAAAACCAACGTCGAAGAGTACTGCGTCAGCGAGGGCTGGGTTCGCGTCGCCGCCGGTAAGGCCAAGGATCGTCGCGGTAACCCGATGACCTTGAAACTCAAAGGCACAGTCGAGCCGTATTTCAAGGACGACAAGTAACCGGAGACCGCAGGGACTGCATGGGTTTGTCTGGTTACCGCGCCTGCATCCCTCTGCGGGCAACGACGGCTTCGATCGGCATGCGGTGCAAGGCATAGCGCCGCGCGATTTCGTGCAGGGCTTCTGCGGTGCCGTTGGCAACAAAAGCCTCGGCTGCCTCCACCTTCGGAAACAGGACGCGCCCGCCGTCATGGATCACGAGATGCACGCGGAACGCATCCTCGCAAGAAACATTCAGGCGCTTGGTGACATTACCGACGGCCTCCTCGTCCGGCGAATACGCCTTCCAGGGCGCGCGCTCCTCATGTGCCGCGGCCAATGCCGCCGTGAGTTCATCGCGAGCCTGCACATTCTGCAGCTGTATCGATGTGCGCTGGTCCATGGCCTGAATGACCAGCTCTTTGAAGTTGGCCAGCTCTTTGCTGCCAACCGGCTCTATACAGTTGGGAAGCCCCGTCATGTCGATCTCCTCGCAGCCGGTCGTCCCATCACGCGTGACAGAGTCGCAGCGTGGCCACAAGCAAGCTGTGTGGCACTACGCGGCGCAACCCTGCGCGTCTCCGTAAATTGCGAACCTACTGCGGTGTAATCCCGATCGCCTTCACCAGCTTGGCGAAGTGGGCAACGTCCGTGTCGATCGTCGCGCCGAGCGCCTCGGCTGAGCTGTAGGCGGGATCGATCCCGTTCTGGATCAGCTTCTCCGCCACATCCGGAAGGCTCAGCACACGCTTCAACTCCGCATTGAGTCTCTCGATGACCGGCGGCGGCGTGCCGGCAGGTGCTGCAAGCGCGTAGTACTGCGGCAGCAGCGTATTGCCGCCACCGGCCTCGCTGATGGTCGGCACGTCCGGTAACTGCGCCGCGCGCTTCTCGGCCCCGACGACGAGGGCGCGCAAGCGCCCCTCACGCACGAACGGGACTGCGCCGGTCAAGGCGGCAACCGCAACGGGCACCTCGCCCGACACCGCCGCCTGCAACGCTGGCCCAGCGCCCTTGTACGGCACGTGCAGCAGATTGATCCCCAAATGTAGCGCCATCGCCTCGACGCAGATGTGCGCGAGCCCGCCAAGGCCGAGGCTTCCATAGGAAACCGTGCCGGGCTTGGCTTTCGCCAGTGCCACCAGGTCGCTCAGCGATTTGCCCGGGAAAGATGGGTTGGCGACCAGCACGAATGGCCCCTCTCCGACCATGCCGATCCAGGCGAACGCCTTCAACGTGTCGTAGGGCAGCGATGTCATCAGGCTGGGGTTGAGCGCCATGTCACGAAGCAACAACAGCAGCGTGTACCCATCCGGCGTCGCCTTCGCGACAGCATCGGAGCCGATCGTCGTCGCCCCACCCGGCTTGTTGTCGACGATGATCGTCTGGTGCAGGCCTTCGCCGATCTTCTGAGCGAGCAGACGGCCGGTGAAATCCGCGCCGCCGCCCGGTGGAAATGGCACGACAAGCTTGATCGGCTTCTCGGGATAAGCGGCAGGCGCCTGAGCACTCACTCGGACCGTCGGCGCAACCCCGGAAAAGACCAAGCCCGCAGCAACCGTCCGACGTGATATGCGTGTCATCAGCTGAGCCTCCCAAGCACGAACCGCAGTCATCCCAAGTTCATCCTAAGTCATTTCTGCCCGCGAATGTAGAGCCGCTGTCCCCAGCCGGGGAATATGGGCCGTGACGCCTACTTGCCCGCCCATGGGCCACGGCCTATGTACCCGATGCCCACGATACCGCCACTCCGGAGCCGAGCCATTGCCCGCCACCCAAATCCGTATCGGAACCCGAGGCTCGCCGCTCGCGCTGGCACAGGCGCATGAGGTCCGCGCCCGGTTGATGGCGGCAGCTAGCCTCCCCGAAACCGCTTTCGCGATCACGATCATCAAGACCACCGGCGACCAGATCCAGGACCGCCCGCTGTCTGAGGCCGGCGGCAAGGGCCTCTTCACCAAGGAAATCGAGGAAGCGTTGCTCGCCGGCCGCATCGACCTCGCCGTGCATTCGATGAAGGACATGCCGACCACGTTGCCAAAGGGCCTCGACATCGCTGCCGTCCTGCCGCGCGAAGACGTGCGCGACGCCTTCATCAGCCTCATCGCGAAATCTCTGGCTGACCTCCCGCCAGGCGCCAAGGTCGGCACCTCGTCGTTGCGCCGGGCAGCCCAGATCCGCCGTGCGCGGCCGGATCTCGCGATCGTGCCCTTCCGAGGCAATGTCGGCACCCGCCTGCAGAAGCTCGCTGATGGGGTTGCCGACGCGACACTGCTCGCGGTCGCTGGCCTCATTCGGCTTGGAAACCCGGAACGCATTACCAGCGCCATCGAACCAGGCGTCATGTTGCCAGCCGTCGCCCAGGGCGCCATCGGCATCGAGATCCGCGCCGAAGATGGCGCCACACGCCGTCTGCTCGCCCCCCTGAACGATGCCGCAACTGCCCTCACCGTCGCCACCGAGCGCGCCTTCCTCGCTCGCCTCGAAGGCTCCTGCCGCACGCCCATTGCCGGCCTCGCCCGCCTCGTTGACGGCCGCTTGCACTTCAATGGCCAGATCCTGACGCCTGATGGCAGCCAATCGCACGAGACTGAGCGCCAAGGCCGCCCGGAGGAAGCGCTGGTACTGGGTGAATCCGCCGCCGACGAACTGCTTGCCCGCGCCGGACCGGGTTTCCTTGGCAAATCAGACTCCACACGGAGCGCCTGATGCGCGTCCTCGTCACACGCCCAGAACCAGACGCCCTGAAATTGAAAGGCCTGCTGGAAGCGCGCGGTCATCAGGCATCCGTCGAACCACTGATGCGCACAGCGTTCTACGAATTCGATCCCGAAGGCCTCGAAGGCGTCACCGGGATCATTGCCACCAGCCGCAATGCCTTGCGTGCACTCCGCGGTTCGTCGGCACTGCGCCGCGCCCGCAACATCCGCGTTTATGCTGTTGGCGCCGCAACGGCCGAGGAGGCACGCCGCCTTGGCTTCGGCCAGATCGTCAAAGGCCCAGGCACGGCTGACGCCCTGGTGCCGATCATCGCCTCGACGATGGAGACGTCCGAGGAGATCTTGCTGCACCTTCGCGGCAACCGCGTCTCCTCCGACATCCGCGGCGACCTCGAAGCCCTTGGTTACCGCGTCACCGAGGCGATCGTCTACCGCATGGAGGCCGCCGAAACGCTCTCAGAATCCACGCGCGACGACATCGCCGACGGCAGTATCGAGGCAGTCATGTTGATGTCGCCGGAGACCGCCGCGATCTACGTCCGGCTGATCACCCGGTTCGGCCTGAAAGATATGTGCCACCACCTCGTGCACCTGTGTCTGTCGGACCAAGTGGCCTTGCGTCTCAAGGCCTTAGGCGATATTCCGATCGAAATTGCCACCGAGGCCACGATGGAAGAAATGCTTATCCTCGTCGATCTTGCAGCTGCTAAAATAGAACTATGACCGTTTACCCTCGGGTAAGTGGCTGCTTTCAGAAGCTCGTCAATTCGCGCATGCACTATCGGCCCGATCCCGGGTTGCGAAGTAGGCAACTGAAGGGCCAAGTAAAAACGCCCGGTTGCGAAGTGGGCAACGGAAGGGCCAAGTAAAACGCCCGGTTGCGAAGTAGGCAACGGAAGGGCCAAATAAAACGCCCGGTTGCGAACTAGGCAACGGAAGGGCCAAGTAAAACGCCCGGTTGCGAAGTGGGCAACTGAAGAGCCATTACAGCGAGGCGCGTAACCCATGACCGACAATAAGGACGGCCCGAACTCGGGTTCTGACCGGGGTGCGGCGGACAGCGCCAAGAAACGCCCATTCGCGACCATCGACCTGAAGGCGACCGAAGTGCGTGTGACCGCGACCGGCGGCAGCGACACCGTCGGCTCGTCGACCACATCGACGCAGACCGCGACCGCCGAAAAAATCGTCGCCGCGACCCGTGGCACCCAGAAGAGCGCTGATGCGACGGCAACGGTTGCCGGACCCGTCAAGGCGACGGCCGAAACCAAGCGGGACGGCGCCGGACCGTCGCCGGACGCTGGAAAACGCCCAGTCGGCGATCCGATCGAGCTCGGCACCAAGGCAGCAATGGATGCCGGCCACGCCGCACCGGGCGTCGCCGCAAACGCACGACCACCGGCATCGCCACACCCCAGAGGCGGCTTGATCTCCCACCTCGGCGCCGGTTTGATCGGCGGCACGCTCGCGATGCTTGGCTTGCCGTTCGTCGCGCCGCTTCTCGGCCTCGATACGCAGCGTCCCTCCACGAGTGCGGTTTCAGGGCTTCCGCCCGACCATGTCGGCCGCCTGACCGCCCTCGAAAAGCAGATCCGAGACCGGCTTGCCGCACCACTCCCTTCTGCCGGTCCAGCAAAACTATCCAACGAGGACGCCACCCGCCTCGACGAAATGACCAAGCAATTCGGCACCCTCGCGGATCAGCAAAGCAAACTCGCGGCCGAGAACGCGACACTGCGCGAGGAAATCGCCAAGCAGACGGCGTTCGCCAACGCCGGTGACCGCCTCGTCAAGATCGAAGAGCAGCTCAACGGCATGGTCGCCGCCGCCACCGCCGATCCGAAGAACGCCGGCCGCCTGCCGCAGCTCGCCCAGCTGACCGGCCAGGTCGCCGACCTGAAGAATGCCGTCGAAACCCGCCTCATTGCCATGCGCCGTGACATGGTCCAGGAGATCGATGCCCGCGTCGCCGCCGGCACTGAAGCCGCCCAAGCCGCCAGCCAGGGCACCAAGCGCCTGGACACGGAGGTCGCCGGCCTGCGCTCCGACGCTGGCCGCCTGACCCAACGTGTCGATCAAATCAAGGCCACGACTGACAGCTTCGAGCTGGCTCAGAAGGCCACGCAGGAAGCCGCGAACACCTTCAAGACCGATGTCGACGAACGCTTGAAGGCAACAGCGCGCCCGGCCGACGTCGCCATGGCCGTGGCGCCGGTCGCTGCCAAGGTCACCGCCTTGGAACAAAGCGTCCAGACCGTCATGCGCGCCGAGGAAGACCGCCGCTCCAATGCCGAGCGCATCGTGCTCTCGCTCGAGCTCGGCAACCTGAAGCGCGCCATGGATCGCGGCCAGAAGTATACAAACGAACTTGCCGAGGTGAAACGCAACGCCGGCGGCCGTATCTCGTTCGAGGCGCTGGAGCGCTACCAGAACCAGGGCGTACCGACACTGGTCGAGCTGTCGCGCGCCTTCCGCCCGCTCGCCAACGCCATCCTCGACGCCGAGTCTGATGCCACCGACGGCTCCGTCGTCGATCGCCTCCTCACCGGCGCCAAGAACGTCGTGCGCGTGCGCAAGACCTCGCATTCGCCCGATGATGCATCGCCTGAAGCGACCGTATCGCGCATCGAAACGGCGCTGAAGGAATCGCGCCTGACCGACGTCATGGCCGAGGCGAAGAAGTTGCCGCCGAAATCAGCCGTCCCCGCGAAGGAGTGGCTCGCCCATATTGAAGCCCGGCATGCCGTTGAAGCGGCGCTCACCGGCATCGATGCCGCGCTCAAGTCTTCGCTCGGTGCCGGCCCTGGCGCCGATGACAAGAAGGGGAACAAGTAATGTTTCGCCTCGTCCTCTTTCTCATTGGTTCGATCGTCGCCGCAGCCGCCCTCTCGTGGTTGGCCGACCGGCCAGGCTCCCTGGTCCTCAACTGGGAAGGTTACGACATCGAGACCAGCGTCTTCCGTGCGGTCGTGCTGTTGGCCTTCCTGGTTGGCCTCGCCATCTTTCTCTGGTCGATTGCCCGCCAGATCTGGACGAGCCCGGCAGCCGTCGGTCAGTTCTTCAATCGCCGCCGCCAGGAGCGCGGCCTCGAGGCGCTGTCGAGCGGCATGATCGCCATCGGCGCCGGTGACCGGACGCTCGCGCGTCAATACGCGATCCAGGCGCAAAAAGCGCTGCCGAACGAGCCACTGACACACCTGCTGCGCGCCCAGACAGCGCAACTCGTCGGCGATCGCGCCACCTCGCGGCGCATTTTCGAGGCGATGCTCGCCTCACCCGACACCGAGCAGTTGGGGCTCCGCGGCCTCTTCCTCGAAGCCGAGCGCGAAGGCGAGCGTGAGGCCGCGCGCCAGTTCGCCGAGCGCGCGTTACAACTCAATCCCAAGCTCACCTGGCCGTTCGACGCCCTGTTCCACCTGCAATGCAAGGCCTCCAATTGGGCGAGCGCACTCGAAACGCTGGCCATTGGCCGCAAGCACGGCCAGCTCGATAAGCCCGATGCCGACCGCCGCCGTGCGGTGCTGCTGACCGCCCAGGCTCAGGCTATCGAAGACGAGAATGGCCAGAAGGCATTGGATCTGGCACTCGAGGCGCATACCCTCGCGCCCGACCTCGTCCCCGCCGCCGCCATCGCCGGCCGCCAACTCGCCTCGCGCGGCAGCACACCGAAGGCCGCCCGCGTTATCGAGAAAACCTGGAAACGCGCTCCGCATCCGGACCTCTCGGTGGTCTATGCCTTCGCCAGGCCCGGCGACAGCCCGCGGGATCGCCTGGAGCGCATCAAGCGCCTCGCCCGCTCGACCCCCCATTCCAGCGAAGGCCCGATCGCGGTTGCAACCGCTGCCGTCGAGGCCCGCAACTGGAGCGAAGCGCGCGAAGCTCTGACACCATTGCACCACGCCGGCATCTCGGCCCGCGTCTGCACGTTGATGGCGCGCATTGAAGGCGGCGAGAAGCAAAACGCCGGCGCCGTGCGCGAGTGGCTGGCCCGCGCCGTGCATGCTCCACGCGATCCCGCCTGGACCGCCGACGGTGTCATCGCCGATTCCTGGGCACCGATCTCTCCGGTCACTGGCGCGTTGGATGCCTTCCAGTGGAAAGTACCGCTCGAAGCGGCCATCGGCAATGAAACGCCGCAAGGCCTGGAACAGCTGACGGAGTTCGCCGGTCTCGGCGCTCCCACGGAGGCAGTGACAGCGCCCGTCCACCCGGCAACCATCCGATCGACAGGCCCAGGCAAGCCCGTCGGCACCCAGCCGACACGCGTTTCGCCGGCGAAGGGCATCGATGATTTTGAGATCGAGACCGCTCCAAAGACGATCACACGGTCGCCCGCCGCCAACAGTGAAGCCTCGATTTCCGTCGAAATAGTCGAAGCGAAACCAATGCGGGGCGTCGACGTTAAGCCGGCGATCGTCCAAGCGCGGCCCGCCGCGCCCGTGCACGCAAAACCTGTTGTACTGCCAGCAAATGGCACCACGAACACGAGCAAGTCCGACCAGCCAAAAGCCCCGCCTGCAAAAGCGAAGCCCTACGTTCCCCCACCTGCGCCGGATGACCCGGGCCCGGATGAACCCGACGACATCCTGAAGCCGCGTCATGACTACGTCGCAACGCCTTCGAAGCGCACCACGTACTGAACGGCCCGAACGCAATCCGACCCGCGAAATCGAGCGGGGCAAGTCGCACGACTTGCCCCGCTCTCGTTACTGCGCGAAGTACGAACGGTGCACCCACGCGCCATCCGGCCGGAGCGACTCGAGGAACGCGAAGCTCTTGCCGAGCCGCTGGCGGAGCCATGAGCCGAGCGGCAGCGGATGCCGCGTTTCATTACCAAGCTCGATCTGCCGCAGCATTTCCTCCACGGCGTCTTGTGACGCCGCCTGCCCCATCGCCTGGGGACTGATACGCAGTGCCTCGGTCACACTGGCATTGAGGTTCTTGTCCCACATCTTGTCGAACAATCCGCCCCACGGATAGATCTCACCGGTACGCACCGCACCATTGATCGCAAAGACCGTTCCGGTGATCGATTGATCACCACGCCCATTCCGCGTCAGCAGATCGAGATAAGCGCCGCGTGCTTCCTGCACCTGCGCCTGCTCCATCGACAGATCGAGGCTTGTCGGCGACGCAACCGAGCGAACATCTGAGCGGAGGTTGGCGGCGAGACCGGACTGCGTGCGTCGCACCTCGTCCCAGACGTCACCCTGCATGCCGGCATAGTTCTGGTTTGAAAAATGCTTCGCTTCCGGGCTGAAGCTCATCGCAGCCCTGCGCAGGGCCATTTTTGCCCTTGGCGAGAAAAACGCGTGCAGCGAACTCGTGAACCGCCCTTGATCTTCGAAGCCGCGCCGCCCCCAACGTCCACTCTCGACGCAGTATGCGGCAATCGGCACGCGGCCGGACTTGGCCGGCACCACCATGCTGACGCCGAGAACGCGATCCTGCCGCCCGCCCTTCACCAGATCGCCGGCCTGCACGAACACGTCGGCACGGCCGGCGTTCTCGATCGAAAGCTCATGGATGTTGCCGGTCTCGTTGATGCGGAGCGACTTGTCGAGCAGCCCCTCCTTCAAGGTCAACGGCACCGCCCCGCCACGGGACTCGTCATGCAGGAAAAACACTGACAGGTGATTATGCTCGAATGGACCAGTAATTCGCATGGGGATCCTTTTCGTCGCCGGATATCCGGGCGCACCCTCAGCGCATCCCACCGGCCATCCCCACTCCGCTTGGCCAGCGGAATCCCTTTGGCACGAACGTTTCCGTTCGCGGCCCAGCCGTCCGCGCGATCCTCTACAGGTTGCTATGCCCGCCGGACCAGCGTCCGTCGGTTTTTACGATGTGGTGATGCAACTCGCCCTTTTTCAAGACCCGTCGACACGTTGCAATGCAACTCGATCCGGATTTCCCTGCATCCTGAATTCCCCATCCTACTGCCCAGCGTCCTCGGCCTCGTCGTCGAGCCGCACCATCCCATCGCCGAAGGGCGCGTCACGGCGCTTGAAAGCCTTCGACAACCCTTCCTCGCGCGCAACTTTGGCGAAGTCCTTTGCAGCCGCCGACTGATGCGAACGTGCGTCCGTCTCCGCGGAGAACCGCTGCAGCGTGCGCGTGCCCATCAGCTCCATGCCCATGTTCACGATGCGCTTGTTGGCAGCCAGCATGTCCGCATCGATCATCGCCATCCGGCCGGCAAGTGCGCCCACCTCGGCCTTCAGCTTCTCCGGCGCCACCGCCTTCAGCACCAGCCCGATCTTCGCTGCATCGCGCCCGGAAACGATATCGCCCGTCAGCAACATGCGCTTGGCCCACTGCGGCCCGACGTTATGCAGCCACATGTGCATCGGCGGCGTTCCCATCGCGCGCGTTGCGGGAAAGCCGATTCGCGCATCCCGCGCTGCAAGCACCATGTCGCATGAGAGGGCCAGATCCGTGCCGCCGGCGACGCAGTTGCCGTGCACCGCAGCGATCACCGGCTTGTGCATGTCGAAGATCGTCATGATGTCGGACTGGTTGCGCTCCAGCCGCCACGTATCGTCGGCAATCGAGACCGAGCCCGGTTGGCGATAGAGATCGGCATCAAAGTCCGTGCTCGGCGACGGACCTGAAACATCGTACCCGGCACAGAAGTCCTTGCCGGCGCCCATCAGCACCACGACGCGCACGGCACGTAGATCGTCTGCCTCCAGCAGCGCCTCACGCATCTCACGCAGCAACGCCCGGTTCAGCGCGTTGCGCTTTTCCGGCCGGTTGAGCGTGATCCACGCCACGGCATCCTGCACCTCGAACGTCAGATACTCCGTGCTCTTCAGCCATTTCCGCATTGATCAATCCTCGCAAGTACGCCCTGTCGGCAAGAGAATTACATTCCCCATCGTGGCGTTGCTGCGCATCGAGCACAAGCGTTGTCGAGCAACCGAAAGCTCCCGGCCTCGACGACCCCTGCACCCGCATGCCAGGATCAAACGTCTTCGCAGCATGTCATGACCAGGGGTGCCCGATGCTCAAGGACCGCTACGGCAACGATCTCACCACATCCTCCACCGCCGCACGCGACGCCTACATCGATGGCGTCGATCGCTTGCTGTCTGCCAGCGCCGGTACCGAGACTGCTTTCAAGCAGGCCATCGCCGCGGATGACGGTTTTGCCCTCGCGCACATTGCGCTCGCCCGCACGCTGCAGGTGCAGGGCCGTGGACCCGAGGTTAAAGCTCCGCTCGCACGCGCGAAAGACCTCGCATCTATCACCACGCCACGTGAACAGAGCCACATCGCCATCTTCACGAAGATCCTCGAAGGTCAAGGCGCCACCGCCCTCGAAGCCACACGCGAGCACGTCAAAACCTGGCCGCGCGACGCCATGGCACTCGCACCCTCGACCAGCGTTTTCGGCCTGATCGGCTTTTCCGGCAAGACCGGCCGCGAGCTTGACCAGCTTGCCCTGCTTGAACCACTTGGCATCCACTATGGCGACGACTGGTGGTACCGGACCGTCCTCGCCTTCGCCGAGATCGAGCTGCAACGCCTGAAGCCGGGCCTGCGCAACATCGAGCACGCGTTGACCGTCTTCCCGCGCAACGCCCACGCCGCGCACATCCGCGCCCACCTCTACTATGAGGCTGGCGAGCGCGAAGCCGGCCTCGCGTTCCTCACCGACTGGGCCAAGGACTATCCGCGCGAAGGCCAGATCCACTGTCACGTCAATTGGCACGTGGCCCTCTGGAACATGGAGACCGGCCGCCGCGATCAAGCCTGGCAGGTCTATCGCACAGCGATGCAACCGGGTGCTGCTTGGGGTCCGCAACTGAATGTTCTCACCGACTGCGCCTCGTTCCTGTTCCGCGCCGAGATCGCCGGTGAGCCGCGCCGCGCCGAACTCTGGCGCGACCTCGCTGAGTATGCCGCCACGTGGTTTCCGAACTCCGGCGTCGCCTTCGCCGACGTTCACAGCGCGCTTGCCTTCGCCATGGCCGGCGACGGCGAAGCCCTCGCCAAGATCACCGAGAGCCCAAAGGGCGCGGCGGCCGACGTCATCGCCCCGGTCGCGCGCGGCTTCGGCGCTTACGCCAAGGGCGACTGGACCGGCGCCATCAGCGAGCTTTCGCCTGTCCTCGCCACCCACGAACGCGTCGGCGGCAGCCGCGCCCAGCGCGATCTTCTCGAGTACGCGGTCGTTGGCGCCATGCTCCGCGCCGGCCATCCGGACGCCGCCCGGCGTCAAATCACCACCCGTCGGCCTCAGAATGCCAGCGGCGGCTTCCCGATAGCGGGTTTGGTGGCGCAATAGGCCTGGTTGCGGAGTGGGCGACCGAAGCGCCCTGCAAAGTGCCGTATTGCGCCACCTTCTCGCGTTTCGGCCCGTTTCGGCCTCCACCTTTGAACCCTCCCCGTTTCTGTGCCATCAAGTCGGTCGGTCGGACATCCCAGTCGACGACGACGAGTAAGAAACCGCCGGGAGAATACGCATGCTCAGGACAATCGCCGCCGTCGCCGTCGCGGCCGTCATCGCCTGGCCCTGTGCCGTCTTCGCGCAAAGCAAGGTGACCAAAATTCTGGTCGCGTTCCCGCCGGGTGGCCCGGTCGACATCGTCGCACGGTTGATCGCCGAACCGATGTCGAAAGAGCTCGGCAATTCCGTGATCGTCGAGAACAAGCCCGGCGGTAACACCATCATTGCGGCTGAAGCCATCGCCCGCGCGCCGACGGATGGCTCACTGATCATGCTGTCCAGCATGACGACGATCGTACTCAATGCCACGCTCTACGACAAACTGCCCTACGACCCGCTCGGCGACTTTGCCCACATCTCGCTCATCGCCTCTAGTCCGACGATCCTCGTGTTGCATCCGAGCAATCCAGCGAACGATGCCGTTGCCTTCGGCGCTGCCGCCAAGACTGCCGATCCGCCCCTGCCGATTGCGTCGGCCGGTATCGGCAGCACCACACACATTGCGCTCGAGCTGTTCGCTGATGCGGTAGGTGCCAAGGTCCAGCACGTCCCTTACAAGGGCGCAGCGCCGGCGCTCCAGGACGTGATCGCTAATCAGGTGCCCGCGTTCTTCGGCGACCTGCCGGGATTGATCGGGCATGTGCGTGGCGGCAAACTTAAGGCGGTCGGCGTGCTCGCGAAGAACGAGCATCCGCAGTTACCGGGCGTCAAGACGATGGCAGCGCAAGGCATGCCAGGCGTCGAAATGGAGAATTGGTACGGCCTGATCGCGCCGGCGAAGACATCCGCCGACATCATCGCCAGACTGAACAATGCGGCTCATGTCGCACTTGCCGATCCGGTGGTAAAATCCAAGCTTTTGGATCTCGGCGCCAACATCATCCCGTCGACGCCCGAAGAAATGACCAAGCACCAGAAATTCGACCTCGAGCGCTACGGCGCCATCATCAAGGCAAAGAATATCAAGGTCGACTGAGGGCTCGCGGCGGTGTCGGACTCAGGGGTCTGCCACCGAACGCAATGTAATTTCCAGCATCCGGAGACAAGCATGAGCCAGTGGGGCGAATTCCAAGGCCGCATCGAGGACAACCGCCTCGTCACCGGCCACGGCCGCTACGTCGCCGACCTCGATCTCAACCGCACGGCGCACGCCGTCGTCGTCCGCTCCCAGGTTGCCCATGCACGGCTGAGGTCCGTTGACATCGGCGCCGCTGCTGCCTCGCCCGGCATCCTCGCTGTCTACACCTCCAAGGACCTCGCCGTTGAGGGATTGCCGGACTTCCCCTGCGGCGTCGAACTGTTGCGCCCGAACGGCCAGAAAGCCCACCAGGCCCGACGTCCGGTGCTGGCCCGCGATCGCATCCGCGCCGTCGGTGAGCCCATCGCCTTCGTTGTCGCCGAAACGCTCAGCCAGGCCGAAACCGCAGCCGAACTCGTCATTGTCGAGACCGACGACCTCGGAGCAGTCACGCACCCGGATACTGCCCGCAAGGCCGGCGCCCCTGTGGTCTGGGACGAGGTACCCGACAACGTCGCCTTCGTCTGGAAAAAGGGCGACGCCACCGCCGCCATGCAGGGCGCCACCTACACCTCGCGCCTCACGTCGCACGTCTCGCGCGTGGCCGCCCTCACCATGGAGCCGCGCGGTGCCTTAGGGCTCGTCGACGATGCCGGCCGCCTCGTTCTGCACGCCTCGAACCAGAGCCCGCATCCGCTGAAGGACGCGCTCGCCAAATTACTGAAAGTTCCGCCCGCCGAGATGCGCGTCATCGCCAAGGACGTCGGCGGCTCCTTCGGCATGAAGAGCGGCGCCTACCCTGAGGACGTGCTCGTCTTGTTCGCCGCCCGCAAGCTGAAACGCCCTGTACGATGGATCTCCGAGCGCCGCGAGAGCTTCCTCGCCGACGACCATGGCCGCGACATCAAGTTCGACGCCGAACTGGCGCTTGACGGCAACGGCCTGATCAAGGGCTTGCAGGTCGCCTTCACCATCAACGTCGGCAGCCACCTCTCCGGCCGCTCGCTGTTCATGCTGAACAACATCGGCGGCATCACCGGCGTCTACCGCATCCCCGCAACCGAAGCGTCGATCACCGGCGTCTTTACCAACACCATGACCAACGCGCCCTATCGCGGTGCCGGCCGCCCCGAAGCGACCTACGTCATCGAACGCCTGCTCGACCTCGCCGCGCATGATCTCGGGATCGACCCGTTCGAGCTGCGCCTGCGCAATCTCGTGCCGCCGACGGCGATGCCGTACGACACCGGTTTCCTCTTCAAATACGACTGCGGCGAGTTCGAGGGCAACATGCTCGGTGTCGCCAAGCTCGCCGACCGCGCCGGCTTCGAGGCCCGCCGCGCCCTGTCCGCAAAGCTCGGCAAGCTGCGCGGCCTCGGCATCGCCAACCCGGTCGAGGTGGCAGCCGGCCCGTTCACCAAGCCGCGCGGCGACCACTCCCGCCTCAAGGTCAACAACGACGGCACCGCCACGCTCTACTGTGGCGCTATGTCGACCGGCCAGGGTATCGAGACGACATTATCCGAATTGGTCGCGCGTGAGTTGGGGCTCCCCCGCGAGTCGATCCGCTATCACGCCGGCGACACCGACGATCTACCGGATGGCCGCGGCAACGGCGGTTCAGGCTCGATCCCGGTCAGCGGTGCCGCAACCAAGCTCGTCGTCGACAAGATCGTCGCCACCGGCAAGGCGCTCGCCGCCGAAATGCTCGAAGCTAAACCCGAGGACATCGGTTTCGCCGACGGCCGTTTCCCGCTGAAGGGCACCAACCGTTCCGTCGGTCTCGCCGACGTTGCCCGCCACGCCGAGCGGAAGGATCCGAAAGGCTTCGTGGAAACCGCGGAGTTCAAGCCGCCGGCCGTGACCTATCCGAACGGCTGCCATCTCTGCGAGGTCGAGATCGACCCCGACACCGGCGTCGTCAAGGTCGTGCGCTACTCGATCGTCGAAGACATCGGCACCGTGTTGAACTTCAAGCTCGCGCACGGCCAGATCCAGGGCGGCGTCGCCATGGGCATCGGCCAGGCACTGGGCGAGCTGATCACCTACGACGCCGACAGCGGCCAGCTCACCAGCGGCTCGTTCATGGACTACCAGATGCCGCGCGCTGACGACATTCCGGCGGTGCACCTCGAAACCCGCGCTGTGCCGACGAAAGTCAACCCGCTCGGCGCCAAGGGCGTCGGTGAAGCCGGCAACGTCGGCTCGCTCGTCGCCACCATCAACGCCGTCTGCGACGCGCTCTCGCCCTTCGGCATCCGCCACATCGAAATGCCGGCGTCACCGGCTCGCGTCTGGGCCGCGATCCAGGAGGCAAAACGCAAGCGCGCGTGATCGACGCTTATTTCAATTCTCGCGCTGACATCGCAAGCATCACTTCTCCCTTCTCCCTTCTCCCTTCTCCCTTCTCCCTTCTCCCTTCCCCCTCGACGGGGGACGGGCCGGGG
>JANLQP010000403.1:0-5867 GCA_031367895.1 Hyphomicrobiales bacterium
CGATGACGCGTTGATAGCCAAAGCGCACGAGATCGATCGTGCGGTAGCGGCCATGCGCGAGCAATTCCGCGATGCCGCGGCCGACGCCCGGCGATTGCTGCAGGCCGTGCCCTGAAAAGCCGCAGGCGAGCACGAAGCTCGGCAGTTCCGGATGGCAGCCGAGGATGGCGTTGTGATCGAGCGTCGAGACGTCGTAGTGGCAGCACCAGGCGCTCTGCACCTTCAACGCTTCCATGGCCGGAACCCGGGCGGCGAGGCCCGGCCAGATCTTCTCGTCGAAGAGATTGTGGTCGATCTCGAAATCCTCGGCGTCCGGGTCTTCGTGTTCCGGCGGCGCGATACCGGCGAGAAAGAATTTGCCTTCGGGGCGGAAGTAGAGACCGCTTGGATCGATCATCAGGCCGCAGCCATCGAGGGGTTGCTTGCAATCGACGACGAACACGAGGCGCTTCTTCGGCCGCACGGGCAGCGTTGGCAGGCCCGCCATGGCGGCGACTTTGGCGGAGTGCCAGCCGGCCGCGCAGACGACCGTGCCGGTGGCGATACAGCCGCCGCTTTTCAGCTGCACGCCCTCGATCCGGCCATGACGCACGTCGATCCCGACCGCCTCGTCGGCGATGTAATGGACGCCCGTGGCGATCGCGCCTTTGCGGAACAGCGCGAGCAGCGAGTGCGGGTCGACCCAACCCTCGCCGGTGCGGCCCCAGCCGGCGGCGCCGAGGCCTTCGGTCGAGAGCCAGGGGAAACGGCGGGCGATCTCGGCGGGCTCGAGCAACTCGGTGTCCGCCCCGAGGCTTTGCTGCAGTCGGATGTTGGCTTCGAGCACGCCGCGGCCTTGCGGCGTCGCCATGACGAGATAACCGCGCTCGCGGAATGATATGTCGGCGTCCGGTCCGAACTCCTGTTTGATGCCCTTGTAGAAGCCGACGCCGAACTGCGACATACGGATGTTTTCGGGCGTCGAGAACTGCTGGCGGATGGAGGCGAGGGAGCGGCCGGTGGCGCACCACTGGTAGCTCGGGTCCTTTTCGATGACGGTGACACGGCCGGTGTAGCCCTCGCGCCGCAGAAAGTAGGCGATGGAGCTGCCGATCACGGCGCCACCGATGACGACGACGTCTGCGGTCTGCTGTGCTGCCGTGGTTCTGGTCATGCCGGCTCCGCTGATGCGAGTGCGCGATGCGCCGACATTGCCGGAACGCGCACGCAAAGCCAACCCGCGCGATGTGCCCGTGAAGCGCGTCAGCCGACCGGATCGGCCTCCAGCGCGGAAATCCGGTCACCATGATCGTCGACGCGCTCCCGCACCTGCTCCAGCTTGTGGTTCGCCAGCGTCGCAAGACCGACGCTCAGGATCGCCGCCTCGTGCACGTCATCGAGGCGCTTCTCCAGCGCATCGAACCGCTTGTCATGCAGTTCCAGCTTGGTTCGAACTTCGTCGCGCATGTTTCGCATTTCTGCCCGCATCTCGCGCAGATGCACGAGTACGAGATTGTCCGGTTCGTCAGCCATCAGCATCTCCCCAACTCATGACTTCGTTGTCGCGTTCAGCGTGAGAACAAAAGTAGCACAAACTTGTTGATACAACAAGGGCGAAATTGCAAAATCGGCTTAGAAGTTCGAACCGCGCACCGCACTCACTCCCGCGCATTAGGTGACGCACGGCGTTTTTGTTGCGCCTTCGGATGCCCACTGGCGCATCCGGCGCGTGCGCCTTCGGAAGCCCGTCGTGTTGGAGACACGCCGGCACGACGTCTTGGCAGAGCCAACAAGCTCTGCTTGGACGCAACCGCGTGAATTCGTCTAGGCTCGGCGCATCGCCAGAACGGAGCTTGCAAATGACCATCCGCCCGCGCCGCAGCGTGCTCTATATGCCGGCCTCGAATGTGCGAGCGCTGGAGAAGGCGCGCGGTATACCGGCCGACGTACTGATCCTCGATCTCGAGGACGCGGTGGCGCCCGACGCCAAGGAGTCCGCGCGCGGACAAGCGTGCGCGGCGGTTGCATCAGGCGGCTATGGCGGGCGCGAGATGGCGATCCGCATCAACGGGCTCGGCACGCCGTGGATCGAAGCGGATATCGCAGCTGTGGCGAAGGCCGCGCCTGATGCAGTGGTGCTGCCGAAAACGTCTGCTGCTGGCGACGTGAGCCAAGTCATCGCCGCGCTGCGTCGCGCGGGCGCGCCGGCGAAGCTCAAGCTCTGGGCGATGATCGAGACGCCACGCGGCGTGCTCAACGCGGGCAAAATCGCGGGCGCGATGCCGGACGGCCCGGCCTGCCTGATCGTCGGACTCAACGATCTCTTCAAGGAGACGCGCGCGGAGCCGGACGCCGAC
Organism: Hyphomicrobiales bacterium; assembly: GCA_031367895.1. Classification (GTDB taxonomy): domain Bacteria; phylum Pseudomonadota; class Alphaproteobacteria; order Rhizobiales; family Hyphomicrobiaceae. The sequence continues at coordinate 2,337 of JANLQP010000403.1, forward strand.
CGCACGGCCGCGCAATCGTGGCTGGCGCAGATCGTGCTCGTGGCACGCGCCTACGGCCAGGACGTGCTCGACAGCGCCTACAACAATTTTCGCGACGCGGAGGGGTTCCGGCGTGAGTGCGCGCAGGGACGTATGCTCGGTTTCGACGGCAAGACGCTGATCCATCCGGATCAGGTGGCGGTGGCCAACGAGGTGTTCGCGCCGCCGGTTGCAGAAGTGGAATGGGCACTGAAAATCATCGCCGCCTTCGAGAAGCCGGAGAACAAGGGAAAGGGCGTCATCAATCTCGAGGGTCGCATGGTGGAGTTGCTGCACGCCGAGATGGCGAAGCGGACCGTGGCGATTGCCGAGGCGATCAAAGGGCGGGGGTGATGGCCGACCTACGCCCCAATCCCCTTGCGCACCCGCGCGACGATCTCGGCTTGCAGCTTGCGCTGCGCCTCCGTCCACGGCGCGCCGCGTGAGGCAACGAGGCTGGCTTCCGACTTCAGGATCACGCCGTCGTCGAGAATTTTCAGGCCGTTGGCCTTCAACGTCGAGCCCGTGGAGGTGATGTCGACGATGAGTTCAGCGGTACCGGCAGCGGGCGCGCCCTCGGTGGCGCCGTGGCTTTCGACGATGCGGTACATGGTGACGGCGACCGCCGAACGCGCGGCCTTGCCGTAGCGGTGGCCGGCGAAATAGCGCCGCGTCAGGTTGGTGTACTTGGTCGCGACGCGCAGCCGCGCGCCATGCCGGCGGCGATAGAGGACGGCGGCTTCTTCCAGGTCCGCCATGGTCGCAACGTCGATCCAGAAATCCGGCACCGCGACGACGACGTCGGCGTGGCCGAAGCCGAGGGATGCCATCAGTTCGACGCGCGCGTCGACGTCCGCCATCTGCTCGCGGATCAGGTCTTCGCCGGTGACACCGAGATGCACCTTGCCGGATTTGAGCGATTGCGCGATCTCCGACGCCGAGACGAACGCCACCTCGACATCAGGCATCTCCGCGACTTCGCCGCGATAGCCGCGCTCATTGCCGGTTTTGCGCAGCGTCAGGCCGCCCCGGGCGAACAGCTGGGCGGTGTCCTCCATCAGCCGGCCCTTCGAGGGGACCGCGAGGATGAGTTTTCCATTGCCGCTGCCAATGTCGCTCATACACGCCCCCAACACAAAACGGGTGTCATCCTCGGGCTTGTCCCGAGGACCCATCTCTCCGCTTGTTTGGATTTGGAAGTTGGGCAGTGCGCGGCCCACATGTGCATCCCCTTCGATGCTTGCTCCCGTTGCACGTCGTGTCGAAGACGCGCCTCCGGCACGATGGGTCCTCGGGACAAGCCCGAGGATGACAACTGAAATGCTGCAAATTGCATTGCGGATGACAATCGAGAGTTTATGGAAGGCATCATGGCCGGCCTCCGCGCACAGCCAGCAGCAGGCGCTCGGTGTGCAGCGCGGCGCCGACCGCGGGCACGCTCAGTGAGCCGCTGATCGCCTTGACGAGCGTGTCGTAGCGCCCGCCGCCGCCGATCGGCGTTGCGTCGCCCAGCGCCGGCGACAGGATCTCGAACACGAAGCCGGTGTAGTACTCGAAGGCGCGGCCAAAGCCTGCCGAGAATGCCGCCTGCGAGATGTCGATGCCTTCCTGCGACGCGAGCTTCAACCGTTCCTCGTAGGCTTTCAGCGCCGGCTCGATGTTGATGCCGGTGCCGCTGAGAAGTTTGCGGATGCGTGCGGGTGCTGCTTCGGCCGGTGCCTCGATCTTGAGATAGGCCTCGATCACCTCGGCGGAGCGGGCAGCCAGCGGCTCGACCAGTAAGTCCTGGCCGTGGCCGCGCAAGTGCTCGGCGATTTCCTCGAGCGTGCGAGTGCCGGCAATCGTCAGGCCGCGCTCGGTGATGTGCCGCTCGATGGCCACGACGGCTTCGGCCTCGTTGGCGCTGGTGATCTGCCCAAGCATCGGCAGCGGCAGATCGCGGCTCGTCTGGCCGGGTTGCACCAGGCGTTGCAGGTGTGCGCGAAACGCGTCCGGCTGCCAGAAATAGTGCTGCAGCTGCGCCCGCCAACGCTCCGGCATCGCAATCGCGTTCAGCAGCGCGTTGAAAATGCCGAGATCGCCGATGTGGACGCGGAAGGCGCGCAAGCCTGCGGCGCGCACGGATTCCACCGATAGCGCCAGGATCTCGGCTTCGGCCTTGGCGGGATTGTCGGCGGCGAACGATTCGATACCGGCCTGGCGGAACTCGCGCGGCCGCGCCAGACTGTCTCCGGCCGGCTGATAGCGGAACACGACGCCGTTGTAGGAAAGGCGCTTTGCTTGCGCGGTTTTGCCTTGCGCCTTCGGTTGCCCTGTTGTCAACCGGCGCGTGGATACGGCGGGCTCGGTAGCGTCGGCAAAGTCACTTCCGAGCGTCGCCAGATAATGCCGGCAGGCGGGGATGGTGAGATCCGGCCGCAGGCACAACTCCGCGCCTTCTGGATCGGTGAACACATAGGTGCGCGCGCGCAGGTCTTCGCCGATCACGTCGAGGAACACGTCGGCCGGCTGGATCACTGGCGGCGCGATCGGCTCGAAACCGGCGCGCGCGAAGATCGCCATGATGATCGTCGCCTGCGCGTTCAGCGCCTCGATCCAGCGCGGCGAGTGCACGGGATCGGCCAGATTGTCGTTCGCCGCCACGTCAGCCCCCGTGCCGGCGGAGGATTTCGGTGACGGCCTTCACCAGATCGCCCTCCGGCACCGAGAGCTGCGCCGGTCGCGCCGCTTTCCACTCGGCGTTGTCCGTGATGGCGGATGCCGCCTTGGCGCCCTCGATCAGGTCCTTCACCTGAATTTCGCCCTTGGCGCGCTCATCGGAGCCCTGGATGATGACGCAAGGGCTGCCGCGCTTGTCGGCGTACTTCATCTGCGCCTTCATGCCTGACGTGCCGAGATACATCTCGGCGCGAATGCCGGCGGAGCGCAGCTGGTGCGCCATCTTCTGGTAGCGCGGCAACTCGGCCTTATCCATCACCAGCACGACGACGGGGCCGAGCGTTTGGCGCTGTCCGCCCTTGACGGCCGCGAGTGCCGACTGCAACCGCGAAAGGCCGAGCGAGAAGCCGGTGGCTGGCACCTTCTGGCCGGTGAAGCGGGCGACGAGATCGTCATAGCGCCCGCCACCGCCGACCGAGCCGAAACGCACGCTCTGGCCGTCCTCGTTCTTGACCTCGAAGGTCAGCTCCGCCTCGAATACGGGGCCGGTGTAGTAGTCGAGGCCGCGCACGACGGAGGGGTCGAAGGCGATGCGGTCTCCGTACCCCGCGGCTCCAAACAGGGCAACCATTTGCTCAAGCTCGGCAAAACCTTCGCGGGCGCGGGCGTTTTCGTTAGCGAGTCTATTGCCGACTGCAATTAACGGCACCTGTTCCTTGGAGGCCTCAAGATAGCTGACGACGCGGTCGATCTGGTCCGGCGCGAGTTGAGCGCCAGCAGTAAAGTCGCCGCTCTCGTCCTTGCGGCCTTTGCCGAGCAGCAGAGCCACGCCAGGTGCACCGAACTTGTCGAACT
>JANLQP010000005.1:0-1513 GCA_031367895.1 Hyphomicrobiales bacterium
GCGGATCGTCATGAAACGGATGATGTCTTCGCTGAGGCCGGTCTGGCGCTCGAGCTCGGCCATCGCCGCCGGCGGAGCATCGACGTCGAGCATGACGTAATGCGCCTTGCGGTTCTTGGCGATGCGGTAGGCGAGGCCGCGTAGGCCCCAAGTCTCGTTCTTGACCACCGTCCCACCATGATCGGTGAGAATTTTGGTCGCGTTTTCCGCGAGCGCATCGACCTGGGCCTGAGCCAGATCCTGACGCGCGAGGAAAACATGCTCGTAAAGCGGCATGTGTTTCTTCTTCGTGTTGGCCGATCGTTGACGCCGCACCATGCGCGCGCCCCTCCGGCTGTCGTCTCAAAAGCAGCCGGGGCAGGAGACTGGCTCCCGCCCCGGTGACGGTTCCATAGCCGGAGAGCTCGCGTGAGGCAAGGTCAGCTGGACGGCGTCAGCACTTCAGTTCGACCGCTCGGGTCAGAATCGGGGTGTCGAAGCCCTTTAGCGTGGCCTCGCCGGCGTCGATGAAACGCAAACCCTTGCCGAGGCAGAGGTCGGCGACGACGTTCGAAACAAGCACTTGGCCAGGCTCGGCCTGCGAACAGAGGCGGGCGGCGAGCTGGACACTTGAGCCGAACAGGTCGTGGGCCTTTTCGACCGGCTCGCCGGCACTGATGCCAACGCGCACGGTTACCGGATAGGGCGGCTCGGCGCTGTTATGGATGTTCAGCTTCTCGATCAGCTGGCAGGCGGCGCGGACCGCGCACGCCGACGACACGAACGCCGCCATGATGCCGTCGCCGGTATGCTTGATCTCGCGGCCGTTGTTGTCGGCGAGGGCTTGGCGGACCAAGCGGTCGTGAACTTCGAGCATCGCCATCGCCGCGTCATCGCCGTGGCGCGATGTCATCGCGGTCGAATCGACGATGTCCGTGAACAGGATGGTTCGGATAGCGGAATCGAGTTTGCCGTCGGCGCCGGGCTCGATCACGCCGCCGCCGTCGTTGATGGCCGCTTCGCCCATGAAGCCACCGACGAGATCGGGATCCACTTCGATCACTTTTTCGGCCATCAGCCCATGAGCTTTGCGGTGGAGGCATTCGGTGGCTTCGGCCGACGGCGCCTCGAACAGGCAGAAGACCTTTCCGGTGTCGCGGTTGAACCAATATTTGATTGGCGTGACGTTGTGCTCGTCGGCATATTTCAGGTCGAGATTATGAGCGCCGACCACATCCTCGAACGTGGCGCCTTCGACCGAGTGAATATCCATGTAGTGCGGCATCGCTGGCCCTCCGCGATCATATTAACTCAAATCAAACCCGTCGCCAATTGCCGCGCCATGACGGGCGTGGCATCGTGGGCGGATGGCAACGCACCTTAAAGCCGCCCCCGACCCGCTCGACGGGATGAGCCTGCCTGGCTGGCTCTACCACGATCCAGAGTTCCTCGAGGCCGAGAAGCGCGCCTTCCTCCGCGCCGCGCCGCAAGTGGTGTGCCATGAAGGCGAGATCGCGCAGCCGGGCGAATGGCG
>JANLQP010000109.1:0-43746 GCA_031367895.1 Hyphomicrobiales bacterium
GGGGCTGGGCCATTATGAAGGCCGAGGCTGGCGAGGGTTTCATCATCACGCCACACTCTGCATCGCTTCTTACGGCTTCCTGATCATGGAAAAGGCCGATTTTCCCCCCTCAGGATCCCACCCCCGATTATTCGGCGCGCAATCTACCGTTCCCGACAGTTACACCCAGAGGCGCCGCCGCTCCGCCCTGAACGTCACGTTCCAAACTCGATCGCAACGCTCCGACGTAGGCTGATTGTAGGTCTCGCTAGCACCCTCGACCGCTGCCCCTGCTGCTGCCATGATACGCGGCGGCTGACCAACCGGGTGGCGAACGTGACACAGGACGGCTAATTGTCCCACCGGAACGGCCCAGCTCAACCGCGCGTCAGATACAACGCGGCCATGGCGATCAGGATCGCGACGAACTGGAGACCCACCCGCCAGCGCATCAGCTTCTGGCTGAGGTTGGCGCTGTCCCCGCCCCGGCCCATGTTCCAGATGCCAGCGACCAGAACGGCCAGCACCAGCAGCGCGGCAAGCGTGGTCAGGTGGACGAGGGTCGGCTGCATCGGCGGCTCCAAAGGTGACTTGCCGCAGGTTTTTGCCCAGGCTGCGCGGCAACCCAAGCGATACCGGTATTGGTCGCCCGGGGCAAACCGTAACCCGCGCGCGGGGCGTCCCTTCGCGCTGTATCGGAGCTCCGAGGGCCATTGGCAACCGTAACCCGCGCGCGGGGCGTCCCTACGCGGGCGATCAGCAACGTCAAGCGGCGTTATCCTTTGCGTTTTCGAAAGATTGACAGTTACGCGGCACTACAAATGCCGTAATCTTCCCGCTCTGAATCGGTTGCAGATCCCGTTGCGTCGACCGAGCGACCTGGATCCCAACCCGACGAGGCGTGCTCTGCCGAGAACCGCATACCGAAACGCCGATCAGAACAGGGGCACGCGCGTGCTTCTGGCGGCGACGGTGTGTCTGGCGGCGCTGGGTGCGATGCCGGCGGTTGGCCAGGTGCCGAATGACGCGCGACAGCGCCTGGAGACGACGCGGCAACAACTCGATGAGCGGGAGCGCCAGAAGAAGGGGATCGCCGCCGAAATCGGCCAGATCCGGTCGGATCGCGATCAGATCAACAAGGACCTGATCGCGACCGCCCGCCAGATCCAGAAGGGCGAGGCGCAACTTACCAACATCGAGGCCCGGCTCGGCGAACTCGGCGAACAGGAAAGCGTGCTCAAGGGTTCGCTGGCCAAGCGTCACGATTCGATCGCGCGGTTGCTGGCTGCGATGCAGCGCATGGGGCGCAACCCGCCGCCGGTGATGATCACGCGGCGCGAGGATGCGTTGCAAATGGTGCGCAGCGCCATGGTGCTGGCGACCGCGTTCCCGGAGTTGCGCGACCAGGCGACGGCCTTGGCCTCGAAACTGAACGACCTCGCTCGTGTCATGGGTGACATCACGTCCGAGGGTGACAAGCTCAAGGCAGAGACCGCGCGCCTCAACGAGGCACGAACCAGTCTCGCGTTGCTGAACGAAACCAAACGGCAGACGCTGGCCGAGCGTCAGAGCGACTTCGAGCGGGTTCGCCGCGAAGCCGCCGAAATTTCCAAGAGCGTCAATGATCTCAATGAGTTGATCGTCAGATTGGATCGCGCGGTCGCCAAGCACACGGGCCAGGACATCGCTGTCAAACCGGCGCCGCCTGACGCCTCGGAACCCGCGCCGGTTGCCCCAGCCTCCACTGAAGCGGCCTCCACCGAGATTGCGGCGGCGATCCCATCGCCAGCGCCGTCATCGCCAGCGCCAGCGCTGGAGCTACCCGTTGCGCCGCCCGTGAAGGCGGACCCCGCTCCAGCTCCGATCGTGCCATTAAAGCCTGAGCAGCGCCCAGCCGTCGAACTGGCGCCGAAGGGCGGCCTTGCAAGTTTAAATCCCGGCCGCCTTAAGCCTGCCATCCCGTTCGCGCAGGCTAAAGGTCAGTTGCAGCTTCCAGCGCAGGGCCGCCGTGTGCTCGCATTCGGTGAAAAAACTCAGTACGGCGGCCAGTCGAAAGGCATGGTTCTCGAAACACGCCTTGGCGGTCAGGTTACGGCACCTGCCGACGCGTGGGTGGTTTACGCAGGCGAGTTCCGCAGTTTCGGCCAGCTCTTGATCATGAATGCCGGTGACGGTTATCATCTTCTTTTGGCTGGACTATCCCAGATCGACGTGCAGGTCGGCGAATTTGTGCTCGCGGGCCAGCCGGTCGGCGTGATGAGCGGGCCGAGCAAAGGGGCGAAGTCGAAGTCGGCGGATGCCTCTCCAGTACTCTACATCGAGTTCCGTAAGGACAGCCGGCCCATCGATCCCGACCCCTGGTGGGCGGTAAACAGGTCTTGAGAAAGGGTGCAACGATGATGCGCAAGCCCGACTATGCGTTCTGGACGTTCATGACACTTGCCGGGATGGCTGGTGTCACGACCGTGTTCAACGTCTCCCGCACCTACTCGGCCACCTCCCCCAATGCCGAGATCTACAAGCAACTCGATCTCTTCGGCGACGTGCTCGAGCGCGTGCGCTCCGACTACGTCGAGAAGCCCGACGACTCGATGTTGATCGACAGCGCCATCAACGGCATGCTGGCGGCGCTCGACCCGCATTCGTCGTACCTGAATGCCAAGCACTTCCGCGACATGCAGATCCAGACGCGCGGCGAGTTCGGCGGCCTCGGCATCGAAGTGACGATGGAGAACGGCATCGTCAAGGTGGTCTCGCCGATCGACGAGACCCCGGCGGCGAAGGCAGGCTTGCAGTCGAACGACCTGATCACGCATCTCGACGGCGAGCAGATCGTCGGCCTGACACTGGAACAGGCTGTGGAGAAGATGCGTGGCCCGGTCAATACGCCGATCACCTTGACGGTTGCCCGCAAAGGCAAGGACGAGCCGATCGAGATCCGCATCGTGCGTGACGTGATCCGCATCAACGCGGTGAAGTCGCGGCTCGAGGGCGACGTCATCTACGTCAAGGTCTCGACCTTCAACGAGCAAACGCATGCCAATTTGGTGAAGCAAGTCGACGCGCTGAAGAAGCAGCTGGCGAAGCCTGCGAAGGGCTTCATCATCGATCTGCGCAACAATCCGGGCGGTCTGCTCGATCAGGCGATCAGCGTCTCCGACGACTTCCTCGAGAAGGGCGCGATCGTTCTGACCAAGGGCCGTAACCTCGAAGAGACGCAGCGCGCCAATGCGCGCCCTGGCGACATCACCGAGGGCAAGCGCATCCTCGTGCTGATCAACGGCGGCTCGGCTTCGGCGTCCGAAATCGTCGCCGGCGCTCTGCAGGACCACAAGCGCGCGCTCATCATCGGCACGCGCTCGTTCGGCAAGGGCTCGGTGCAGACCATCATCCCGCTCGGCCAGAACGGCGCGATCCGCCTCACGACGGCGCGCTACTACACGCCGGCCGGCCGGTCGATCCAGGCCAAGGGTATCGATCCGGATGTCGTGATCGAGCAGGAATTGCCGCCCGAATTGAAGCCGAAGACGCCGGAGAAGCCGCGTGGCGAGGCCAGCCTGCGCGGCCATCTGAAGGGCGGCGACGCCAAGGACAAGAAAGACGAGAAGAAGGAGGAGTCGGGTTCGTCGGCCTACGTGCCGAAGGAGCCGGAGAAGGATCAGCAACTCCAGTACGCCTTGAAGCTGCTGCGTGGCGAGATCCCCGAACCGACGCTGGCGGCGCAGGAGCCGGTGAAGCCGGAAGCGCCAAAGGAAGCGCCGAAGGCCGAGCAGAAGAAGTGAGCAGCTCCGCCGGACATTAACGAGAATTGAGATCGGGCGCCCGCGTGGCGCCCGATTGCATTTGAGTCGTCATTTTCGTGTCCCAGTAAGCGTATTCGTACAGAGCGGAGGCTCTGATGCTTACCAAGTGTTGCCGCGTTCGTATTGCCGTCGCTCTTGCGACCGCGGCCGTTGTCCTCGCGGTCGTCAGGTCGCCGGCCGCCTTGTCACAGCAGCCACCGCAAGATCCAGCAGAGGTGGCACTGACGCCGCGCCTCAAGTCCATGCTGCAGGCGATGAAGATTGCGCGCGATCGGCATTTCCTGAAGCCAGAAAACCCGCAAATGATCCAAGGTGCCATCCGCGGGCTGCTGACGCGGTTGGATCCCGAAGCCGAACTGCTGACGGCCGAGGATATGCGGTCGCTGCAGGTGGGTTCCGGCTTTCGCTACGATCTGGGATTGACGGTGCGCCGATTGGCTATCGCGCAACGCGACGTCGCTCCCGGCTACCGCGTAGTCAGCGCTCGCGATGGTTCACCTGCCGCCCGCGCGGGTCTCAGGGCCGGCGATCTCATCAGCCACGTGGACGGCGTGCCATCGGCCGAGATCCCTCGCTCCAAGCTGACGAGCATGTTGACGGCAAGCGATGCGGGTTTTCTGCCACTGAGGGTCTGGCGGCAGCCCGGCAATGTTCCGGTCGATGTGCTTCTGCAGCGGGAGCAGAACAAGGGCACCGGTGTTGAGATCAAGCTGCTCGGTTCGGGCATTGCGCATATACGCATTTCCGAACTCGACGAAACGGCCGCACAAAAGCTCAGGCTCGGCATGACCGCGGCGCATAACGCGCTCGGCGATCGGTTTTCCGGTGCCGTCATTGATCTGCGCGATACCGCAGGCGGCCTGCTCGATCAGGCGATCGCTATCGCCGACGCCTTCCTCGAATCCGGCACGATCGTGACAGTCGAAACGCGCGGCGCGAGCGCGAACACATCGACCAAGGTCTATCAGGCGAGGCCCGGCGACATTGCCAAGGGCAAACCGATCGTTGTGCTGATCAATGCGGGCACTGCGCGCAGCGCCGAGGTGCTGGCCGCTGCACTCAAGGAAAATGGACGCGCAACGGTGCTGGGAAAGCCGTCTCAGGGCCTGGCCGGCGCACAGTCGTTCGTAATGCTTGGGGCGGGTGGCGAGCGCGGTTCGCTTTTCCTCACGACCGAGCGCTATCTGTCGCCCTCCGGCGCCCGTATCGACAAGGGCGGCATCAAGCCGGACAAAACGGTGCCGGCCGCACTTGTCTCGCCGGCTGCTGCGACCGAGGCCGTCTGCCGCGACATCGACCGGCCGGAGACCGATGGCGCCGGCCAGTGCGTTCGGCGCCCGGTCGCTGAGGATGCGGTTCTGCGCGCCGCCCTCGATCACCTCAACGGCGCCAGTGCCGCAGCGCCTGGGGCTGCCACAGCGCGGTGAGGCTTGGCAGGGCAGACGCGGATCAGATCGAAAACAATTCCCGCCGGACGCAAGACAAGCGCTCGCTCGGCTTGTCCACATGAGCGCACAGTTTGATCTTGTATTCCCGTTGACACCCATCCTAGCCCATGAGATCCCGTTTTGGCCCGTCAGACGCACTTGATTTGCGGCGCGGCGGCCGGTTTGTGAACGGTGGCAAGCGTCGGCGTGAAGGTTGGAACTCCGGGAGATGGACCGCTTTGTCTCGACATTCCTCAACAAAATCGATGCCAAAGGGCGTGTTTCCGTGCCGGCCCCGTTCCGTGCCGTCCTGGAGCGCGACCGCTATGGCCAGGGCGCCCTCCCCGGCATCTACTGCTATCCTTCGCTCGATGCTCCGGCACTCGATGCAGGCGGCGAGAGACTTGCGCGCACGATCGATGGGCTGCTCAGCGGTCTCCCGGATTATTCGGACGAGCGGGACGAGCTGTCTGTCGCGCTCTATGGTGACGTCCAGATCCTCGCGCTCGACCAGGACGGACGCATCGTGCTTCCTGAAAAACTTCGCGCCCACGCGGGCCTTGCAGCCGAGATCGCTTTTGTCGGCCTTGGTGAGAAATTCCAGATGTGGGAGCCCAAACGGTTCGACGACCGCCGTCAGCGCGCCCGCGAAAAAGTAGACGCGCACCGGAAATTGCTTGGTGCGTCCCGAGGGAGTCCGGAGGCAGACCCCGGCTCAAGCTCGCAATCCAGGCGACAGCATCGCCAAGGGTCTGCCCCCAATTCGACGGACGACGACGGGGCCACGTCATGAGTGCGCCCGACGACATGGGCCGCACAGGCTCTACGCCGCGCCGGCATATCCCGGTGCTGCTGGCCGAGGTGCTCGAAACGCTCAGCGTTCCGCCCGGCGGCACCGTCATCGACGGCACCTTCGGCGCCGGCGGGTACAGCCGCGCCATTCTCGATGCCGTGCCGGACGCGCACGTACTCGCACTTGACCGCGATCCGACCGTGATCGAGGCTGCGCGTACGATCACGCCGCTTTATCCGAACCGCCTCACGATCGTGCAGGCCCCGTTCAGCGATATGGCCGAGATCGCGCGCGTTTCCCTTTCGACCGACAGCGCACCCGGGCAACCCTGCGTCTTTACGCCGCCCGCTGGAGTCGTGCTCGATATCGGCGTCTCCTCGATGCAGATCGACACGCCGGAGCGCGGCTTTTCGTTCATGACCGACGGGCCGCTCGACATGCGCATGGGCGGTGATGGGCCGAGCGCGGCCGACATCGTCAACACGAGCGACGAATCCGACATCGCCGATATCCTGTTCCAGCTCGGCGAGGAGCGGCGATCGCGGGCCATCGCGCGGGCCATCGTCAAATCGCGCGAGGCAAAGCCGATCGCGACGACGCTGGAGCTTGCCCGGCTCGTCGAGCGCGTTCTCGGCCGTGCCAAGTGGGACGAGCGGCATCCAGCGACCCGGACGTTCCAGGCGCTGCGCATCCATGTCAACGACGAGCTCGGCGAACTGGCGGCGGCACTGATCGCGGCAGAACAGATCCTCCCGCCCGGCGGCCGCTTGGTGGTCGTGACCTTCCATTCACTCGAGGACCGCGTGGTGAAGCGGTTCCTCAATCGTCGCGCCAAGCCGACGCCAGCGGGCTCGAGGCACCTGCCACACGGGGGGCTGCCGAGCGGCACGCCCGGAGCATTCGCGCCGAGTTTCCGAATTGTTAACCGAAACCCGTTAACCCCTTCGCAAGACGAGATCGCCGCAAATCCAAGGGCTCGTTCGGCCAAGTTGCGCGCCGCCGAGCGGACCGAGGCTCCGGCCTTCGCGCCCGAGGATCTGGCCGAGCTCGGAATTCCCGCGGCAACGTCGCGCCGCGGCTAACGCGATCCCGCGAGCATGCGCGCGGGCACGCCTCAAGCGAGGGTGACGATGGCTCGACTGGTCAATGTGGCGGCCGTGTTTTTGACGCTCGGCTCCGCGTGCGCGCTCTATGGTTTGAAGTACGAGACCCGCCGCCTCGAAACGCGCGTCAACGCGCAGGAACGCGCCGCCGAGAAAGCCGAGCGCGATATCGCCGTGCTGAAGGCCGAGCGTGCCTATCTCGGCCGGCCCGAGCGGATCGAAGCTTTGGCGCGCATGCAAGGCCTGGAGCCCGTGCGTGAGCGCCAGTACGCGCGCATCGGCGAGGCGCTGGACGACGGCATCGCCAAGATCCTCGACCTGCCGTCCGATGACCTGCATCCGACATCCGACCCGGCAAACGAGCCGGAGCAACGGTAGTGCTTGGCCACACCCCGAATATACTCACCGCTGTCATCCTCGGGCTTGTCCCGAGGACCCATGGTGGTACGCGTTCAAGCAACGATGATTTGCCGAACTGTCGCAATAGAACTCGGACGTCGTGCTCGTTGAACGATGGGTGGTCGGGACAAACCCGACCATGACAAACGCAGATTTTGGAGCAACTGCTCAGAATACGAGTGCGGGCAACGCAGTGTCCGGGTACACAGATGCAGCGCCGCAACCTATGGGCCGCCGCCGGTTGTTCCCGGTTATTTTCGCGCTCGTGCTGGTGTTCTCAGGCATCGGCGGCCAGATGCTGCGGCTGGCGCTGCCCGGCCGCGCCGAAGTGCGCTTGCAGTCGGCGGAGCCGGTGGCGCGCGTGCACGCGCGGCCCGATATCGTCGACCGGCAGGGCCGCATCATCGCGACCGACATCGAGGCGCCGTCGCTCTATGCCGATCCGGCGCTGTTGCTCGATCTCGACGAGATCGTCGAGAAGCTCGTCACCGCACTACCGGGGCTCGACGAGGCGGAGTTGCGCCGCGGGCTCAGCGACCGTTCGCGGCGGTTCGTCTGGATCCGGCGCGGCCTGACGCCCGTCGACGCGCAACGCGTGCACGACCTCGGGCTGCCTGGCCTCAACTTCCGGCGCGAACCCAAGCGCGTCTATCCCACCGGCGCGCTCACCGGCCATATCGTCGGCCACGTCAATGTCGACAATCGCGGCCAGGCCGGCATCGAACGCCACATCGACGACACCTTGGGTATCGAAGCCGTGCTCGCGGCCAGCGCTTCGCGGCAGTCGCCGGTGCGCTTGAGCCTCGATCTCGGCGTGCAGCATTCCGTCGCCGAGGAACTGCGCCTCGCGATGCAGAAGTACACGGCGAAGGCTGCGGCCGGCCTCGTGCTCGACGTAGCGACCGGCGAGGTCATTGCGGCGGTATCACTGCCGGGGGTCGATCCGAATCGGCCGGGCGAGGCGCTCGATCCGGCGCGACCGGACCGCATCCAGGGCGGCGTGTTCGAGCTCGGCTCGATCTTCAAGATGCTGACGGTCGCGCAGGCGCTGGATGCTGGCCAGGCCACGCTCGACAGGACCTACGACACGACGCAGCCGCTGGAGCTTGGCCGCTACGCCATCAAGGATCTGCATCCGAGCCCGCAACCGCTGAGCGTGCGCGACATCTTTCTGCATTCGTCGAATATCGGCGCCGGCCTGCTCGCGCTCGAAGGCGGCACGGAGCGGCAGCGCGCGTTCCTGAAGCGCCTCGGCCTCACAGACGCGATGCGCACCGAGACCGGGCCCGTGGCGCATCCGCTGTTGCCGCAGCGCTGGGATCAGATCGAGACCGTCACCATCTCGTATGGGCATGGCCTCGCCGTGGCGCCGCTGCAGTTTGCCGCCGCTGCTGCCGCGCTGGTGAATGGCGGCCGCCTGATCATGCCGACCTACATCGCCGCCGATCGCGCGCCGGGACCGCCCGTCCTCAACCCGGAGACCAGCGCCAAGATGCGCGAGATCATGCGCCTCAACGTGACGGCGGCGCAGGGCACCGGGCGGCGCGCGGAGGTGGCGGGCTATCGCGTCGGCGGCAAGACGGGCACGGCGGAAATGCCTGGTATCAACGGCTATCAGCGACGCGCCGTGATCTCGTCGTTCGTGGCAGCGCTGCCGATGGACGTGCCGCGCTATCTGACGCTGATCTCGCTGTTCGAGCCGCAGCCCGCCGACGATACGCGCGGCCAAATCACCGCCGGCATCAACGCCGCGCCCGTGACGGGCCGCATCATCGCCCGCATCGCGCCGATTCTCGGCATCCTGCCCCGGCGGCTCGATGCGACGGAGGCGGAGTGACGGCGGAGCGATGAGGGGCTGCAGCGATTGCTCGCCGCACGTCCCCGTGCCCGATGTCCCCGTTGGCAGCGCCGCGCGCCCGGCCTATGACTGTCGCCGCAGTTCTACTCGCCGAGGAGACCTCCATGAAGATCCCGCGCGTCGCCATCATCGGCGTCTGGCTCGAAAGCAACCGGCAGGCGCCGGTCGCGTACGAAGCCGATTTCACGAGCTTCTATCAACTTGAAGGCGAGGCGATCCTGGAAGCCGCGCGGGCGAAGAACCCCTTCATCATCGGGGAAGCCGCGGCGTTCGTGAAAACCATGGACGCGACGGGGCCATGGATAACGGTGCCGATCCTGCTTGCCGCCTGCCACCCGCACGGCCCCGTCGATGGCAAGCTGATGGACTCGTATCTCGCGCGCATCCGCGCCGGGCTCGAGGCGGCCGGCCCGCTCGACGCCGTCTACGTCGCCAATCACGGCGCCATGATCGCCACCGACCGCGACGATCCCGACGGCGAAGTGATCGCGCTCGCCCGCGAAATTGCCGGCCCCAAGGCGCGCATCGTCGTGACGCTCGATCTGCACGGCAACATCTCCGAGCGCATGGTCGATAAGTGCGACCTGATCGTCGGCTACCGCACCAACCCGCATGTCGACTACATGGAACGCGGCGAGGAAGCAGCGTTGGCCATGCGCCTGATGTTCGCCGGGCTCGCCGATCCGAAGTCGGCGTTCATCCGCCTGCCGCTGACGCCGGCGTCGGTGAGCCTGCTGACGGCCTCCGGTCCTTACGGCGATATGATCGATTTCGGCAACCGGCGCCGCGCTGAGCTTGCCGGCGACATCCTCAACGTCTCGATCTTCGGCGGCTTCGTCTTCTCGGATTCGGACAAGAACGGCGTCGGCATCGTCGTCACGGCGCGGAACGACTTAGGCCGTGCGCGCATGCTCGCTCGGGAAATCGCCGAACGCGGCTGGGCCGACAAGCCGCGCTGGAAAAAGAAGCTGACGCCGTTGGCGGAAGCCGTCGCCATCGCGCAGAATCGCGACCGCAAACCGGTGATCTATTCCGATTCCGGCGACAATCCGGGCGGCGGCGGCACGGGACGTACAACCGAGCTGTTGTCGGCGCTGGTCTGGTCGGGCGCCAAGGACGTGCTGATCGGCAGCTTCTTCGATCCGCCGCTTGCGGCACTCGCGCACAAGGCCGGCGTCGGCGGCAAAATCCGCGCGCAATTCAACACCGCACCCGGCCTTCCCTGCGATGCGCCGTTCGAGGCGGACGCCGAAGTTGTCGGGCTGCATCACGGCACCTTCATCGGCCGTCTCGGCTATGCGCAGGGGCGCACCTTGAAACTCGGCCCGTCGGCGGCGCTGCGCATCGGCGGCGTCACCGCGATCGTCATTTCGGACCGCTCACAGACGGCGGATCCGGGGTTCTTCGAGATTTTCGGCCTCGATATCGGCAAGGCGCATACGGTGGCGGTCAAGTCGCGCGGGCATTTCCGCGCGGGCTTCATTCCGTGGTTCCCGCCGACGCAAGTGTACGAGGTCGACACCGAGGGACTGACGTCGCCGGTACTCGAACGGCATCAGTGGGGCCGCATCCCGCGCCCCTCTTATCCGCTCGACGAAGACGTCGATTGGACGCCGCCGAAGTGGTGAGCGCTCAATCGATCGATGCGCGCGGGCGCATCAGACGGCGAGATACTGTTCTACCCGCGTCGGATCGGCAGCGAACTCTGCAAGCGTACCTGCATAGCGGATCGCGCCGTTCTCCATGACGGCGATACGGTCGGCGAAACTGCGCGCGAAACCGAGGTTCTGTTCCGCGACCAGCAGCCCGACGCCGCGCCGTTTCAATTCCAGGATGGCCGTAGCGATCCCCTCCAGGATCAGTGGCGCCAGGCCCTCGGACGGCTCGTCGAGCAGGATGCAGCCTGGGTTGCCCATCAGTGTCCGCGCCATCGTCAGCATTTGCTGCTCGCCGCCGGACATGCGCGCGCCCGGCCGATCGCGCATGGTGCCGAGGTTGGGGAAGAGTTGGAACAATTCGTCCGGCGTCCAGGCATGACCATCGCGTGGGGGTAAGCGCCCGACTGCGAGGTTTTCCATCACGGACAAGCCGCCAAAAATACGCCGATCCTCCGGTACAAACCCGAGCCCCGCACGCGCGATCATGTGCGTCGGCCACGCGATGATCTCCTGGCCGGCAAAGCGGATGCTACCGGTGCGTTCGGTTTCGAGGCCCATGATCGATTTCAGCGTCGTCGATTTGCCGGCGCCGTTGCGGCCGACGAGAACCACGGCCTCGCCTATTTCCACCGTCAGCGCGACGCCGTGCAACACGCGCGCGCGCCCGTACCAGGCGTCGAGTTCTCGAACCTCCAGCAGCGGCATGCCCTTTCCCTCCGGCGGCCTCTTGCGGAACGCCGATCATGTTATCCGTTGTCACCGCGGCATTTGCTTGCCCTCGGCGAAGGCCGACGGGTTGCCGGGACCGATAGTGCCACTAACTGTATCGATTGAGATCGAGGCACCATGGGTCCCGGGGACAAGCCACGGGATGACATTCGGGTGTGTTGTCGCAGAGTGACACTCTGGCACTTGAGGTTCTCGCTCAGTTCCTCGACGATCCCCAGCACAGCAGGACGCGACCGGCGCAGGACCGTCGATCGAACGGGGGGCAGCACGGACATGGCCGACGGGCGCACCGCATGAGCGGCGGAAAGACGGGCTTCCGGCTGACGACGCGGGGTGTCCTGACGCTTGCGCTCATCGCGCTTGGCGGGCTTGCTGTTGCGTTAGCGCCGATTCCGGGTGCCGACGCGCCTGCGTCGCTCGGCCTGGCGATCGTGTTCGCCACCGTCGCGATGTTCGCGACCAGCGTGCTGCCGGGCCTCGCCATTGCCGGCATCTTCTTCGCTCTCGCGTTTACGTCCGGCGTCGTGCCGCCGATGGTTATTCTCGCCGGGTTCTGGTCGAATGCGATCATGTTGATCTTCGGTGGTCTCGTCATCGGCGCCGCCGCCGAGCGCTCGGGGCTCGGCCGGTACGTGGCGCGGAGTTTGATGCAGCGCTTCGCGGGGTCCTACCCGCTGTATTTGTTCGGTATCCTCAGCGGGACGCTGGCACTTAGTTTCCTTGTGCCCTCGACCATGGGGCGCTTGGCGATCACGATCCCGATCGTGACGGCTGTTGCGAAAGAAGCGGGATACGTGCCCGGCTCCAAAGGCTATGCGGCATCGATTCTGACTGCCGTGGTCGGTAATTTCACGACGAGCTACGCGATTCTGCCGGCGAACCTCGTCAATATCATCGCGCTCGGCGCTGGCGAGACGATCTACGGACCGTTGCTGCAATATGCCGAGTATCTGCTGCTCTGCGGCCCCGTGCTCGGGCTCGCGAAAGGCGCAACGTTTTTGGCACTCGCGTTGCTGCTGTTTCCCTCGACCGCGCCACTCGCCGCCACGGCCGCGGAACCGCTCGTGATCGGCCATCCGGCGCGGCGGCTCGCCATTCTACTGGCTGTAACGGTGACACTTTGGGCAACCGACGTTCTGCATGGATTGAAGCCCGGTTGGATCGCGCTCGGCGCGGCGCTGCTGTGCCTGTTGCCGCCGGTGGCGCTTGTCGGCTTGCGGGAAAGCTTCGATCTCAACCGCTTGATGGGTGTCATCTCGGTGCCGGCCATTCTGGGCGTGGCGGCCGTGCTGACCCATTCCGGTGCCGGTCAGCTGATCGCCGGCGCCGTCACGTCGCTGGTGCCGCTCGAAGGTCAATCACCGGCGTTCGGCTTCGTGGCGATGGCGCTGATGTCGTCGCTCGGGGCCATCATCGGCACCACCGTCGGCTCGATCGCTATCGTCACGCCGCTGATCGGCGATGTCGCCCGCGCCACCGGCTTGCCCGTCAAGCTCGGCCTCGTCGCCGAGATGACCGGGTTGCAAGCGATCTTCTTCCACTTCGAGGCGGTGCCGGTGATGGTCGGCCTGGCCATGGGGCACTTGGGCATTGGACAGGCGACGCGCATGATGGTGCCGCTGGCGCTCGTCGGGCTCCTCGTCGTGTTGCCGCTGATGGTGCTGTGGCTGAAGCTGCTCGGCCGATTGCCCTGACCGCGCGCTGCATGCAATGCTCTCATCGAAGATCGTGCCGGTTCCGCAGGCTTGGATGTCGGGTCTCGAAGTGCAGGCTCGACCCGACCTACGGCGCCAACCGTATCCACGCGCCGGTTTTCCCGTAGGGAAACCGAAGGCGCAATCGACGAGGGAAGGAACACGACCATGCTCGAAGCTTACATCTATGCCGGTGCCCGCACGCCGTTCGGCCGCCAGGACGGCGCGCTCTCCCGCGTGCGCCCCGACGACATGCTCGGTGACGTGATCAAGGCCATGGTCGCGAAGTCCGGCTTCACGGCCGAGAGCATCGACGACGTCAACGTCGGCTGCGCCGGTCAGGCCGGAGAGGATAGCCGCAACATTGCGCGCCACGCGTTGCTGCGCGCCGGCCTGCCCATCGAGATCCCCGGCAACACGCTGAACCGGCTCTGCGGCTCCGGCATGAACTCCGTCATCGCTGCTGCCCACGCCATCACGTGCGGCGAAGCCGATGTGGTCGTCTCCGGCGGCGTCGAGAGCATGACGCGGGCGCCGTTCGTCGTCGGCCGCACGGAAGGCCCGTTCCCGAAGAGCATGCAGTGGTACAACTCCTCGCTCGGCGCGCGTTTCCCGAACCCGAAGATCGAGGGTGAATTCGGCGCCGACACCATGCCGCAGACGGCCGACAATCTGGCGCGCGACTTCCAGCTGACGCGCGAGGCTTGCGATACGTTCGCACTCGGCTCGCAGATGAAGTGGGCCGCGGCGCAGAAGGCCGGCTTCTTCAAGGACGAGATCGTTGCCGTCAACGTACCGGCCGCGAAGAAGGGTGCGCCCGACACGGTGGTCGACGTCGACGAACACCCGCGCCCGGACACGACGATGGAGGTGCTGGCAAAACTCCGCCCGATCTTCAAGGACGGCGTGACGACGGCCGGCAATGCGTCCGGCATCAACGACGGCGCGGCCGCGCTGCTGATCGCCAGCCGCGACGCGGGCGACAAGGCGGGCGTGAAACCTCGCGCACGTATTCTCGCGACCGCGGTTGCCGGTGTGGCGCCGCGCATCATGGGCTTTGGGCCGGTGCCGGCCGCGCAAAAAGCGTTGGAGCGCGCCGGGCTCGAGTTGAAGGACATGGACGTCATCGAGATCAACGAAGCCTTCGCGGCGCAGGTGTTGGGTTGCTTGAAGGGCCTCAACCTCTTGGCCGACGACCAGCGCGTCAACCCGAATGGTGGCGCCATCGCGCTCGGCCATCCGCTTGGCGCCTCCGGCACGCGCATCACGCTGACGGCGCTGCGGCAACTGGAACGCACCGGCGGCAAGCGCGCGCTGGTCTCGATGTGCATCGGCGTCGGCCAGGGCATCGCCATGGTGATCGAGCGGGTGTGAGCGGGCGCATTCTGGGAGACAAAGCACCGGTCGGTCGGAGCCAACGGGCCGAGGCTCCAGTGCCGTGCGCGGCTGATACGCCCGTGAGGTCCGACAACTTTGCCGTGTCACGACAAGTCAGATGTCGGACTGCACCGGGTCGGTCGATCGCGCAGAAATCAGGGGATTGGCCGGCTCACTCCCACCTACGCCTGGAAAGGGGTCCGATCCCTGAAGCATGGCAGTAACCAGGGTGTTGCACCTGTCAAGCAGTGCATTATACGCGACCCAACATCACTTGCGCCGTCGTGGGATGTTGGGTCGCGGCAATTGTGAAGCTTCACGCCACCCCTTGACTCGATCCTATCGGCGGGCTCGCTCACTCCGACCTACCCTCCTACCCGCGCCGCCCGAACAGCCGCTCCCAGAAATACAGCACGGCCGCATCCAGAACGCCGGCAACGATGAACGCCGATGCAATCAGCCGGCCCGTAGCCTCCTCGATGCCGATGCGGCTGCCGAAGAGATAGAGACCAAGCCCCATCAGCAGCGATGCCAGCGCCATCAGGCCGAAGGCGAACTCCAGCCCCCGTTGTCCGCTCCGTCGCTGGTCCGGCTCGCTCATCGGTTCTCCATCAGTGCCGCGCCGCGGAGCGCATTTCTTCACGGCGCTGGCGCACCAGTTCGGCAAGACTGGCGCGGAACCCCAAGGCTGGAACGACCACGTCGATCGCGCGGCCCGATGCGAGCGTGACGCTGAGCTGCACATCCTCGCCGTCCCAGAGGCGCGTCGCCACCTCGCCGCCGCGGAGCAGGTTGGCTTCCATCATGCAGCCGCTCGGCGCGCAAGCGGCGAATCGCTCGACGTATTCACCCTTGCCGAGGCTATAGCGAATGGCACGCTTCTGGTCGCGCGCGCCTGTTGTGTCCGCCTCCGGCACAGCAGTTGCGTCGGTCGGTACGAACATGCGCCAGAGCACGCTTTCGCGGCCGGCAACCATGTCGATGACGAAGTGCGTGACGATCGCGGCCGGGCGCGGCCCCGCAATCGTCGTTGGTGTGCCGATGTCGAGCGGACCGGCGTGCAGCATGGCGCAGCGGCGGCGGTTGCCTGCGGTGCCGCAGCGGATCTCCCAGGCGCCGATCTCGCGAATCTTGCGCGGCGGCGCGAGGCGGCCTTGCGCGAAACCCGACCATGGCCAATCCCAGGCATCATCGGTGCGCGCATCGCCCGGCGCGCCGCAGACGCGTTTCAACACCGTGTTGCGCAGCGTGTGGCCGGCAAACGTCTCGCCGAGCTGTTGCGCCATCGATTGCCATTTGCGGCACTGGTTCGGCGGTGGTCGCGCGGTTTTCGGCGCCGCCTCGGCATCGGACCAGTGCTCGGCGCGAAGCCCGAGGTGCATGGGTTTTTTCCAGTCACCAACGGCCGCAATCGTGATCGGTTGCCAATCCTGCGCTTGCGCCACCGTCTGAGCCTCGGCGGGCCCGCCGCAGCCGAGTGCAGTCAGTAGCAGCAATGCCGCTGGCAGGCGCGACCGGACTCGGGACAGGCTCATCTCCATGGTAAGGAGCCTAACGCGTTCCGATCAGTGAAGAAAAGGGGCTTTCGCCGTTATCCTTTCCGTTCCGCGGCCAGCGCGGCCAAACGGTCACGCACGGCGGCTGCGCTGGGGAAGTCTGACGCCACCCACCAGTCCTCGAGGTCTTTGAGGAGCGCTCCAACCGCTGGGCCCGGCTGCATGCCGTGCGCCAGGACGTCGGCGCCCTTTACCGGCAGCTTGGGCATCGGCCAGATCTGCGGCAAAGCCAGCA
The DNA here is from genome assembly GCA_031367895.1 of Hyphomicrobiales bacterium. Taxonomy (GTDB): domain Bacteria; phylum Pseudomonadota; class Alphaproteobacteria; order Rhizobiales; family Hyphomicrobiaceae. Next base: position 16,612 of record JANLQP010000109.1, read on the forward strand.
ATGGGAGCATCGCAGCGCGCTGGTTTTCGGGCATCGCAGCCATCGCGCCGAGCACCGAGCGGCGCCATGACGCAGGCCCGAAGCGGTACAACAACCGCCGGGCTGCTCGGGTTTCGAGGCCGTCGAACTGCCGGCACAAGTCCAAATCGACAACGATCAGCGCTTCACGCACGGCATTGGAGAGGCGCAGTCGGTCAGCCAGCTCGTTGCGGTTTTCCCCGACCGCCAGCGTCAACGCCGACAGCCGCAGAATGGCGTCGGGCCCGGCCTGCGCCAGCCGTTCGGCCTGGATCAGCGCCGCCAGCACGCCCGGACGCGGCGCCACGCCCAGGATCTGTGTCAACAGTCCGCAATCCATCATTGCCGCAACTGCATCGGATGCCCGCGGCGCCACCAGCAGCTTGAGCACCTCCACCCGCACCCGCTCGGCCGAAAGCCGCTGCAACCCGGCCCGACCGCGAATAGCCGCTGCCTGCCCCGCCGGATCGAGCGCGCCCGCGCCCAACACGGCATGGAAGCGGAAGAACCGGAGTATGCGCAGGTAGTCCTCGGCGATGCGTTGATCGGGATCGCCGATGAACCGGACGCGGTGCGCCACGAGGTCCGCATACCCGCCGAGCGGGTCGTGCACCGTGCCGTCGGCATCGCAATAAAGGGCGTTGATCGTGAAATCGCGCCGGCTGGCATCGGCCGCCCAGTCGTCCGTGAACGCGACCGTGGCATGCCGGCCATCGGTTTCGACGTCGGCGCGCAATGTGGTGACTTCGAGCGGCTGGCTGTGCACGACGACCGTCACCGTCCCGTGCTCGATGCCGGTCGGCACTGTGGCAAGGCCGGCGGTCCGGCACGCGGCTATGGTTTGCTCCGGCCGTGCCGGCGTCGCGATGTCGATGTCGGTGTCCGGCAAGCCCATCAGTGCATTGCGCACGACACCGCCGACTGCACGGGCGGCGAACCCCGCCGCGGCCAGCGCCCGAAACACAGCTTGCGTTTCGGCCCGCTGCAGCCATTCAGCGCCGGCGAGCGATGGCAGAGGTGGTTTGGTCATGTCGCGCGGTCCCACAGACGACTGTAGGGTGCAAGAGGCACTGTGCACTCGCGCCGTATTGCACCGATGCAGCGGCTATTGAACACTCGATCGGTGCAATACGCCCCGGCCAAGTGCAGAAGCCGGTGCTATTACACCCACCTACATGGCATCTACGGCACGAACACGCGCTGATGCAGGTTCTTCAGCATGCCGGCAGTGGCGCCCCAAATGTAGCGCTCGCCGTACGGCATCGCGTAATAATGCCGGTCGCGGCCGCGCCAAGGGCGGCTCATCTTCTGGTGGTTGGCCTCGTCCATGAGGAAGCTCAACGGCACCTCGAAGGCTTCCGCCACCTCACGCTCGTCGAGCTTCAACTTGAAATCCGCGCGCACGATCGCCACTACCGGCGCGACGTTGAAGCCGGTGCCGGTGCGGTACATGTCGAGATAGCCGAGCGTCTCGATATATTGGCGCTCGAGGCCGATCTCCTCCTCTGCCTCGCGCAGCGCCGCAGCAGCAAAGTCCGCGTCCGTCTGCTCGACCTTGCCGCCAGGAAAGGCGATTTGACCAGCGTGCATCGCCATGGTGTGCGGGCGCTGCGTCAAGAGCACGGTCAACTCGTCGCGGGCGATGATCGGCACGAGTACGGCGGCCGGCCGCGCCGGTTCCATCACCGCGAAATCGGCGACCATCTCCGGATTGAGATCCCAGTCGCTGCGCACCCAATTCTTGCCCGAACGCGGATCGAAGACGCCGTCGGAGGGGCCGGCTTCGAGGCGGCCGGCGACGAGCGCCCGGAAGCCTGCCTCGGTGAACGGAGATTTGATGTCGTTGTGTCCCATGGCCAGAGCTTATCGCGGACTAGGCGGGAGATGGCAATCGCTGGATCGGAGCGTATAGACAGAGGCTGAGGAATTCCAACTGTCGCCCCGAAATCACATCAACGACGATTGCCATGGAGCGCCGCCGGTGTCTGTCTTCGAACGCTATCTCACGCTCTGGGTCGGGCTGTGCATCGTTGTGGGCATCGCGCTCGGCGGGTTGCTGCCGGGGCTGTTCCAAATCATCGGAGCCGCCGAGATCGCCAAAGTCAACCTGCCCGTCGCGCTGCTGGTCTGGCTGATGATCATCCCGATGCTGGTCAAGATCGACTTCGCGGCGCTATCCGGGGTCAAGGAACACTGGCGCGGCATCGGTGTCACGTTGTTCATCAACTGGGCCGTGAAACCGTTCTCGATGGCGTTTCTCGGCTGGCTGTTCGTCGGTTGGCTGTTCCGGCCGTATCTGCCGGCCGATCAGATCAACAGCTATATCGCGGGGCTCATCCTGTTGGCGGCGGCGCCTTGCACGGCGATGGTGTTCGTGTGGAGCAACCTCACCGACGGCGAACCGCACTTCACGCTGAGCCAGGTGGCGCTCAACGACGTCATTATGGTGTTCGCGTTCGCGCCGATCGTGGCGCTTTTGCTCGGCCTCTCGGCGATCACGGTGCCGTGGCAGACACTGTTGCTCTCGGTCGCCCTCTACATCGTCGTGCCGGTGGTGATTGCGCAGGTCGCACGACGCGCGGTCCTCGCCGGCGGCGGTGAGGCGCGCTTGCAAGCCGTTCTGGCGCAGCTGCAACCGTTGTCGCTCATCGCGTTGCTGACGACACTGGTGCTGTTGTTCGGTTTCCAGGGCAAGCAGATCCTGGCACAACCTCTTGTGATCGCGATGCTGGCGGTGCCGATCCTGATCCAAGTCTATTTCAACTCCGGCCTCGCCTACGTCCTCAACCGCGCTGCCGGCGAGGCGCACTGCGTGGCGGCACCGTCGGCGCTGATCGGTGCCAGCAACTTCTTCGAGCTGGCTGTTGCTGCCGCCATCAGTCTGTTCGGGTTTGATTCAGGTGCGGCGCTCGCAACCGTCGTCGGCGTATTGATCGAGGTGCCGGTGATGCTGTCGGTCGTGAAGATCGTCAATGCGACCCGCGGCTGGTACGAGGCGGGGGCTGCGGTAAAGCGTAAGTCGTGATACGCGGGTTTGGGTCGCAACGTTCGAGAAGCATTCGAGAAGCCGGTTTACGGCGCCGAGCCTGGCCCACATACTGCGGGTTCGACGTTCACAATCGAGGGGGCGCCCATGCAGGACTTCCCGGCAAAAATCATCGACGTGCATTCACACTGGGGCACGCGCCGCGGCTATCCCTTGCAGACGGATAAGGAACTGGCGCAACAGCGGGCCACCTGGAATTCGGAGACGAAGTACCACACGGAAGCCGAGATGGCCGATCACTTCCGGCAGAACCGCGTGCGCGCCATTCTCGATCTCGGTTATGCAAAGTACCGCCCGTTGGAAGAAATGCGTTCGCTGCACGACTACGCGTTCGAAACCGAAACTGCGCACCCGGATGCGATCCTCGGCCACTGGGTGCACATCGATCCGCAGCGCGCCGGGCCTGAGGGCATCAAGGAACTGCGGCGCTGCATCGACAAAAAGCAGCGCTTCCTCGGCTATGCGATCTCGGCGTCGCTGTCGCCGCCGGCGAGCGATCCGCTCTACAAGCCGTACTATGATCTGTGCACCGAAGCCGGCATTCCCGTGCTGATTTTTGTCGGCACCACGGGGCTCGGCGCTGGACTGCCGGGCGGCGACGGCGTCATCCTCGACTATTGCCACCCGCGGCATCTGGATTGGGTCGCGGCCCACAACCCGCAACTGAAGATCGTCGCGGCGCGCCCCGGCTGGCCCTGGCAGGCCGAGGTGATCGCCGTGCTCATGCACAAGCGCAACATCTGGTACGAGCTGCACGGCTGGTCGCCGAAGTACCACACGCCTGATTTGAAGCACGACATCGCGCGGCGGTTGAAGGACCGCATTCTGTTCGGCGCGGACTATCCGCTGTTCTCGTATGAGCGGCTGGTGAAGGACTGGCGCGCGGAGGGTTATGCCAATGAGATCCTCGAAAAGGTGTTCTGGCGCAACGGCGAGCGGTTCCTGGCCGAATGCGGCGTGAAGGGCGCGGTCTGACATGGATCTTGGGCTGAAGGGAAAAGTTGCCATCGTCGGCGGCGCCAGCATGGGCATCGGCTACGGCATCGCGCGCACGCTGGCGATGGAGGGCGCGCACGTCGTCATCACCGCACGCCGCGACGCGGGGCTGGCGAAGGCCGCCGAGGCATTGCAGGCGGACGCGCTGAAAGCCGGGTCGGCCGCACGGATATTCCCGATCGCCGCGGATTGCCGCCGTGCCGACGACTGCACTCGCGTCGTTGCTGCAACGATCACCGAGTTCGGCGGCATCGACGTCCTCGTCAACAATGATGGCGCGCCGCCACTCGGCGCGATTGCCAGCTTCGACGACACGGCGTGGGCCAAGGCGGTCGAGCAGAACCTGATGTACGTCGTGCGCATGACGCGGGCGGTGGTGCCGCATATGCAGGCACGCGGCGGTGGCGGCATCCTCAACATCACGGCGATTTCAGCGATCCAGCCGATCGCCGGTTTTGGCCTGTCCGTGGCGACGTGGAGCGGGGTCATCGGCTTCGCCAAGACGCTGTCGATCGAAGTGGCGATAAACAACATCAACGTCAACACGATCTGTCCCGGTTATATCGAGACGCAGCGGCTGGAGAAGGTGTTCGCGGCCGACGGCGGCGATCCGCAAGCCATGCGCCGCAAGCTCGAAGCCGAGATCCCGATGGGAAGGATCGGCTCGGTTGACGATATCGCAAGCGTCGTTGCGCTGCTCGTCTCGCCGCGCGGTCGCTATACCACGGGCACGGCGATCCAGGTCGACGGTGGCCTGCTGCGAGGCGTACGCTGAGCGCGCGGCAATGGGAAAGCGGACCATGCAGTTCGAGACCGTGACCAAGCCCGAGCTGGCACAACGCTGGCGCTGCAGCGGCCTTTGGACGAACGCGTGCATCTTCGACATCCTGGCTGCGCGCGCGGCGGCGCATCCTGAGCGCGAGGTGTTCGCTGATGGGACAGAGCGCATCACCTATGGCGCTTTGAAAGACAAGGTCGAGCGCTGCGCGGCGTTCCTGCGCCGGATCGGCATCGGCCCCGGTGATGTCGTCACCGTGCAGCTGCCGAACCGTATCGCGTTTCCGATCGTCTACATCGCGCTGGAGCTGATCGGCGCCGTTGGCAACAAGGTCAATCCTGATTTTCGCGTTCGCGAGTTGGACTACATCCTGCGCTTCTCAGGTTCCCGCGCGTTCATCTGCCCGGCGTCGTTCAAGGCCCACGACTACGTGGCGATGGCGCGGCAGTTGCGCTCAGCGATCCCGGCATTGACGCATATCGTCATCGCTGGTGAGCTGGGATCAGTTGCGCTGGGCGAGGGCGAGTATCATCTCGAGCCCGGCATTGCCGGAACGGCGCCAGTTGCGGCTGCGGATCGCGTGCGCACGGATCCCGATGCCATCTTCCGCATGGCCTTTACGTCGGGCACGACCGGCAATCCCAAATGCGTGCTGCATTCGTTGAACTCGACACTGCCGGCCGTGGTGCAGATCAACACCGACATGGCCGTCACGGAACTCGACGTTCAGCTGGTCTACCTGCCGGTCTGCCTGAACTGGGGCTATCTCTGCCTGTTGCAGACGATCCTCTCTGGCAGCCGGGCCGTACTGCTGGAACGCTTCTCGGCGAAGACGGCGCTGGAACTGATTGAACGTGAGCGCGTCACCTATATCGCGACGGCGCCGGCATCGATCGTGGCCATGCTGCACGAGCCGAACCTTGCGCGCTTCGACGTGTCGTCGCTTCGCGTTGTCATTACAGGCGGCGCATCGGCGGCGATCGAGACGATCCGAGATTATCAGGCGCGCATGCCCGGACACCTGATCGAGCTCTACGGCATGCTGGAGACGGGCTTCCACACCTACACGCGCTTCACCGACAACGCACTGGCGGTCAACGGCACCATCGGCCGCGTCGTCTCCAGCATGGAGCTGAAGATCCTGGATGAGGCCGGCCGCGAGGTTCCGCGCGGCGATGTCGGCGAGATCGCGGCGCTCGGCCCGAGCGTGCATCTTGGCTATCACGCCAACCCGGACGCCAATGCCGAGGCATTCACCGCCGATGGCTGGTTCCGCACCGGCGATCTCGGCCGCGTGGTGGACGACAACGGCAACGTCATGATCGTCGGGCGGCGCAAGGAGATCATCAACCGCGGCGGCAAGAAGTTCTTCCCGCGCGAGGTCGAGGAAATCCTCTACACGCACCCGAAGATCATGCACGCCGCCATGATCGGCATCGCCGACGCGCGGTTGGGTGAGCGCAACTTCCTGTGCGTTATCCCGAAGGCAGGGCAGAGCGTCACGCTTGCCGAAATGGTGGCGTTCCTCAAGGGCGAGGTGGCCGACTACAAGTTGCCGGAGGAGTTGTTGATCGTGTCGGAGCTGCCGTTCACGGCCACCGGCAAACTCCGCCGCCACGTGCTTGCCGATGAAATCGCCAAGCGCAGCGCCACCGTCACGAAACGGGAGATGTGACCCGCTTCGTCGGCAGCGATGCCGAGCATGTTCAGCGCCTTACTTCAGGGGAACGCCAAGTGCACGCAGTTGGGCCTTCAACTCGTGCCGGCCGCTCATCGCCTTGATCTTGGCGACGCGCGAGAGCACGCGGTCGGTCCAGGTGTATTGTGCCATCTCGTGCTTCTTCGAATAGACGGCGAGTTCCGCATCGTAGACGCCACGCAGGCGACGCTCCTCGGATGCATCATAGTGTTCATGATGCAGGATTGCGGCTTGCGGCAGACGCGCCTTGACCGCGTTCGTGACGCCGTCAGCGGGCTTGCCGATGCAGAGGCCGAAGACGCAGACCGAGCCGGGCGGCAAGCGCAGCAATTCCGCGACGCGCTTCACGTCGTTGCGCATGGCGCCGATGTAGACGTTGGCGAGACCAAGCGACTCGGCTGCAACCACGGCGTTCTGGGCGGCAAGCGCCGCATCGATTGACGCGACCAGGAAGGTCTCGAGATACGGCGTGTTCTCGAGGGGAACTTTCTCCTCCTCGCCGAGGCGCTCCAGACGCGAGACGTCGGCGATCCAGCACAGGAACAGCGGGCACTGCTCGATGTGCTTCTGGTTGTTGGCGATCCTGGCGAACTCGGCGCGGGTGGCAGGATCGTTCACCGCGACCACCGACCAGGTCTGCAGGTTGGAGCTGGTCGCCGCCGACTGCGCCGCTGCCACCAGCGTTTCGAGCGTACCCTTCGGGAGCGGATCCGACTTGAAGCCGCGCACCGAGCGGTGATCGAGCAGCGAGGCAATCACGCTGTTCCAGGGGCCGGCGGCTGGAATTGCGTTCTCGCCGTAGCGTTTGGCCAGCGCGTCACGGGGGCCTGCGTCCTTCGTCATGGTCATCGTCATGGCAAAACTCCTCTCACGTCGATTCACTGCGCTTGTGGGTCTGGTCAGGCGCTGGCCGCGATCGTCGGCGTCCCGCTGTCGGGCTGAGCTTCGATTCGGCTCATGCGGCTTTGCAGATAAGCTTCCGAGCGCATCTCGATCAGGCGGCTTGCCGTGCGCTCGAACAGGAAGGATTCATCGCCCTTCGGATGCAACTCGTCGGGTTCGGATTCCGCTGAGCAGATCAGGCCGACGCGCGCGTCATACAGCGTGTCGATCAGATTGATGAAGCGCCGCGCAGCCGCGCGCCTCGAGGGGATCAGACTTGGAATGCCTTCCAGGATGATCGTGTGATAGCGGTGCGCGATGTGCAGATAATCGAGCGGGCCCAGCGGGCGGTCGCAGAGTTCGTCGAACGTGAAGCGGGCAACGCCACGCGCCGCGCTCGGCACATGCAGAATGCGCCCCTTGACGTCGACGTCCTCGGGCTTGCCCTGCCACAGCCCCGTCAGCCGCGTGAAGGCCGCGTTCAGTGCCTTGCGTGCCGTGGCATCGTCCGGCGTGAAATAGAGCGTCTGGCCTTCGAGCTTCTCCAGCCGGAAATCCTTGGCCGATGCCAACTCGCGCACGGCGAGATTGGCCTCGATCAGCGCGATTGTCGGCTGGAACAGCTGGCGATTGAGTCCGTTGCGATAGAGCCCATCCGGCGTCACGTTCGAGGTCGCCACCATCACCACGTGCCGCTCGAACAGGCCCTTGAACAGACGGCCGAGGATCATGGCGTCGGCGATATCGGTGACGTGCAGCTCGTCGAAGCACAGCAGGCCGCAGCCGTCGGCGATATCGTTGGCAACACGCGGCAATGGATCGCCCTCCACCGATTTGCGGGCGGCTGTGATCCGGTCATGCGTCTCAGCCATGAACTCGTGGAAGTGGATGCGCCGCTTCGGCTTGAACTCGACCGCCTCATAGAAAAGGTCCATCAGCATGGTCTTGCCGCGACCGACTTTGCCGTGGATGTAGAGGCCTTTGGGGGGCGGGCTCTTCCTTCCGAACAGGCTACCGATGAAGCCCCGGTTGGGGCGCCAGGTGGAAAGGTCCGTCGCCAATTTTTCGAGCTGAGTAGCGGCTGCCCCTTGCGCGGCGTCCGCGTCCATCTCGCCAGCCGTTACGCGGGCCTGATAGCGCGCGAGCGGTCCCTTCGGCTCGGAGTGTGGCGGCATAAAGCAGAATTCCCCCCGGGAATCGGCAGCATTGATCTTGGATTGTGGCCGCCGATCAGTGGGCTAGCGGGTGGGCGCCTGCGGGTCAAGCGGCGGATGCAAGGCAGGCGCGCACAGGCTTGCAGGGGTGCCACACAAAAAGGGACGTCGGAGCTGCCCCCGCCGTCCCTGAGTTACCTGCGAACATGCAGAACTGCTTATTTCTTCTTCTCGGCCGGCGCAGCGGCAGGTGCCGTGCCGGTGGCCCCTGTCGGCTGCTGTTTACCGCCGGAGTCCTGCTGCTTCTTGTATTCCTCGAAGGCGGCCTGCTGGCGTTGACCGATCATCTCCATCAGCGCCTTGCGCTGCTTCATGTATTCCTGATTGTCGGCAGGCTTGCCGTCGAGAGCTTGCGCGAAGCCGGTCAGCGGCACTGGGAACGCGATCACCTGGCCGTTGCCGTTGATCGAGAAGATCATCAGGCCGGCATTGGTCTTCAGCTTGTCCTGGAACTCCTTGGTGAGTTCGATCTCAGCGGTGCAGCCGGCCGGGTGGCACAGCGTGAACTTCAGCTGTTCGGGCTTCAGATTGGCGTCGTCCACCTTCTCGTTCTTCTGCGCCTTGTCCCACAGCTCCTTGCTGTAGATCGAGGCGCGCAGACCCGGCTGCAGGGCCATGCCCAGCGGCACCATGACCATCAGGTGCTGCTTTTCCTGGCCTTCTACCGCACGAATGGCTGCCGAAACCAACACCATGCCGGTGTTGCCGTCGAGACGCTCATGATGCGTCAGGCAGATGGTCTTGTCCTCGCGGACGTCCTTGCCGTCCTTCTGGCTCATGACCGGCGCTTTTTCGCACAGCTTGACCCACATCACCTGCTCGGCGGCAGGCGCGCCACCGGCGGCAGGCGCCGCCGCAGCAGGTGTCGCCTCCTTCTTTGCAGGTGCAGCCTTCTTCTCCTGTGCGATCGCGCCCGTAGCGAACGCCAGGGCAGCAATCAACGAAACGCTGCCGGCTGCGCCGATCATGCGCGCCAGCGGACCACGGTTGCGAGCGTGAACAGTCATGGAACCCCTTGCCTTTCCAAATCCGCCGGCCAAGCCAGCCTCCCCTAAGCTTCAAGATCTGCATGCAGGGCGCTGCCCATCGCATCAGATCGTCGTGTCGAAGACGCGCCTCCGGCTCGAAGCCATCGCCCAAATTCGTCCGGCACGGGGCCGATGAAAGCCTCGATCCCGTGACGAGTTGGCAATAAGAACCGGATTAAGGCATTCCCGTGTCGAGGGTGAGTGGGTGCGGCAACTTTGCCGGGGACGCGGCTCGTCCGTAGCCAGCCTGTCACGCTTTGCGTGTGCTCCCGGGCGGGCCGATATTCGATAAAATACGCGGCAATTTTGTCGAAAATGTCAGCTGAATTCGCGGAAAAATGCAGTGCCCGCATTGGGTTGGCCTTTGCTCGGGCCTGTTACAAGGAAAGGGTCACAACAAGGGATCGCCAAAAGATCCCACGCATCACACGGGGATAGGGCATGAAACTCATTCGTACCGCGTTCTGGTTGTCGCTTGTCGTTCTGCTGCTGCCGACAGACGGCCAGCAACAGGAGAAGCTCTACAAGACGGCGGCTGACGCTGCCACACACGCCGCTACATTCTGCGAGCGCAACAAGGGCGTCTGCATCAAGGGCAGCGAGTACTGGTCAGTGTTCCAGCAGAAGCTGCAGTTCGGCTCCAAGATGGTCGTCGATCTCGCCACCGAGCGCATGTTCGGTCGCACGAATCCGGCGCCGGCAGCGGCAATCGCACCGGCAAATCACACGCTCACTCCGGCTGACATGGCTCCGGCCTGGCGTGGCCAGCAGGCCCGTTCGGGGGCGTGAGACGCGATAGCGCGCGGCGCCGCGATATGGCGACGATTCGCGGATTTGCGCGCGAGCCAGAGCACGTCGCCATAGATGCGTGCGCAAGTTGTCCCCTTTGCCTTCGAGTTGCTTTATTATGACGGTCAGTTGCCCCTGAGATTCTGGGGCACCGGAGACCGAGCAGTATGAGCATCACCCGCAACAGCTTCACCGTGCTTGGCCTTGGCACAGCCGGCGCATGGGCAGCCATGGTTCTGTCGCTGGCGCCTGCTGCTGCCCACCCACACGTCTGGGTGACGGCGGAGACGACCGTGCTGTTCAGCCAGGGCAGCATCACGGGCTTGCGGCACAGGTGGACGTTCGACGAGTTCTATACCGCCATGGCGGTGCAGGGGCTCGATACCAACAACGACGGCATTTATTCTCGCGAGGAGTTGGCCGAGCTGGCCAAAGTCAACATCGAGGGCCTGGCTGAGTTCCAGTATTTTACGCAGGTTCGGCTCGGTGAGGGCGCTCTCGCTATCGAGGCGCCAAAGGACTACTGGCTGGAGTATGTCGACAAGCCGGTCGATCCTGACGAGGCGAAGCTGCCGATGCAGCAGATCCTGCCACGTGCGGGCACGGCCACCACGCCGGATGCCCAGAAGCCCGGTTTTTTCGGCCGTCTCTGGGGGCTGATCTTCGGCGCATCGAAGTCGGAAAAAGCCGCGGAAGCCGACGCAAGTGGCCCAGCCAAGGTTTTGAGCCTCAATTTCACGCTGCCGCTGCGTCAGCCGGTGCTTTCGGATGCGCCGGACTTCACGATTTCGATTGGCGACCCCAGCTTCTTTATCGCGTTCGATCTGGCGAAGCCGACGCCCATCAAGCTCGGTGACGGCGCGCCGCCGACGTGCCGCGTCGATCTCGGAGCCGAAGCCGACGATTCGCCGAAGCCGCAAGGTTTTGCCAACCAGACCGAGATACCGGCGTTCAGTTTCCCTGCGTCGCGACCCATCAAGATCACCTGCGGGCCCCGCTCATGATGCGCCAACTCCGACGTGTTCTTCTGCTGCTGGCGGCGATGGCCGCCTTTGGCGCCGTCAGCGCGACGACCGAACTTACAGCGCAACAGCCGCCGGCGTCCGTGGAGCGGCTGACGGCTCGTGGGCCGGGGGCAGCACAGCCGCAGCAATCTGGGTTCTACGCCTGGGTGATGGCCAAGCAGGGCGACTACAACCAGCGCCTGGCGCAAACCATTCGCGAAATCCGCACTGAGCCGTTCACCGCAACGCTGCTACTAGCTGCACTGAGCTTTGCCTACGGAATCGTGCATGCGGCCGGTCCCGGGCATGGCAAGGCAGTGATTTCGTCCTATGTGCTGGCCAACAACCAGACTGTCCGGCGCGGTATCGCGCTTTCGTTCCTGTCGTCGCTGTTCCAGGCGCTGTCGGCGATTCTGCTGTTCGGTATTCTGGTTTTCGTGCTGAAGGCGACTGGCGCGACGCGCAGGGTCACGGAAGCCTGGCTCGAGACGATCAGCTGGGGTTTGATCGTTGCGCTGGGTGCCGGGCTGCTTTACGGGCAAGTCCGCAAGCTTTTGGCCGAGCGGCAGCTGGCGGCGGCACATGTTGGCCATGCCCATGCGGACGGTCACGGGCACCACGATCATGAGCACGCCCACGCCCACGCCTACGCGCATTCCGATGCCGACCACGGTCACGGTCACAAGCATGATCGTGGCCACGGTCGCGGGACACACGCTCACGGCCACCAGCACGGGCACGACCACCACGATCATTCTGAATGCTGCGGGCATGCCCACATGCCGGACCCCAAGCAACTCGAGGGTGACTGGTCCTGGACCCGCGCCTTGAGCCTCGCGCTGGCGGTCGGCATTCGGCCCTGCACGGGGGCGATCTTCGTGCTTGGCTTCGCGTTGTCGCAAGGCTTGCTCTGGGCCGGCGTGTTCGCCACATTCGCCATGGCGCTCGGAACGGCGATCACGGTCTCGGCGCTGGCGGCCCTCGCGGTCGGCTCGCGAGAACTCGCGGAACGGCTTGGCGGCGCTGGCAACGCGCCGTGGGTAACCAATGTGCGCACCGTTGCCGGCATCGGCGGCGCGCTTGCAGTGCTTGGGTTCGGGCTGACGCTGTTTATCGGCTCGCTCGGACAACAGAGCGCATTCTGACGATCACCACGATCACTTTATCCGACGATCTTCGCGGGGCGTTCCTTCGTCTGGCGGTCGGTCTTTTCCTTCTTCGCCGTGCGCTTGGCCGCTTCCGCGACTTGCTTGATCTTTGCCTGACTGTCCGGCGTCACCATTCCGGCTGACAGGATGATCTTGGCGGCCTCCTCGAAGGAAATGTCGACGATCGTCACCTTGGCGCGCGGCACGAACACCGTGAAGCCCGACGGCGGCATCAGGTGCGTCGGCATGAATACGGCGACAAGATCGCTGTCCGCCGGCGCGGCGTTGCGGATCTCGCTGGTCGCCGGCGCGGTGATGAAAACGATGGCAAAAATGCCGGGCGAGGGAAATTCCATCACCCCGACCTTGTTGAACGGCTGCTCGGGGCCGGTTGCCGAGACCACGGACTCGAAGATCTGCTTCAAGGCCTTGTAGACGTTCCGCACGATCGGCATGCGATCGAGCATCATCTCGCCGGCGCTGATCATGGAGCGGCCGAGCAGGTTGGCGGCCAGCGCGCCGATCAGCGTCAATCCGGCGACCGCGAACAGCAGTCCCGCACCCGGCACAGCAAACGGCAAGTAGCTGTCCGGGTTATAGATTTTCGGGATGTATGGTTTCACCCAGCTGTCGAACGCGTTGATCACGTACCAGGCGATATAGATCGTGATCGTCACCGGGCCGACAACAACGAGGCCAGTCAGGAAATAATTACGCAGGCGCGCACTCAGCCGCACGGTGTGCGTCGGCACGGCAGGGTTCGTAACCAACTCATGCACAGCGTCCGTGCCGGCCGGTTGGATTTTGCCCTTCTTCGTTGGCTTGTCCTGCATGGCGCTCCATCACGCCGGAACGCTCTACGTTGCTCCCGGTGGACCGAGCATGATGTACAGGAGACAGCGAGGCGCTGCAATTACCTGAACGTCGAGCGGTGGCGTATCCGTCAGTTGGGGACCAGCATGCAATCGATGCCTTTGCCGCGCAGGGTGGCGCAAAGGGCCTGGGACTCCGCCTGATCGCTGAACGGACCGATGTGGACGCGATAGAATGTTCCGCCGCCGAATGCAGCCTCGTTGATTGCGTACCTGCGTTGGCCGATCTGAGCGCCGTAATCGTTCTTGACGCGCTGGGCAATGGCCTCGGCTTCCGCCTTACTACCGACGGCGGCGAGCTGCAGGGTGATCGTGCCGGTCTGCTTGGCGGCAGTGGTGCCTGCAGCCGCGGCAGGAGCGGCTGAAGCGACCTGCATCGCTTTCGGCTTCGGCTGGGCTGCAGCAGCCTTCGGTGCCGGGGCTTTGGCAGTGGTTGCCTCGGACCAGGACGAGACGGCTGCGTTGACAGGGGCGGCCGGCGTCGCGACCGGTTGTGCCGGTGGTGTCGCTGGCTTCTGGCCGAACAGATTCGAGAAGAAGTTGCCGGTGCTGCTGGATGTCGCGGGCTGGGCCGGTCCCGGGGCCGGTCCCTGGGCAGATCCCGCCGCGCGCGGCGTCACCGCAGCCGTGGCGATCGGTCTGGATTGCTCTTGCGCTGCCGATTTGGTGTCTGTGCCGGCCTTGGCTTTGTTGGCGCCGATGGCCGGCGGTTCACCGAGCCCCGCCTCGCGATAGGCTTCGACGCGGGCTTGAACGGCCGACGCGCGCTCGGTGTCATTCAAGCCGGCCTTGAGCCACAGCGCACTCTGGAGATCCGCGATCGCCTGGGCAGGCTTGCCCTGCTTTTTGTGGGCGTGGCCGCGAATGGCCAGCGCGCGCGCCATCGAGCGGGAATCGAGGCCACCCTTGGAAATCAGATTGCCGGCCTGTGTGCCGGCAGCGTCGAATTTACCGGAATCCAGTGACTTTTGGGCCGTATCCAGCGCCTTCTGCACCTCGGCGGGATCGGCTTTCTTGCCGGCCTCAGCGTTCTCGTTCTTTTCGGCAGACTCGGCCTTGGTCGCCGCCTTCTTCTTTGATGCTTTGGCCGGTTTGGTGGATTCTTGCTTTGCCGGTTCCTGCGGACTTTGCGCCGTGCACAAGCTGCCGCTCAAAACCAGCAGACCCGCGCCGACAACGGCGATACGTGCTGAGTGCGCCAGCGACAGACCATCGCGAGCCATGCCGTCCCGAGCCATGGCAGCTACCTCGACCGTGTTGTAAACGCGCAAACACCCTCTTCACGCCGAGTGTAGGACAAAGCAAGTGATTGAGGCAAACCCGTGTTGCGCGTTATCCCTCGACGATGGTCTGTTATTCCACAGTTGTTATTCAACCGTTACCGACTTGGCGAGATTGCGCGGCTGATCGACGTCGGTGCCCATGAAGGTGGCCGTGTGATAGGCCATCAGCTGCATCGGAATCGCATAGATCAGCGGCGTGACGAAGGTGTGCACGGTCGGCATCCGGAAATGTGCCAGCACCGAGCAGCCGGTGGCATCGGGCTCGACGTTCGACACGAGGATGATCTGGCCGCCGCGCGCATGCACTTCCTGCATGTTCGAGATGGTCTTTTCCAGCAGTTCGTCCTCCGGTGCCACCACGACCACCGGCACGTTCTCGTCGATCAGGGCGATCGGCCCGTGCTTGAGCTCGCCCGCCGCATACCCCTCGGCGTGGATGTAGGAGATTTCCTTCAGCTTCAGCGCGCCTTCGAGCGCGATCGGGTACGACATGCCGCGGCCGAGATAGAGGACGTCGCGGGCTTTCGACAGCGAGTGCGCCAGTTCCTCGTATTTGCGTTCGTCGCGCAGCAGCGTCGATATATGCCGCGGCACCTCGGTGAGGGCGCGGACCAGCTCTCGCTCTTTGTCGGCACTGATCTGTCCGCGGGCGCGCGCCATGGCGAGGGCCAGGCAGGCGAGCGTCGAGAGCTGGCAGGTGAACGCTTTGGTCGAAGCGACGCCGATTTCGGGGCCGGCCAGCGTCGGCAGCACAACGTGGCTTTCGCGCGCAATAGTCGATGTGCGCACGTTGACGACGGCGGCAATGCGTTGGCCGTTCGCCTTGCAATAGCGAAGTGTTGCCAGCGTATCGGCGGTCTCGCCGGACTGCGAGACGAACACGGCAAGGCCGCCCGGCGGCAGCGGCGGCTCGCGGTAGCGCATCTCCGAGGCGACGTCGATTTCGACGGGGATGCGGGCGTAGCGTTCGAACCAGTACTTCGCGACGAGGCCGGCGTAATAGGCCGTGCCGCAAGCCGAGATGGTGACGCGCGTGACCGAAGCGAGATCGATGCCGATGTCGGGGAAGTTCACCCGGCCTTCGCTCATGTCGATGTAATTGGTCAGCGTGTGGCTGATCACTTCCGGTTGCTCGTGGATCTCCTTCAGCATGAAGTGTCGGTGATTGCCCTTGTCGACCAGGAAGCCGGACGCCTGCGAGGTGATCATCGGCCGGTCGACGCGGCGGCCATGCCGGTCGCGGATATCGAGGCTCGAGCGCGTCAGGACGACCCAATCGCCCTCGTCGAGGTAGGTGATCTGGCTGGTGAACGGTGCCAACGCAATGGCGTCGGAGCCGAGGAACATCTCGCCGTCGCCGTGACCGATCGCCAAGGGACTGCCCTCGCGGGCGCCGATCATCAGGTTGTCCTCGCCCGAGAAGATGATGGCGAGCGCGAAGGCGCCCTTGAGGCGAGCGAGCGCAGTCTTGGTTGCGGGGATCGGCCCGGCGCCCTTTTTCATCTCGTGCGTGATGAGGTGGGCGACGACTTCGGTGTCGGTGTCGGATGCGAACACGGCGCCGGCGCGGGTCAGCTCCTCCTTGAGTTCGCGGAAGTTCTCGATGATACCGTTATGGACGACGGAGACCAGGTCCGTCATGTGCGGATGCGCGTTGCGCTCGGTCGGCTTGCCGTGGGTTGCCCACCGGGTATGGCCGATGCCGACGTGGCCCGCGAGCGGCTCGGCTGTGAGACGGTCCTGCAGGTTGCGCAGCTTGCCTTCGGCGCGCCGGCGCTGGAGGCTTCCGGCCTCGATGGTCGCGATACCCGCAGAGTCGTAGCCGCGGTATTCGAGCCGCTTCAGCGCATCGACCAGGTCCAATGCCACCGGCTTGGTGCCTAGGATTCCGACAATCCCACACATCGCTTTGTTCCTCGCTCGGCTAAGTCCCCAGGACGCAGCGCCCATGCACATGCGTCGCCCGAATTTCGTCACCCACACACGCCTGCAAACAGACGCCTAGACATCAGACGCCTGCAAAACGTCGCTGCGAAAACCATCGGCGCCAGACCGTGAGCAAGTCCGTGAGCAAGACCGTGAGCAAGAATCGCACCGGTCTCAACTCAATTTCGATGTCGCGCGTTTACGAAGCCTTGCTGAAGCAACACACGGCCAACTCTGGCGAACACGTCTTCACGCCTTTTTCGCGGCCTTTTCGTCCTTGCGGCGCTGCATCACGGCCCGGAATTTGGCGGCCCAGCCGGGCCGCTCCTCCTGTGTCGCACGCTCAATCGCTAATGCGTCCGGCGACACGTCCTTGGTAATGACGCTGCCCGAGCCGACGAAGGCGCCGGCCCCGATCTTCACCGGCGCCACCAGCGAGGTGTTCGAGCCGACAAAGGCACCTGGACCTATCTCCGTGAAATGCTTGAAGAAACCGTCGTAGTTGCAGAAAATCGTGCCGGCCCCGATGTTGGCCCCGGCGCCGACCCGGCCATCGCCGATGTAAGAGAGGTGATTGGCCTTGGCGCCGGCTTCCAGCGTTGCGTTCTTGACCTCGACGAAGTTGCCGATGTGGGCGCCGGGGCCGATATCGGCGCCGGGTCTGAGGCGCGCGTAGGGGCCAACCTCGGCACCGGCTCGGATGCGGACGCCCTGTTTGCTCTTGCCGTCGGCGCCGTCGAAATGGCAGTTCGCCTTGATGATCGCGCCATCCTCGATCGTCACGCCGCGACCAAAGAACACATTGGGTTCAATAGTGACGTCGCGGCCGAGCGCAGTGTCGTACGAGAGCCACACTGTGTCCGGCGCGATCAGCGTTGCGCCGTCCAGCATCACCTGTTTGCGGCGCCGTTGCTGCCAGATGCGTTCGGCCTCGGCGAGTTGATCGCGCGAGTTGACGCCGAGCACCTCGTCCTCGGCGCAGACGATGATATCGGTCGCGAGCCCCCGTGCCCGGGCGATGGTGACGGCGTCCGTCAGGTAGAATTCGCTGTTGGCGTTGGCGTTGCCGATCGCATCCAGGATCGCCAGCATGTGCTGGGATCGGAACCCCATGACGCCTGCGTTGCAGAGCGTGATCGCGCGTTCGGCGGGGCTCGCGTCCTTGTGTTCGCGGATGGCTTCGAGCTTGCCGTCGGCACCACGCACGAGGCGGCCATAGTTGGTCGGGTCAGCAGCTTCGAACCCGACCACAGCGACGTGGGCGCCGTTGTCCAGGGCTTGAGCCACGGCGGATAGTGTTTCCGGCTGGAACAGCGGCGTATCGGCGAACAGGACGATCACGTGTCCGTTGTGCTTCTCGATCGACGCGCGCGCTGCCTTTACCGCATCGCCAGTGCCGAGTTGTTGGGCCTGCACCCAGACGTCTGCACCGATTGCGTATGTCCGTGCCTCGGCGGCAACCTGATCCATGCCGGGGCCGACGACGACGGCAATCCTCGCGGCACCAACAGCGTTCACCGTGCGGAGCACATGGCCCAGCATCGACAGGCCGGCCACCTGATGCAGCACCTTTGGCCGGTCGGACTTCATCCGGGTGCCTTTTCCGGCACCGAGAACGATGGCGAGGAGCGGTCGCTGCGTCATGGGTGTGCCCCAAGGATGGTCCTGCGTGGTCAAAGCGGGCCCGCGCTGGAAGCGCTCGTGAGCGTCGGAAGGTGTAGGCATATCGTCGGCCGCGAATCGCATCCGCAACATGTCTCACAGCGAGATACCCGCTGCATCCACCGTTGGCAACAACGTCGGCAGCCGCTATCAACTCCTGCTCGCCAAACCGTGACCAGGCTTGATTTTGCCGCACCTTGTTGTTCAAGTTATACACGTGGCAAGCCAACCGCGCCGGATGTGCAAATCGGCATCTGAAGGCGCAGACCCAGATGAGAACTGCCATGCTTTCGCGACGCACATTTACCCGCAGTAGTCTCGCCACCGCGACGGCCGCCCTCCTGTCCGGAGCGGGCACCGTCAGCGCTGCAGAACCGAAAGAGGAGACGTTCCCCGTGACCAAGACGCCCGAGGAGTGGAAAAAGATCCTCACACCCGAGCAGTACCACGTGCTGCGCGACCACGGCACGGAGCGCGCATTTACCAGCCCGCTGGACAAGACCTACACCCCCGGCGACTTCCATTGCGCCGGCTGCAACACGCTGGTGTTCAAGTCGGACACCAAGTTCGACAGCGGCACAGGCTGGCCGAGCTTCTGGAAGCCAGTCGACAACGCCATCGCCACCACCACGGACCGCAAGTTCTTCATGGTCCGCACCGAGGTGCATTGTGCCACCTGCGGCGGCCATCTCGGTCACGTCTTTGATGACGGCCCGAAGCCAACAGGATTGCGCTACTGCATGAACGGCGTCGCAATGAAGTTCGTGCCGGGCGCCAAGGCAGAGTCGAAGTCGTGATCGAATGACTGACGACCGGACCAGCTGATCTGGCCGGTTTTGTAACCAAATTCGCAACTCAGGAGGTGCGCGATGCACCGTTCGTTCAGTGCAGCACTCGCTGTGCTCATGCTGGCGGCTGGCTCGATGATCGCTCAGGCGCAGACATCCCCGGCGAAGCCTGCCGAGTCGGCGGAGGTTGCGACCTTCGCGGGTGGGTGTTTCTGGTGCGTCGAGGCCGACTTCGACAAGGTCGAGGGCGTTCTTGCGACCGTGTCGGGCTTCATGGGCGGCACCACCAAGAACCCGACCTACAATCAGGTTACGGCCGGCGGCACCGGCCACCTCGAGGTTGTCCAGGTGACGTTCGACCCGAAGAAGGTGTCGTACCAGAAGCTCGTCGACTACTTCTGGCGCCACGTCGATCCGCATGACGCGGGCGGCCAGTTCTGCGACCGTGGCGAAAGCTACGCGACGGCGATCTTCGCCCACTCGCCCGAGCAGAGGCAGATTGCGCTCGCCTCGAAGGAAAAGCTCGAAAAGAGCGGTTTCCTGAAGCAGCCGATCGTGACCCCGATCCGCGACTCCGGAGCCTTCACCGCAGCCGAGGACTACCACCAGGATTTTTATAAGAAGAGCCCGATCCGTTACAAAACCTATCGTTACGGCTGCGGCCGCGACGCCCGCGTCGAGCAGATCTGGGGCAAGGCAACCCAATGAGGGGGGGGCGCGGGTTTCGGCCCGCGCCAACGTTCAGGGCTCGGTCACGATCAGCGGCCGTAGCGATACTCAGTGATCAGGTTGCGGTCCGTGATGATTTCAGCGGGCCGCCCAGCTGTTGCCTCGACCGCCGCCAGATCCTGGATCCGCTGGCGATCGGTAAAATCGGTGATCAGGTCATTGTCGTTGGGGCCAAACAGCGGCTTCCCGGCGGGGTGGATACTGCGCAAATTGGCAACCGCTTCCGGTCCAGCCAGTTTGCTCCTCCAATCGGTGAATCCTGCAATCGTGAAATTGTCATAGAGGTAGGCGTGCGGGAATACGGCCGTCGCCGTCTTGAGCGCATCCGGCGAGCCCGTCGTGTTGAAGGTGAGCACGGCGTCCGGCGCCATGTGCCCTTTGATCAGCGTCAGAAATTCCCGGCTCAGCAACAGCGACGCGTACATCCGCCAGTGCCACGTCGTATTCATGACCACGAGGTCATAGGTCAGGTCCGGGTGCTGGCGCAGGAATTTGCGGCCATCGCCGACGATCAGGCGCACGCGCTGATCGTTAACCGCCGTTTTCTGAGCATCGTAATTACGTGCGAGATCGATGTAGCCGGGATTGATCTCGATGACGTCCATGTGCTCGACGCCTTGGAAGCCGCCGATGATGTGTTGCCAGCTACCGACCGAAAGGCCGATCACCAGCACGCGCTTTGGCCGTGGCGTCAGCGCCGAGAGCACGATGATGCGGTTGATGCCGTTCGAGTTGATTCGCGGATCGACGTTGGTGCGACCATCATAGACGTTACCACCGAACACGCTGTCACCCTTCACCACGTCCTTATGTGCGACGACGATGCCTTGCCGTGTCTCGACAACATGGCTGATCGGATCGCTGACGATGGCGAGCTTGGCGATCAACCAGTTACCGTTGCCCGGCCAGGTCAATGGCGCCCAGGCGCCGGCTGCGATCGCCGCAAAGCCGACCAGGCAGGCCGCAACCGACGACCGGATGACGACCAGGCGCACGGGGTTGAGCAAGGCAAGACTCGCCGCGACGATCAGGCCGGCGCTGCCAAGCACCGCAAACGCGGTCTGCGTCGAGACGTATTGCAGCAGCAGAAAATTGACGGCCAGCGGACCGGTGACACTTCCGAGGATATTGGCGGCATAGACGCGGGATAGCGACTTGCCGATGTTGCCCTTTGCCAACCGCGTGCCGAGATGGTGGCAGATCGGAAAGCAGATCGAATAGATGAACGCCGGCAGGTAGATCAACGGCAGGAGGGAAAACGACGAGTGGGGCAACGCGACGATCAATGCCGGCGACAAGGCAATCACCACCGATGCGGCAAGAATGGCCAGGGTGCCGATCTCCACCAGCCTTTCGGAGGTTCTGCAATACGTGCCGCCAACGCTGGCGCCGCGGGCGATGCCGAGCAGATAAATAGCCAGTACGACAGCCAGTGACGTCGGCGTCGACTGGTTGGCGAACGCGTAGGTTCGCACCCACAAGGTCTCGGCGCCGAGCGACAGGAAACCGACGAGAAATGAGATGATATGCGCGGGAAATATCATGGCGCGGACCTCAGGATCCCGTATTTGAAGGCGATTGTGGCGGTTCCCGAGATCGCCAGATTGACGCATGCCGCAATCAGGACGACGCCGTCCAGGCCGGCGAACGGCAAAATGACGAAGGCGGCCGCGAGACAGCCGGTGGCGGCGCCAAGCGTGTTGATGAAGTAAAGCTGCCCCGTCGACTCCCCGACGTTGCCGATCCGCGCGGTCAATTCCGTAACCAGCACGGGCAGGGTCGCGCCCATTGCGCAGGTCGGGATCGCGAAGATCGCAAACGTCGCCGCGACGATGACCGGCAACGATTGGGTGGCCAACAGCGTGCCCATGCCGTCGATGACGTCGAGGCTGACGAATCCGAACAGGGCGATCAACAGTTCGACGATCGAGAAGGTGAGGATGCGGTGGCGGGGAAAGCGGTCCGCCAGCCAGCCGCCGATCAGCGCGCCGGCGCCAAGGCCCAGCATGAAGATGGAGACGATGGCGCTGACGGAGTCGAGGTCGACGCCGTACCAGCCAAACAGTGATCGCTGCCAGGCGATCTGGTAGTTCAGGGCGGCGAAGCCGGAGGCAAAAAACAATCCAGCCGTGAGCGAGGTTACAGAGACAATGGTGGAAAGGCGAAGCCTGGCACGCTCGCCTGCGCCCGTCGATACGACGTTTTCCATTCAGCTCTCCCGCCCTCGAGTTGAAATGCTGCACCAGATTGGGCACGCCAGAACACGGTGCCGGAGCGTAGGTCGGTTTGCTCAACAAACCCTTAATCGCGTCTCGAGATTGCGCGGGGCACGCCGGTCAGACCTCTCTCTCCATCGCAACCGCCGCCTCCAACCGCACCACTTCATGCCTGTAGGCGCGAAGTAGTGCTGCATGCCGCGTGAGGTTGTACGCCCAATGTCCGGCCAAGCCGCGCTGACGCTCTTCGCGCAGCGCACGGCGCAGCTTTTGCACGATTTGGCTGCCGCCTGCGGTCGTAGCGTCGGCAATCTCGGCTGGCCAAAGCGGGATCAGGCTCGGGAGATCGCGGGCCCGGTCGTAACCGGTCGGATCCGGTGCGCCCGCCGATGCGGGACGGGGCGCCGCCGTGCGTGTGGCGCGAATGACGGAAAAGGCTGGTCCGGTTATCGTGTGACGATCGTGGTTGGCGAAGGGGGCGGAGTTGGGCAACACGGGGGTAGCTCCATGAACGCGAGTTCGATGGGCCGAGCATCCCATGGGTGCCGGGATGGGGGATTACTTGCCGGCACAAGGTTACCGACAACAGATTTCACACCAGCATTCGCAAGGCTTGGCGCGCACACCCGAATTGGGGCAATGTAGCCGCAACCAAAGGGGGCGGCGGCGAATGGCAGGTTTGAGTTACCGATTGACGGGGCAGCCGGCGGTATTGGGGCCGGCAAGTCTGGTGTCGCTGTGCATGGTCATCGTGTCAGGAGGGGCGGATGCCTGCGAGAAATCGGAATTCGAAGCGGTCGTGTCGGAGGCAGCCAACGCGCTCCGCGACCTCAACCAAAAGCACAAGCCATCCTACCAGGCCCGCCTCAAGGAATTGAAGGACAAGCGCGGCTGGAGCCATGACCAGTTCCTGAAGGAGGCGGCGCCCCTGGTGCAGGACACCAAGATCGCCGAATACGACGAGCGGTCGGCCGCGTTCCTCGAGAAGATCCAGACGGTTGGCGATGAGGGTAGCAGCACGGCGAAGCCGCAATGCGCGGCGCTGACGGAAGTGCGCGCCATGATGAAGTCGCTGGTTGAAGCGCAGACCGCCAAGTGGAGCTACATGTTCGGCAAAATCGAGCAGGAGCTGAAGCGGTGACACCGCGAGCGGCGGGATGGGCGGCGGGCATCTCCTCGGCAGCGCACGAAGCCGAGCGTCAGGGACATCCAGCGTGGCGGCGCATCGCACTCGGCGGCGGTGGCGGCATGTTTCTCGGTATGGGCCTCGGCCGCTTTTCCTATTCCGCCATGGTACCGGCGCTGGTGTCGATCGGGGGACTTTCGCCGGTCGAGGCTGGCCGCGTCGGCATGGCGAACCTGATGGCGTTCACGTTCGGCGCATTCATTTCGGTCTGGTTGCTCAAGCTCGTGCGCCGGCGGGTCCTGCTGCGCTGCGCAGCGGTGCTGGCTCTGCTCGGGCTCGCGGGATCGATTTATCCAGGTGGGTTCTTGTGGCTTGCTGCCTGCCGCGGTGTTGCAGGCGTCGCAACCGGGCTGATCATGGTGCACAGTTTGGCGTTGATTGCGGAAACGGCGCCGGCCGCGTCCCGCCCTGTGGCAGCCAGTTTCGTGTTCGCGGGCGTTGGTCTCGGCATCCTGTCGTCCGGCGTGTTCGTGCCGATGCTGCTGCAGTTTGGGCTGCTGGAGGCGTGGGCTGGGCTAGCGCTCATAGGGCTCGCAGCGCTGCTGATCGCGTTCTGGGGTTGGCAGCCGGCGCCCGAGTCGACCGCCGGTTGCGAAGTGGGCAACCGAAGGCCAAAGCAAGAGACCGCCGGTTGCGAAGTGGGCAACCAAAGGCCCGACCGAAGCATTCGCGGTGTTGCTCTCATCGGATTGGTTCTGGCGCATGTCCTGTTCGGCTTCGGGATCGTGCCGCACACACTCTACTGGGTGGATTTCCTGGCGCGCGATCTGTCTCTCGGAATCCCGACCGGCGGCATGCACTGGAGCATCGTCGGCCTGTTCGCGATCCTCGGACCACCGTTGCTGGCGGTGCTGGCGCGGCTGGTCGGTACACCCGTTGCGCTGGTTCTGTCGCTGCTGGCGGTCGGCGCCGGTATCGCGATGCCGCACTTCTGGCCGGCAACGGTGCTGCTGGTCGCCTCGTCGGTGTTGTTCGGCGCGCAACCGGGCCTCTCGAGCTTGATGGCAGCTCGCGCCCGCGATCTCGGCCGGCAAAGCGAGATGCCGCGCATCATGCGCGCGATGATCCTCGCCAGCAGCACCGGCGGCTTTCTCGGCGGGTTGGTCTTCCCGTGGGCCTACGGCGTCCTTGGCAACGCGTCGGATCTGTTCCTGATCGGCGGACTGGCGCTCGGCTTCGCGGCGGTTGCAGCCTTGCCGGGTGTGCCGGGTGTGCCGGTGCGGGCAGCGTCCCGGACGTGAGCCCGGCCTCGATTGGCGGTCGCGACGTACACCCGCCCCCAGCTGCCGCTTGCGCGATCATTTCACGCGCTGCCAGCCGTCCGGTCCCAAGCGCTCCTGGGGCCCGAAGCGGGCCTTGTAGTCCATCTTGCGTGAGCCGCGCACCCAGTAGCCAAGATAGAGATAGGGCAGCCCCAGGCGCCGCGCCTGCTCGATGTGATCGAGGATCATGAAGGTGCCGAGACTGCGCGCGGCCTCGTCCGGCTCGAAGAAGCTGTAGACCATCGAGATGCCATCGGTCAGCCGGTCGCACAGCGCCACGGCCTTCAGCAGCGGCTGCTCGCGCGGCACGGCCTTGCCGAGGGGAACGCGCGGGCGATACTCGGTCATGAAAGTGTCGATGATCGAGTCTTCGATCATCATGGCATAGTCGAGCACGCTCATGTCCGCCATGCCGCCTTCGCCGTGCCGGTCGTCGATGTAGGCGCGGAACAGGCTGTACTGATCCGACGTCGGCACTGGCGCCATGCGGCGGCCGGCGAGGTCGTGGTTCTTCTCGATGATGCGCCGGAAGTTGCGTGAGGGTTTGAAGTCATCGACCGCGACGCGCACCGACACGCAAGCTTGGCACGTGTCGCAATACGGCATGTAGGCGATGTTCTGGCTGCGCCGGAAACCGCCCTTGAGCAGGTTGTCGACCAGGATGCGCGGCTTGTCGTGCGTCAGATGCGTGAAGAGCTTGCGCTCGAATTGCCCCTCGAGATACGGGCACGGCTGCGGAGCCGTGACGTAGAACTCCGGAAAATTCTTCTGTTGCTCGGTCATCAGACCGTGGCCCTCGCTGCCGCTCGTCGAAGCACTCTAGGTGAGGCCGGCGTCCGCAATCAAGTGTGTGCACAACGCACTGGGCGGCGACCGAAGTGTTCCCGCGTTACACTCGCTTCGAGTGTGGCGTTCGTGGCGTTGCATTCTTGGTGTGGCTCGCAGGGAGCAGGTGACGGGCCCGCTCCCCGCGCTTCCCGTCTCACGCCTTGATGCCGAGCAGCTTCATCGCGGTGCCGCCGAGGATGGCGGTTTTCTGCGCGTCGGTGATGCCCGGCTGCTTCAGGATGTGGTCGACCGCCGTCCGCGTCCACGGATACGGATAGTCCGTGCCGATGACGAGGCGGTCGATGCCGACCTCGGCGATCAAATGGCGCAATCCTTCTGCGGAAAACACCATCGTGTCGTAATACATTTGCTTCAGGTATTCGGTCGGTTTCTTCTTGATCGTGCCGTGCACGCCGCCGGGGCACAAATCCGGCCGCACCGGACAGCCCTCGTCGGAGCGTGCCGCGTAGGATGGCAGGAAGCCGCCGCCGTGCGCGGCGCAGATTTTCAAGCCGGGGTATCGATCCAGCGTGCCCTGGAAGATCAGGTGGGAGAGCGCGATCGTCGTTTCCAGCGGATTGCCGATCACGTTCGAGAGATAGCCGTTGCCGCCGAAGCGGTTCTTGAGCATGTCCGGCGCGCCGTCGCCCTGCGGATGGATGAAGACCAGCGTGCCGAGTTGTTCGGCCTTCGCCCAGAACGGGTTCAGCTTCGGGTCGGAAATCTCCATGCCAGCGACGTTGCCGCCGATGGCGACGCCACGCAGGCCGTACTTCTTGACGCCTTCCTCGAGTTGTTCCGCTGCGAGATCGGGGAACTGCAGCGCGGCCGTTGCAAACGCGACGAAGCGGTCGGGGTTCTTGGCAACGGCCTCGGCCAGCTTCTCGTTCTGGGTCTGGATGATCTTCTTCGCGAGGTCGCGGTCGGTGACCTTGTACCAGTTCGGATTGATGCTCAGCGCCTCCATGTCGATGCCCTGCTCGTCCATGGTCTTAATGCGCAGCGCCACTTCAGTCGCCATGTCAAGGTCGGTTCTGAGGGCCGGTCCGGCAAGCTTCTGACCCATCAACGACAGCGCCTCGGGCACGGCGCAGTGGGCGTGGATATCGACGGTTTTCACGCGCTTGCCGCTGATGACGGTCTCGCGGCGTTTTGCCTTCGGCGCGGCGGCTTGCGCGTGCGCCTCATGGTGCCCATGCAAGCTGCAGCCGACGAATACGAGGCCACCGGCCACAGCCTTCAGTGCGTCTCTGCGATTGGTCATTGCGCGCCCCTGTTCCACCCTGTGAGACAGCCACTATCGGCGGAAGCGGGGCTGGCGGCAACACGGTGGGCGTGCAGTGCGCCATGGGCAAGGCTCCTCCGGAGGAAAGGCGTCCCGAACAAGTCTCCGGTGGTGCACACGGAAATACGACCTCGATTTTGGTTGAATTGACCTCCCGGTGTTGGATAGACGCGGCGAACCCGTCCACAACACGGGCATCACCGAGCTGCCGGGACTCCATTTTCTGGGCCATCACGCCTTTTCACTTGCGGCCAGTTGAACAGAACCTGCTCGGACAGGCTCCTAGTGTGCGCCGGCGCGCTTTCTGCTGTCTGGTCCGACCGGCTCCGCGTGTTCGGACTTCGGCCAGAAGGCCTCGGCTCGTGGCGCCGAACGTCCGCTTGCACGTCGAAAGGCCGTGGCGCTCCCCGCCGCTGCGGGGAAACGGTTGAGCCCCGTGCCGCCGCGGGGGGGGGGGGGGGGCTTTTGTAGTTAAGGGAGCAACGGGGGTGTGGGG